>NZ_JBEZDT010000003.1:0-242108 GCF_040648455.1 Catellatospora sp. NPDC049133
TGTCATATCCCTAGGCGCCGCCCCAAAACGCACCCGTGGCCCCCGCGACTTTTCAAGAGTTGCGCCAGGTGGGCTGGGCCGGGCGGGGCTATTTGATCTCGCAGATCGTGGTGCCGGACTGGACGACCTCGCCCACCGCTGCGGACAGGCCGGTGATGGTGCCGGACTTGTGGGCGGTGAGGGGCTGTTCCATCTTCATGGCCTCCAGGACCACGACGGTGTCGCCCTCGGCCACGGTGTCGCCGTCGGCGACCGCGAGCTTGACGATGGTGCCCTGCATGGGGGCGGTCAGCGCGTCGCCGCCCGCGGCGACCTTCGCGCCGCGCTTGGCTCCGGGCCGCTTGGCGGGACGTCCGGCCGCGGCGGGCGCGGCCGCTGCCGTACCTCCGAACGAGGCCGGCAGGGAGACCTCCAGGCGCTTGCCGCCGACCTCGACCACGACGGTCTGCCGCTCGCCGGCCTCCTCGTCGGTGGGGGCCGCGGCGCCGAACGGCGGGACGGTGTTGTTCCACTCCGTCTCGATCCACCGGGTGTGCACGATGAACTCGACGAACGCGGGGTCGCGCACGATGGCGCGGTGGAACGGCAGGGCGGTGGCCATGCCCTCGACGACCATCTCGTCCAGGGCGCGGCGGGCACGCTCCAGGGCCTCGGTGCGGTTCTCGCCGGTGATGATCACCTTGGCGAGCAGCGAGTCGAAGTTGCCGCTGATGGCGTTGCCGGTCTCGAAACCGGTGTCGACGCGTACGCCGGGACCGCCGGGCAGGTGCATCTTGGTGATCACGCCGGGGGCGGGCAGGAAGTTGCGGCCCGGGTCCTCGCCGTTGATCCGGAACTCGATCGAGTGGCCGCGCGGGGCCGGGTCGGCCTGCAGGCGCAGTTTCTCGCCCGCGGCGATCCGGAACTGCTCGCGGACCAGGTCGATGCCGGAGGTCTCCTCGGTGACCGGGTGCTCGACCTGGAGCCGGGTGTTGACCTCCAGGAACGAGATGGTGCCGTCGGCGCCGACGAGGTATTCGACGGTGCCCGCGCCGTGGTAACCGGCCTCGCGGCAGATCGCCTTGGCCGAGTCGTGAATGGCGCTGCGCTGAGCCTCGGTCAGGAACGGCGCGGGGGCCTCCTCGACCAGCTTCTGGTGGCGGCGCTGCAGGGAGCAGTCGCGGGTGCCGACGACGATGACGTTGCCGTGCTGGTCGGCCAGCACCTGGGCTTCGACGTGGCGGGGTCGGTCGAGGTAGCGCTCGACGAAGCACTCGCCCCGGCCGAACGCCGCGACCGCCTCGCGGGTGGCCGAGTCGAACAGCTCAGGGATCTCCTCGATGGTGCGGGCGACCTTGAGGCCGCGCCCGCCGCCGCCGAACGCGGCCTTGATGGCCACGGGCAGGCCGTGCTCCTGCGCGAAGGCGACGATCTCGTCGGCGTGCTTCACCGGGTCGGGCGTGCCGGGCACCAGGGGAGCACCGGCGCGCTGGGCGATGTGCCGGGCGGTGACCTTGTCGCCGAGGTCGCGGATGGCCTGCGGGGTGGGGCCGACCCAGGTCAGGCCTGCCTCGATGACGGCCTCGGCGAATGCGGCGTTCTCGGACAGGAAGCCGTAGCCGGGGTGCACCGCGTCGGCGCCGGAGCGCTGCGCGACCTCGATCAGCTTGTCGATGCGCAGGTAGGTGTCGGCGCTGGTCTCACCGCCGAGGGCGTACGCCTCGTCGGCGATGGTCACGTGCAGGGCGTCGCGGTCGCCGTCGGCGTACACGGCGACGCTGGCCAGGCCCGCGTCACGGCACGCGCGTGCCACGCGTACGGCGATCTCGCCACGGTTCGCGATCAACACTTTGGACAGCATCGTCATCATCGTCCTCCCCGAACGGGCCTGCGCGGAGTCTATCGGTGGAGTTGATCATTAACGAGCGCTCAGGAGGCATGTGACCTGTGTCATGAACGCTCGTTCATGTCACCGCTGGTGGGGGTGGCATGCCCCCGGTCGCCGGTACGGCCGCACACTGTTCACCGTGTCGACGACCCGAATGATGATCCTCGGCGTGGTGCGGATGGCGCAGCCGGTGCACGGCTACGACGTACGCCGGGAGTTGCTGAGCTGGCACGCCGACAAGTGGGCCAACGTGCAGCCCGGTTCGGTCTACCACGCGCTGAAGAAACTCGCCGAGGAGGGCGCGCTGCGGGAGGTCGGCAGCGAGCAGGTGGGCGGCCGCCCCGCGCGGACGCGGTACGAGATGACCCCCAAGGGTGACGAGCAGTTCCGTGACCTGCTGTCGGCCGCGCTGTGGGAGCGGCGAGAGGTGGAGGACCCGTTCCTGGCCGGCTTCTCGCTGATGACCGAGCTGCCTCGGGAGGAGGTGGCCGCCGCGCTGCGGCACCGGGCCCGGCAGTTGCGGGCGGACAACGAGGGCGCGGAGGCCGCGATCGCCTCGGGCTGGGCGGTGCCGGAGAACAAGCCCGCCCACGTGCGCTGGATGCTCGAACTGGGCATCGCCCGCAACGACGGCGAGATCGCCTGGTGCGAGCGGGTAGCCGAGCGCATCGAGGCGGGGGCGCAGTACGTGTCGGCGGAGTTGCAGGAGCGCTGGAAGCGCGGGTTCGGTAACTCCGCAACCGATTAATCAAACTTGACTACTGTCAGACCGCAGCCCTAGGCTCCAGGTCACCCCTGACCTTGGAGTAAAAATGATCATCGAGACCTCCGGGCTGCGGAAGTCCTTCCGCTCCCGCGCCGGTCGCGAGACGAAGACCGTGGAGGCGGTACGCGGCGTCGACCTGAGCGTCGCCGAGGGCGAGATCTTCGGCTTCCTCGGCCCGAACGGCGCCGGCAAGACCACCACCCTGCGGATGCTCGCGACCCTGCTGGAGCCCGACGGCGGCAGCGCCGTCATCGCGGGCGCCGACCTGCGCAAGGAGCCGGGCGAGGTGCGCCGCCGCATCGGCTACGTCGCCCAGGGCGGCAGCACCTGGGACGAGTCCACCGGCCGCGAGGAACTGGTGCTGCACGCCCGCATGTACGGCATCGGCAAGGCCGACGCCCAGCGCCGCGCCGACGAGGCCCTCAAGACCTTCGAGCTGGCCGAGTACGCCGACCGCCGCTGCAAGACCTACTCCGGCGGCCAGCGCCGCCGTGTCGACATCGCGCTCGGCATCATCCACTCGCCGAAGGTCGTCTTCCTCGACGAGCCGACCACCGGCCTGGACCCGCAGTCCCGCGCCCACATGTGGGGCGAGGTGCGCAAGCTGCGGGAGATGGGCATGACCGTCTTCCTCACCACGCACTACCTGGACGAGGCCGACGCGCTCTGCGACCGGCTGGCGATCATGGACCACGGCGAGATCGTGGCCGAGGGCACGCCCGCCGACCTCAAGCAGGAGGTGCTCGGCGACGTCGTCTCCGTCAACGCACGCGAGGTCGCCAAGGCCGCCGACCTGTTCGACAACGCCGAGTACGTGCGCAAGGTCGAGACCACCGAGCAGTCCCTGCGGCTGTACGTCGAGGACGGTGCCAGCGCCATCCCGCACGTGCTGCGCACCCTGGACGCCGAGGGCGTCTCCATCGAGGGCATCGAGCTGCACCGGCCCAGCCTCGACGACGTGTTCCTGGCCAAGACCGGCCGCAGCCTGAGGGAGAGCTGAGCAGTGAAGTTCCTTCGTGACACCTGGCTGGTCTTCCAGCGCCAGATGCAGCTGCTGCTGCGCAACCCGGTCTGGGTCGCCGTCGGCATCATCCAGCCGATGTTCTACCTGCTGCTGTTCGCGCCGCTGATGAAGCAGGCGCTCAGCCAGGGCGGCCCGATGACCGACGAGCAGGCGTACCGGATCTTCGTGCCCGGCATGCTGGTCATGGTCGCCCTGTTCAGCGCCTTCTCCGGGTTCGGCATCATCGCCGAGCTGCGGGCCGGGGTGATCGAGCGCAACCGGGTCACCCCGGTCAGCCGGGTCGCGCTGCTGCTCGGCCGCTCGCTGCGTGACGTGGTGCAGTTGCTGTTCCAGGCCGTGCTCGTGACGCTGCTCGCGGTGCCGTTCGGGCTGCGGGTGGCGGTCGGCGACGCGCTGCTGGCGTACCTGCTGATCGGCCTGATGACGCTGCTGCTGTCGTCGACCGGTTACGCGCTGGGCCTGACCCTGCGCAGCGAGGACGCCATGGCGCCGATGCTGAACACCGTCATCCAGCCGATCATGCTGCTGGCGGGCATCTTCCTGCCGCTCACCTTCGCCCCGGAATGGCTGAAGAACGTCGCCAAGGCCAACCCGTTCAAGTGGGCGACCGACGGGGTGCGCGCGCTGTTCGCGGGCAACCCCGGTGACGACGCGGTCTGGCAGGCGCTGGCGATCCTCACTCCGCTGACCGTGGTCGCGTTGATCATCTCGTCGCGTACGTTCGCCAAGTCCGTGCGCTGAGGTGTTGGCTCCGTCTCAACCCGAGGCCGGGGTACCTGTAAGGAGCGTAGCTTCGGTAGGTGCCCCGGCTTTCGCGTGACCTCGCCACCTGGTTGATCTACCTTCAGCTGGGGCTCTGGGGCTACTTCAACTACGGCTTCGGCCCGATCGTGCCGCTGCTGCGGGCCGAGCAGGGCACCTCGGCCGCCGTGGCCGGGCTGCACAGCACCGCCATCGCGGTCGGCGCGGTCGCGGGCGGCGCGGCCTACCCCCACCTGTCCCGGCGCTTCGGCCGCGGCCCCGTGCTCTGGGCCTGCCAGGCCGTCATCGGCGCGGGTGTGCTCGGCTTCGTGCTGCTGCCCGCGTACTTCGCGGTCACCATCGGGCTCACCGTCGTCATCGCCACGGCGGGCATCGCCGCGATCGGCGGCATCGTCTCCGCGCTGGCCGAGCGGCACGGACCGGCCGGTCCCGCCGCGATCAGCGAGGCCAACGCCGTCGCCTGTGCCGCGGGCCTGGTCGCCCCGCTGATCATCGGCGCGGCCATCCGCGCGGGCTGGGGCTGGCGGGCCGGTCTCGCCCTGCTGGTCGCCCTGATCGCCCTGGTCGCGGTCCTTGCGAAGATCAAGGGGGTACGCATCCCGTCCAGCCACGCCGTGCCGCAGCCGGTCATGGCCGGAACAGGCCTGCCGGTGTCGCGCGCCGACGGCGACCGGGTGTCGGTGTTGGCCGGTGCCGGTCCGGCCCGTCCCCGGGGCGCTCGGCTGCCGGGAGCGTACTGGCTGGCCTGGGGCATGATGACCGTCACCGGGGCGGTCGAGGTCGTGCTGTCGATGTGGACCGCGGAGGTGCTGCGGGGCCAGGTCGGGCTGTCCGCCGGGGCGGCCACCGCGGTCATGTCCGCCATGGTCGGCGGCATGTTCGCCGGCCGGCTGGCCGGGGCCCGGATCGCGCTGCGGATGTCCTCCATCCCGCTCTACTTCGGTGCGCTGGCGCTGAGCCTCGCCGGGTTCACCGTCTTCTGGAGCGCCGGCAGCGCGGTGGTGGCGGTGGCGGGTCTGATCGTGGTCGGGCTCGGCAACGCGATGCACTACCCGCTGGCCATCTCGCTGGCCGTGGCGGCAGCGCCGGGGCAGGCCGACCGGGCCGCCGGGGTGGCGTCGTACTCGATGGCGGTCAGCTTCGGGGCCGGCCCGCTGCTGCTCGGCCTGGTCGCCGACCAGGTCGGCGCGCACACCGCGTTCCTGTTCATCCCGCTGCTGATCGCGGGCGCTGCTTACCTGGCCTGGCGCTTCGCCGCGACCAGCCGCACCTCGCTCACCCCGGCCCTGGCCACGGACCCCGCCTGACCCGACCCCTGGGCGGGCGCCGCGACCGCGGGCGGAGCAGCGAGGAAGATCGCCGTTTCGGGTCAGAAACCTGGCGTCGAAACGCAGATCATGACCGGAAACGGCGATCATGCACTTCCGCGCCGCGCCGGGGCGGAGGGGTGGTCAGCGTTTGCGGGCCAGGGTGACGCCGTCGGAGAAGGGGAGCATGACGACGTCGACGCGGTCGTCGGCGGCGGCCTTGGCGTTGAAGGCGATCAGTGCGGCGGTGGAGGTGTCCTTGGACTTGGTGTCCAGCACGTGGCCCGACCACAGCACGTTGTCCACGATCAGCATCCCGCCGGGGCGCATCCGCGGCACCAGCGCGTCCCAGTACGCCGCGTAGCCCTCCTTGTCGGCGTCGATGAAGGCCAGGTCCAGGTGGGGTTCCTCAGGCAGCGCGGCCAGCCCTTCGACGGCCGGCCCGAGGCGCAGCTCGATGCGGTCGGCCAGCCCGGCCCGCTGCCAGTAGCGCTGCGCGATGGCCGTGTACTCGGCGGAGATGTCGAAGCAGACCAGCCTGCCGCCGTCGGCCAGCCCTCGGCCGATGGCCAGCGAGGACATGCCGGTGAAGGTGCCCACCTCGACCGCGTTGCGGGCGTTCACCAGCCTCGTCAGCATCGTCAGCAGGGCGGCGTACTCGGGCTCGATCTGCATCCGGGACGCGCCGCCGGTCGCCCGCAGCGTCTCGGCGACCAGGTCACGTTCCAGGTCGCCGGGCGGGGTGCCGTGCGCGACGACGTAATCGTGCAGTTCGTCGGTGACCGTGATGAAGGCGCGGCCCATGACTCCTCCACTCCGCCCGCCCGGGGTACGCCGGGCCGAGCTGTCCAACACGCGGGGCCGGGTGTGCCCGGTGGCCCACCGCCGACCCTATGCCAGGCGGACGGGTCAGCGCTGCCGCCAGAGCTCCGTGATCGGGATGTCCAGCGCGGCCAGCAGGCGGCGCAGCAGTGGCAGGGAGAGCCCGACGACGTTGCTGTGGTCGCCCTCGATGCGCTCGACGAAGGCGCCGCCCAGCCCGTCGATGGTGAAGGAGCCCGCGACCCACAGCGGCTCACCGGTGGCGACGTACGCCTCGATCTCGGCGTCGCCGATGTCCGCGAAGTGGACCACGGTCGAGCCGACCTCCTCGGTGACCCGGCCGGTGTGCAGCTCGACCAGGCAGTGGCCGGTGTGCAGCACGCCGCTGCGCCCCCGCATGGCCTGCCAGCGCTTGACGGCGTCGTCGGCGTCGTCGGGCTTGCCGAGGATCTGCCCGTCGAAGGCGAGCACGGAGTCGCAGCCCAGGACGAGTGCCCTGGCCGGGGCGGTCGCGCTGTGCCGCAGGCGCTCGGCGACCGCGTGGGCCTTCATCCGGGCCAGCACCGCGCTCAGCGCCTCCGCCGTGGTCGCCTCGACGGCGTCCTCGTCGACCCCGCTGACGATCACCTCGGCGTCGATGCCCGCCGAGTCGAGCAGAGTACGCCGGGCCGGGCTCGCGGAGGCGAGGATGAAGGTCGGTCGAGCTGCCATGCAGGGCAGCGTACCGGCGTCCGGAGCGCCGGTCCCGTCACGGGCGGCGGCGGCACGCGGCGGCTGCCGAGTCCGGTCGCTTCCGCCCAGCTCGTTGGCTCAGGACGTTAGGAAGGGCACCTTCCACAACGCATAGCGATGTGCAGGTGCCCTTCCTTTCAGCGGCGTTTGCGCAGGACCAGGAAGACGGCGATGCCGGCGATCACCAGGACGGCGCCGACGAGCACGACGACGAGCAGGACGACGCCCGTGAAGAGGCGGCTCAGGCCGCCGCTGTCCGGGGTGCCGGGCAGCTCGGGCAGGGACACCTCGACCGACGGGGCGACGGTGGGGGCGGCAGCCGACGGCGACGCGGCCGGGGCGGTCAGCGCGGCGACGGGATCGATCAGGCCGAAGCCGTAGTCGTTGTCGCGGCCCGCGGGGCCCTTGTCCACGGCGGTGCGGGTCATCCGCTCCAGCACCTCGTCAGCGGTGAGCTGGGGGTACTTCGACCAGACCAGCGCCGCGACCCCGGCCGTGATGGCGGTCGCCGGGCTGGTGCCGCTGGACCTGCGGTACTGCGTGTTCGTGGCCTTGTTGATGCGGCTGGTGCTGGTGATGTCGACGCCCGGGGCGACGAGCTGCACCTCCGCACCGCGGGTCGAGACCGGGGCGACCGCGCCCTTCTGGTCCACCGCGCCGACCGCGACCGCGCCGGGGTAGCGGCCCGGGGCGGCGACGTAGAAGTTCTCCGGCTGGTTGCCCGCAGCGGCGATGATCAGCACCCCCGCCGCGTGTGCGCGTTCCACCGCCTTGATCAGCACCGAGGAGTCCGCGGACGGGGCCGACTCGGAGATCGAGATGATCTTCACGCCGCGCTTGACGGCCTCGTCGATGCCGATCGCGATGGCGTCGCCGCCGCCGTGGCCCTTGGCCGTGGAGATCCGGATCGGCAGGATCTTCGCCTTCGGCGCCAGGCCCAGCACGCCGTCCCGGTTGCCCGCGCCGTGCCCGTGGCCGGCGATCAGGCCGGCCATGCTGCTGCCGTGGCCCTCGTCGTCGCCCCAGCCGTCGCCGTCGCCGCCGACGATCGTGTCGAAGCCCTTGAGCACGTTGCCGGTGAGATCGGGGTGCCCGCCCTCCACCCCGCTGTCGATGAGGGCGACGGTCACGCCTTCGCCCTGGCTGATCGCGTGTGCCTCGCTGACCCGCAGGAACGGCAGGAACCACTGGTCGTTGCGGTACCGGTCGGCGTGGGCGGGAGCGCCCACCCCGACCGTGGCGACGGCGGCGAGCAGACTCGCCGCCGCCAGACGTGCGGCAAACCTCATCGGGCGAGCCCGATCGCCGGACCCGGGTCCACCGGACCGGGCGCGTCCGGCGCGTCCAGCACCGGAGCGCCGCCCTGATCCACGGCCCACAGGGTGTCCGGATCGAAGTCGGGATCGTCCTCGTCACGACGCCGGCCCGCGCCCGGCGCACCGCCCATGGGCGCGCCGAAGCCGTTCGCGCCGCGACCGCTGACCGTGCCCGCCGCGCCGCGGCCGCCCATGCCGCCGCCCGGTCCGCCGATCATGCCGCCGACCGGGTTGGCGCGGGCTCCCGCGACGCCGGGGCGGCCGCCCATGCCGGCACCGGGAGCGCCGCCGATGACCCCGCCCGCGGGCATCGCGCGCGGCGCGCCGAGGCCCGGACCGGGATTGCCGATGACGGGAGTGCCGATGGTGGGTTTGCCCATGCCGGGCAGCACGGGTGGCGGAGCGCCGATCACCGGGCCGGTGTTGAACGGCGGCGTGCCGCCGGGCGTGACCGGCGGCGGCGTGCCGGGGATCGTGGGCGTGGGGGTGGGCGCCGTCGGCGTCGGGGCCAGCCCGGTGAGGTCGGGGCCCGTGGCCACCGGCACCGGGGCCAGCGTGGCGCCGCCCACCGTGGGCGTCGGGGCGATCGCGCCGCCGTACGGCATCACCGGCGGGATCACCGGCGGCACCACGCCGCTGTAGTCCCGCTCGTCGCCGCTCTGGTGCTTGACCGGCGGCAGGTACGGCTTGGGCGGGGCCATGCCGACCCGGACCAGGGACAGGTCCGCCGACAGCCCGCGCATCACGCCACGGGCCTCGTTCAGCTTGCCCTCCAGGAACTTCTCCGGCGTCTGTCCACTCGGGAGCGGCGTCGGCTCGCCGTTGCGCAGGGCGCGGTCGATCCGGTTGTACTCCTCGCGGATCGGCTGGAGCTTGCGCTCCGCCTCGCTGAACGCGGCCGGGATGTCCCTGGAGTACTGGTGGTTCTGGGCGGACACGCGGGCCACGTCCTCGACCGCCACGATCAGCTCGTCGAGCTTGGCCAGGTAGGCCTTGGCGGCGTCGCTGGACTCCGGCGGCCAGGCCTGCGCCAGCCGTTCGCGGTAGGTCTGCAGGCGGCTCTTGTGCAGGTAGGCCAGCTCGCCGGCCCGCTTCCAGCCGGACGCCTGGGTGTAGTGGGGCTCCAGCTGGCGGCCCGCCACCAGGTCCCACATCTGCTGCATCGACTTGCCGTACCAGTTGGTGCCGGCCGGGGCGCGGTCCTCGGGTGGGATGCCCATCAGTAGTCCCCTCCGTCGGTCGTGGTGCCGCCCGTCGGAGTGACCTGCGGGATCGTCGTGGTCGGCGCGGTGGTGGTCGGCGCGGTGGTCGTGCCGGGCTGCTGCACGGTGGTGGGCACCTGCGCGGTGGTGGGCACCGCGACGGCCAGGTTCTTGTTCACGTCCTGGGCCTTGGCCGCGCCGAGCGCGTCGGCCTCGCCGTACTTCTTGCTGATCTGACGGGCGGCGGTGACGAACGCCAGCACCGCCTGATCGTGCTTGAGCAGCGCGTCGGAGGTCTGCACCAGCAGCTCGCGCTGCCAGCCGAGGCTGGAGCACAGCTCGATGAAGTCGGCGTGCGGGTCGGCGACCTTCGCGGACATGTCCTTGAAGACCTCCTGCGCATGCGGCCGGTAGTCCTTGGTGTGCTCCGTCTCCAGCGCTTCGGCGAAGTCGACCAGGCTCTGCAGGTCGACGGCGAGCGAGCCGTCGTCGTAACCCGTGAACACGTTCGCCTTCGTGTACCCGCTCTCGCGACCGTAGTCGCGCAGCCAGGCAGGTCCTTTGTCCTCTTCGGGCAGACCCATCTCGCACGCCCTCCCCAGGGGTTCTCGTCCGCGATCGGCGGTGCCGCGGTCAGTGACCAACGCGGTCCAGCGCTAGCAGACTACCGAAATGGGGCAAGGATGCACACCGGGCTATCGGCCGTGCTCACCCGCTGGTCAGCGGGGCAGGCCGGAACTCCGCCAGGCGCCCGGCCCGGCCGCGGTCACCGCGGGCAGCCCGCTGCGCCACCACGCGGACACCTGCGCCGACGGCTCGGCGACCACCGCGGGACGGGCCGACAGCACCGCGACCAGCGCCGCGACCTCCTCGGCCGTCGGCGTGCCACGTTCGATCCGGATCACCGGCTGCTCCGTCATCTCAACCCTCCCCATGCGGCCTGGCCAGGCCGAACTCCCGATACACCCGCGACCAGAAGCCGTCGCGGACCCACAGCCGTGCCTTCTCGAAGGGGCGCAGCGAGATGCCGAGCTCCTTCTCCGCCTCCACCAGCAGCTCCTTGTCGATGACCGTCGGCAGCAGCGGACCCGGCAGCAGGTCGCCGATGTTGTCACGACCGCGGGTGAGGATCCACTTCTGGGCCACGTACTCGCCGATGTCGACGAGCTGGGTGCGCTCCGGTGGCTGCGGGTGCCAGCGGCGGGCGGCCGGCACCGGGCGCGGCTCCGGGGGAGCCGAGACCTGCGCGGCGGGCAGCGCGATGGCGGGCCGGCCGGAGAACACCTCGGCGGGCGTGGGCGTGCGGATCCGCCCGGTCGCCGTGAAGTACGGCCGGACGAAGTCCGCGTCCAGCGTGTACACCGTGTCGCTCTCCCACACCAGCCGCTCGGCCTGGTTGGTGCCGTACGGCGGCTCGACGCCCCACAGGTGCACCCGCACGCCGTAGCTCTGCGCCCCCTCGACCGCCGAGAGCATGTCCTCGTCGCCGGCGACCAGCACCGCGTCGGTGACCGAGCGGTGCCGGGCCAGCGTCTCCAGGTCACTGCGGATCTGCGCGTCCACGCCCTTCTGCTGCCCGCGCAGGTTCAGGTTGCCAAGCCGCAGCTTGACCTGCGCCATCTGGGCGATGACGCGCTGGTCGATGGTGGGCACCCGGTCGCGTGCCGCGTCGAACCAGTACAGCCGGAGCAGGTCGGCGCCGAGGCAGCTCGCGGCCTGCGCCATGAGCGCGTGAATCATCCGCTCGGCGTCCACTTTGAACTCCGAGCGGTTCGACGTGCCGAGCAGCAGCTCCCCGGAGGCCGCGTACAGGTAGCCCACGTCCACCAGCACCGTGTAGCGGCGCGGCAGCAGGTGGCGATCGGCAGGCTCCTGC
Source organism: Catellatospora sp. NPDC049133 (assembly GCF_040648455.1). Taxonomy (NCBI): domain Bacteria; kingdom Bacillati; phylum Actinomycetota; class Actinomycetes; order Micromonosporales; family Micromonosporaceae; genus Catellatospora; species Catellatospora sp. NPDC049133. The sequence goes on from NZ_JBEZDT010000003.1 coordinate 11,675, forward strand.
ACGGTCATCCCGACATAGTCGCACAGCGACCGGTCAGCGTGAACGTTCTGCCACATGACCGTCACTCAACGATTAACACGTTTGCTCACAGCGGGATGTTGCCATGCTTCTTGGGCGGCAGCGTCTCCCGCTTGGTGGCCAGCGTGCGCAGGCCGCGCACGATGTGCGCGCGGGTCGCCGAGGGCCGGATCACCGCGTCCACGTATCCGCGCTCGGCGGCCACGTACGGATTGGCCAGAGCGTCCTCGTACTCGTCGATCAGCTCGGCGCGGCGGGCCACCGGGTCGTCGGCCGCGGCCAGTTCCGCGCGGTAGAGGATGTTGACCGCGCCCTGCGCGCCCATGACCGCGATCTGCGCCGTCGGCCACGCGAAGTTGAGGTCCGCGCCGAGGTGCTTGGAACCCATGACGTCGTACGCGCCGCCGTACGCCTTGCGGGTGATCACGGTGATCTTCGGGACGGTGGCCTCGGCGTACGCGTAGATGAGCTTCGCGCCGCGTCGGATGATGCCGTCCCACTCCTGGCTCGTGCCGGGCAGGAAGCCGGGCACGTCCACGAAGGTCAGCACCGGGATGTTGAACGCGTCACAGGTGCGCACGAAGCGCGCGGCCTTCTCCGACGCCGCGATGTCCAGGCAGCCGGCGAAGTGCATCGGCTGGTTCGCGACCACGCCGACCGGCCGCCCCTCGACCCGGCCGAACCCGGTCAGGATGTTCTGCGCGTACAGCGGCTGCACTTCCAGGAACTCGCCGTCGTCGAGGATCGACTCCAGCACCGAGTGCATGTCGTAGGGCTGGTTCGCCGAGTCCGGGATCAGCGTGTCCAGCTCGGCGTCCGTGTCACTGGTGGCCAGGTCCGCGGCGGCCGGCCAGACCGGCGCGGCGTCCAGGTTGTTGCTCGGCAGGTACGACAGCAGCGCCTTCACGTAGTCGACCGCGTCCTGCTCGTCGCTCGCCAGATAGTGCGCGTTGCCGCTCTTGGTGTTGTGCGTGCGCGCGCCGCCCAGCTCCTCCATGCCCACATCCTCGCCGGTGACCGTCTTGATGACGTCCGGCCCCGTGATGAACATGTGCGAGGTCTGATCGACCATCACCGTGAAGTCGGTGACCGCCGGCGAATACACGGCCCCGCCCGCACACGGCCCCATGACCAGCGAGATCTGCGGAATCACCCCCGACGCCCGCACGTTCCGGAAGAAGATCTCCCCGTACAACCCCAGCGAGACCACCCCCTCCTGGATCCGCGCCCCGCCCGAGTCGTTGATCCCGACCACCGGGCACCCGGTCTTCATCGCCAGGTCCATCACCTTGACGATCTTCTCCCCGAACACCTCACCCAGCGACCCGCCGAACACGGTGAAGTCCTGCGCGAACACGCACACCGGCCGCCCGTCCACGGTCCCGTACCCGGTGACCACGCCGTCGCCGTACGGCCGGTTCCGCTCCTGCCCGAACGCCGTCGACCGGTGCCGCGCCAGCTCGTCCAGCTCCACGAAGGAACCCTCGTCGAGCAGCATCGCGATCCGCTCCCGCGCGGTCTTCTTCCCCCGCGCGTGCTGCTTCTCGACCGCCCGCGCCGACCCCGCGTGCACGGCCTCCTCGACCCGCCGCTCGAAGTCCGCAAGCTTCCCAGCCGTGGTCCGCCCATCAACCCGGCTGCTGTCCGGCACCGTAGTAGTCACGCCCCGGACTCTATAACCCACCTGAACCCCCGTTCAGTCATCTACACCACACCACCCCCGCCCCGCCCCTCATGGCGGCGATCTTGCGTGGACTGTGGGTGCGACACGCGCGTATGGGACGAATGGGCAACAGTTCGCGCAAGATCGTCGTGATCATGCGCCGTTCGGGTCGTTCGTTTCGTCCGGTTCGGGCGAATCGTTGAGAATGTTGTGACGACGCTGTTCGGGGTGCTGCTGCTGGTGGGCGGCTTTACGGTGCTCGCCGTGGTGCGGCCGTGGCAGTCGGATGACCGTGAGCGCAGGGAGGTCGAGCCGCCCGCGAAGGGCGGGTTTCCGCCGTCCCGGCCGCGACCGGGACCGCGCCGGGGCACGGCGCTGACCAAGAAGGCCGCCGGGGGTGGGATCGGGGCCGGCAAGACGGCCGTGAGCAGTGGTGGCGCGGCGGGCGAGACGACAGGCGGTTCGGTGCGCGGCTCCGCGCCGGTGGCCGGTGCCGCCCGCCGGCCCAGGCCGGCGCGTGGTGTGCCGGTCGAGGCGTCCGGCCTGGTCCGTGGTGCGGTGGCGGAGATGGACAGCCCGGTGCGCGGCTCGGTCGCCGACGTCGACAACCGGGTGCGTGGTGTGGCGGCCGACGTGGACAGCCTTGAGCGAGGTTCGTCGGCTGAGGTGTCGAACCCCGTGGTGCCGCTGAAGCCGCGACCCGTCGCTCGGCGTGCCGAGCCGCGAGGCGACCGGGTTCCGTTGCGCCACCACCGGGTGGAGAGCATCCAGCGGGGACGGCGGGTGTCCGCCGAGCCGGGGGACACCGAGATCGTGCTGCCGGAGTGGCTCGGCCCGATGTCCGTGCCCGGTGACGACGCCGCGCCGGTGCGCGCCCGTCACGCCGGCTGACCCGCGGGTGGATACGCTCCCGTGGTGGAGATGAGCAGGCAGCCGCTGGACCGGGCACGACTCGGGGCATTGCCGCGCTGGCACGTCGAGGTGAGTGAGGAGACCGGCTCCACCAACGCCGACGCCGCCGCGGCCGCGCGGGACGGCGCGGCGGAGGGCCTGGTCGTGACCACGGAGTCGCAGACGGCCGGGCGGGGGCGGCTCGGCCGCACCTGGCAGTCGCCGCCGCGCGCCGGGCTGGCGGTGTCCGTGCTGCTGCGCCCGGCCTCGGACGTCTCCGGCTGGGGCTGGCTCCCGCTGCTCGGCGGGGTCGCGCTGGCCGAGGCGGTGCGCGCGGTGACAGGGCTGGAGCCCGCCCTGAAGTGGCCCAACGATCTGCTGGTCGGCGGGCGCAAATGTGCCGGTCTGCTGGCCGAGGTGCCCGCGCCGGGCGCGGTGGTGATCGGCATCGGTCTGAACGTGAGTCTGCGGCCCGAGGAGCTGCCGGAGACTCCGACCGGCCTGCCCGCGACCTCCCTGCTGCTGGCCGGCGCAGCCGAGGCCGACCGGACCGCGTTGCTGACGGCCCTGCTGGAGCGGCTGGGTGCGCACTACGACGCCTGGCAGACGGCCGGCGGCGACTCGGACAGGAGCGGCCTGCGGGATGCGTACGTGCGGATGTGCGCGACGCTGGGCCGGCAGGTGTCGGTGATGCTGCCCGGCGGCACCACGGACCTGACGGGAGAGGCCGTGACCGTCGACACCGAGGGTCGCCTCGTCGTGCGGACCGCCACCGGTGACCGGCCGGTCGCCGCGGGAGACGTCGTCCACCTGCGCTGACCGGGTCAGCGGGAGCGGCGCGAAAGGAATACCCTCACCGGACGCCGGTTTGCTCCGTCCGAAGTGGTTGTTCGGCACGGGCGGCGGAGGTCCGGCGTGACGTCGACGGTGCGAGTACCTCGCACCTGACTCACGGGAGGAATCTTGACCAACGCAGGACGCAAAGTGCTGCTCGGTGTCGCCGCGCTCATGGCCATGAGTGTCGGCGCGCTGGCGGCCCCGGCAGCGGCGCACGCCGCCGCCGAGGACTCGGCGACCGTCTCCGCCGGCACCTTGGTGCTGGAGCCGACGGAGCGCGGCTACGTCGGCACGCTGGAAGCCACTATGCAGAACACCGGCACGGAGCCGGCGTACCTCGGCCTCGCGATCGTCGAGCCGATCGCCAACGCCTGGCAGGACATCGTGGTCGAGGACGCCTGCGTCTGGAACTGGAACCCCGACGGCCGGCGCACCGTCTACTGCGGCACCGGCAGCGTGTTCCAGCCGGGTGAAGAGCGGCGGGTCGACTCGACGTTTCGGGTGCTGAGCAAGACGCGCAAGTACGCGATGGAGGCGCTCGGCGGTGAGATCGGCGTCACCTTCAACGACGGGACGTCGGGTCCGCTGACGCCGTTCTCCACGCTGCTGCGCAGCACGACGGGCTCCGTGGCCGACCCGCGGCCGTTCGTCCAGGACACCCAGTCGAACATCACGCTGAAGGTCGGCAAGGCTCTGAAGCTGACGAAGGACACCGACGGACGGTTCCGCGGGCGGCTCGCGGTGACGGTGATCTGGCGCGGCAACGCCCCGCACCAGTACGTGCCGGTCGAGCTGGTCGGCCTGCCGGAAGGCTTCTGGGTGGACGGCACGGAGCCGGACGCCGACCTGCCCTGCTGGCAGGGCTGCGCGGCACCGGGTGGAGAGTTCATGCAGGGTGAGAGCCGCACGTTCAGCCTCATCGTGTCCGGACCGGAGGACGCCGCGGTCGGCGACTACGGCACGCTGACCGCGACGAGCAACGTCACGTGGGGTTTTGCGACCACGCCCGACGTCGACCCGTCGGACAACTCCCGCACCTTCACGCTCAAGGTGCTCGGCTGACGGCCGGCTGATCGGACGGGCACCCGGACCTCAGGCCGGGTGCCCGTCCTTTTGCCCGCATGGCGACTCGGCCGGGGGCCCGGGACAGACCGATTGCCGACGGAGCACCCATGGCGGATGGCCCGGCGTCGCCTCGTGGAACTACCCTGCTCGCGGACAATCGTGCGTTTGATCGCAGGCTGTAACGAGGAGGCACGGATGGCGTTCCCCGAGGACGTGTTGACCGCGGACGAGCACGTGGTGCTCGACCTGCACCCCCATTGGAAGGCCATGATCCGGCCGGTGACGGTCCTGGTGCTGGCGGTGGCGGCGGTGATCACCGCGCTGCTGTTCGACCTCGACGCGATCCTGGTCTACATCGTGGCGGGCCTGGCCCTGGTCGCCGTGGCCTGGCTGACGTTCTGGCCGTGGCTGGTCTGGCGCACCACGCACTACGTGCTGACCAACGAGCGTGTGCTGCTGCAGACCGGTGTCTTCTCGCGCGACCGCCGGGACATCCCGCTGTCGCGGGTGAACGACCACGCGATGAGCCAGAAGTTCATCGAGCGGCTGCTCGGCTGCGGCACGCTGACCATCGAGTCGGCGGGCGAGCGGGGCCAGTCGGTGCTCAACGACATCCCGCACGTCGAGAAGGTGCAGACGACGCTGTACGAGCTGGTCGAGGCCGACCGGGACGCGCACTCGTACAACGACAACGAGCGCCCGGCCGCCCCGGCTCAGCAGTCCAAGGTCGAAGAGAAGAAGTGAGTCGGGCTACCGCTCTGGGCGCGGCTTCGCCCGCGTGAGTTCCTCCGCGAGCTCCGTGTCGGTGAACTCCGCGTCCAGGGCGGCCAGCTGCTCGGCCTCGGCCGCGAACTCCGCCTCGAGCGGGGCGGTGAGCCGGGAGAAGTCGTCCGGGCGCACCTGCGCGGGCACCGGCACACCGGCCAGCGCGCTCGCGGCCGCCTCGGCGTCGACCAGTTCCTCGACGCTGTCGAGGTGGACGTGGGCCGGGCCGAAGTCGGCGTCGACGCCGCCGGCCGCGACGGCCACCTGGTTCGCGGGGGCGAACACGAAGGTGCGGTAGGTGTAGAAGCGGAAGAGCGTGCCGAGCACCAGGCCCAGGAGCTTGGCCGCGTTGAGCGCCAGCAGGCCGTGCAGGCCCAGCATGTACTTGGTGGCGCCCATGATGGCCAGCTCGATGGCCAGACCCGCGGCGTTGAACACGACGAACAGCAGGAACTCGCGGCCCATGGCCTGGCTCATCCGGTCGCGGTAGGTCCAGTGCCGGTTCATCAGGTAGGACGTGACCATCGCCACGATGGTGGCGACGACGTTGGCCTTCAGCTGGCCCGTCGGGAAGACCGTCAGGACCAGGGCGTTCAGCACCACGAAGTTGACGACGGTGTTCACGCCGCCGACGATGGCGAACTTCAGAGCCTCCGGGCCCATCTTGCGGAGTCGGGAGGGCAGCAGGCGATCGAGCATCGTCAGGTCAGGGCGCACTGGGTCACCTTACGCGAGTCGGTGCGAACGGGGCGGCATCGCAACTCCGAATGCAAGCCAACTCACCCGACCTGGGCCGGAGCGGGCGTAGCGGCCGGCGCGCCGGTGAAGACGAACCGCCGATATGCCCAGAACCGGAAGACGCTGGCGATGGCGTTGCCGACCAGCATCTTGGCGACGTTGTCGGCCAGCCGCGTCTGGAACAGCTGCGGCCACACGGCCCCGAGCACGTCGTGGCTGAGCCACAGCACGCCGACGCTGATGCCCAGCCCGACCACGTTGAAGAAGAAGTAGAGCAGGTACTCCCGGGCCAGGCTGGAGCGCTCGCGGTCGCGCCAGGTCCAGTACCGGTTGCCGACGAAGGCGCCGGTCGCCGCGACCGTGGTGGAGATGACCGTGGCGGTCAGCCAGCCGGTCGTCGACAGCAGCAGATTGAAGATCACAAGATCGACGACGTACGCGGCACCGCCGACGACACCGAACTTGCCCAGCTCGTGGATCAGGTGCCGGAACTGCGCGACGAGCCTCAGCGGCAGTGCTGGGGCCGGTGGCGCGCTCGGCGGTTTGGGGGTCACCCCGCGAGCCTACCGTGTCGGCGTGGCCTTGCCCGCTGTGCGCGGCGGCCCGGTGATCACCGCGAGCAGGCCCACCTCCATCGGATCGCCGCCTGTCCGCAGCTCGGCGACGCCGCCGGCCGGGGCCTTGCCGTCCACCCGGAGCACGTCCAGGCCGGGCGTACGCCAGGGGCACAGGCCGGGCACGGAGCGGCAGGCCAGCGCGGCGGCCCCGGCGTTGCGGCCGCCGCCGAGGTTGCCCGGCTCGCCGGCCGGCGCACCGTCGATGAACAGCTCGTCGCCGGTCAGCGCGAGGTCGCCGTCCCACAGCGCGAGACCGATGCCGACCGGTCCCGCACCGCCCAGCCCGATGACGGTCGGCGCGTCGCCGCGCCCGGTACGCGGACCGAGGTACACCGCCGCCTCACCGCGCGGCGCGTCGCGGTGCTCGTACACCACGGCCAGCGTCCAGCCCGCGAACTGCTTCTTCCCGCGCGGCAGCGGCCCGGCCGGGGCGGTCAGCCACCAGTCCCCACCGCCGCCCTTGCGGAGCAGCTTGGTGACGTCGGCGAAGCCCTGGGTCAGCGACGTGCCCGACTCGGCATGCCCGAACCGCACCTCCACCGGCGCCCAGTCGCCCTTCGGTCCGTGCAGCGCGACCACCTCGGGCAGTTCGGCGGCCGAGGCGGCGACGACCAGCCCGGCCCAGCGGACCTTCGCGCCGTCCGGCAGCTCCAGCCGGGCCCCGCTGGCCGCCTTCTCCCCGGCGAGTGCGGCGATCGGCCCGTCCGGCCCGTTCGGTCCCCGCTCGTCGAACAGGCCGCCGGGCGCGGCGGGCTCGCCGATCGCGGGCAGCAGCGGCGTCATGTCCAGCACGTTGTTGTCCGCGCCGAGCAGGCACAGCGGGCGCGGCCGGCACGACAGCAGGGTGCTGCCCGCCAGCGCGACGTCAACCCGGCCCCGGGCGGCGTGCCCGAGGCGCAGCCCGGACGGCGCGACGGGCACCCGGAACACGGTCGCGCTCTGCCGCCGCCCGTACGTCGCGGCGACGCCGATCTCCTGGAAGCCGCTGACCGCGGCATCGGCCAGCACCGGTAGCCGGGCCACCGAGCGGGCACCCTTCTTCCAGCGCGGCCGGTCGCAGGACGCGCCGGTCGCGGTCGCCTCGCACTGCCAGCCGTCCCCGGCCCCGGTCCCGGCCAGCCGCAGCCCGGCGGGCAGCGTCACGTCGATGCGCACGGCCCCGGGCGGCGCGGCGGCAGGGGAAGCGCTCAGCACCGGTTCGGGCTCCGTCGCGACGCTCGCGGCGGCGGTCAGGCGCGCCGCGAGCGGCGAGAGCCCGGCGGCAGTCGCGATCGCCGCCTGACCCGCGCCGACGGTCGCGACTCGGCCCACCGCGCGGGTCGCTACGCCGGTGCCGGTCTGACCCGTGGTGGTGTCGGTGGCACCGCCGGTCTGACCCGTGGTGGTGTCACTGGCACCACCGGTCTGCCCGGTCGATGCGTCAGGGGCGACCTCCAGCTGGTCGCCGCGCTCGTCGGAGGAGGCGCGCACCGGGATGGGCAGCGTGCCCGCGCGGCCGGCCACGAGATCGACCTCGGCGAACTCCGGTGCCGACACCTCGGCGTCCGGCTCGGCCGGGGGCGCGGGGGCCACCGGTCGGGGAGCCACGGGCGCGGGAGCCGCGGGCGGCTTGGGCACGGTGACCGGGGGCCGGGCCGGGGGCAGCGCGTTCGCCGGGGGCTGCGTGGTGTGGCCGGGCGGCGACGGCAGGTGAGTCGCCACCGCGGATGGCGGCACCGCGGTTGTCGGTTCCGCAGGCGACGGCGGTGCGGGCACGAACACCGGCGGCGCGGCGGGCACCGGCACCGGCACCGCGCGCGACGGGGCCGTGGGCGGTGTGGGGGTCGCCGTCATCGCGACGAACACGGCGATCCCGGCCAGCGCCGCGATGCCCACGCCGCTCCCCGCGACGATGCTCGCGCCGCCGTACCGGCTGATCAGTCGGCCGGGCGCGGTCAGCAACCACCGCCCGGCGGCGAGCGCCAGCGCGGCCGCCGCCGCCGACCACGTGCTCAGGTTCTCCCAGGCTTGCTGCCACCACAGCACGAGCGCTCCCCAGGCCACGGTCAGCCGACCGCCGAGCGCGCCCGTGCCGGCCAGGTAGGCCGGCGCGGCCGCTCCCAGTAACAGGGGCGCGACGACACCGCGCAGGCCGGCGTTCTCCTCGGTCAGCTCGCGGTGCAGGCGGCGGCATTCGGCGCAGCCGGACAGGTGCTCGTCGACCTTGCCGCGGTCGCGCTTGGCCAGCGCTGCGCGTACATATCCGGCCAGGTGCGAGCCGGTCCAGTGGCAGCGCGGGTTGCCGGTGAGCGCGATGTGCTCCTGCAGGTACATCTGGCGCAGCCCTTCCCGGGCCCGGTATGCCAGCGCCGCGACGCCGTTCGGGGTGAGCCCGAGCAGCGGGGCCACCTGGGACGGGCTCTCGCCCTCCACCTCGGTGTGCCAGAGCACGGCCCGCCAGCGTTCGGGCAGCCGGTTGAAGGCGCGGGCGGCGTACGACGTCTCCAGCCGCGAGATGGTCGGGTCGTCGACCGGTTCCGCGGTCTCGTACCGGGTGAGGTCGTCGGTGAGCTCGACGCGGCGCTCGCGCCGGGCCCGGTCGTAACGGGTGTGCCGCATGGTGGTGAGCAGGTACGCCCGGAACGCGGTGTCCGGCCCGCCGCCGCTGCGCAGCACCGCCAGCACCTTGGCGAAGGTGTCCGCGATCAGGTCGTCGGCGTCGGCGTGATCGGTGCTGAGCACCCGCGCGAGCCGCCGCGCCGATTCGAGGTGGCGTTCGTAGAGCAGCCCGTACGCGTCGGTGTCGCCGCCGCGTACCAGGGAGATGAGTTGTGGATCGCTCTGCGCGTCGATGGACTGATCTTGGGCAGGGTAAAGCGCACTGGTCACGGCCGCCTCCGGGGGGAATGTCACGGTTTCGCCGGCTGCTAGGGACGTTAGACCAATCACCCGATTTGCGGAATATGCGGAGCTCATGATGAAGTCGCGATAGCCGCGTTCGCCGGAGCCTGGAGCGGGTACAGGTAGTAGGTGACGGCGTCCGCTCGCGTCAGTGCTGTCGCGCTGAACTGTGATCAAAAAGGGGATTTGCGGAAACGTGCGCGTTCGGCCGAAGAATCGTGCGTGAAGAAGCACCCAGACCGACGCTTGTGCACTTATTCACAAGGCGGGAAGGGCCTCCAGCAACAAACCGGGCTTACGCTGAGGCCACATCCCGGACGACGCACGGCCACCCGGCCGTGGTCCGTCGTATCCGTCGGTCAAAGACGACCACGAGGAGAACTCCATGACCGCGCCGGCAGTCATCGCAGGGCTTGACCAGCATCCGACCTCGCACCCGAAGCTGATCGCCTGGGTGCGCCAGATCGCAGAGCTCACCACGCCGGACAGCATCGTGTGGTGCGACGGCTCCGAGGACGAGTGGCAGCGCCTCACCGCCGAACTCGTCACCGCGGGCAGCCTGGTCCAGCTGGACCCGGTCAAGCGGCCCAACTCCTTCTGGGCGCGCACCGACCCGTCCGACGTGGCGCGGGTCGAGGAGCGCACGTTCATCTGCTCGGTGGACGAGGCCGACGCCGGCCCGACCAACAACTGGATGGCCCCGGCCGAGATGAAGCAGCTCATGACCGAGCTGTACCGGGGCTGCATGCGCGGCCGCACCATGTACGTCATCCCGTTCTGCATGGGCCCGCTTGACGCCGAGAACCCGATGTTCGGCGTGGAGATCACCGACTCGGCGTACGTCGTGGCCAGCATGCGCATCATGACCCGGATGGGCGCCAAGGTGCTGGAGGCCATGGGCGAGACCGCGGACTTCGTGCCCGCGCTGCACTCGGTCGGCGCGCCGCTGGAGCCGGGCCAGGCCGACGTGCCGTGGCCGTGCTCGACCACCAAGTACATCTCCCACTTCCCGGAGACCCGCGAGATCTGGTCGTTCGGCTCGGGCTACGGCGGCAACTCGCTGCTGGGCAAGAAGTGCTACTCGCTGCGCATCGCCAGCGTGATGGGCCGCGACGAGGGCTGGCTCGCCGAGCACATGCTGATCCTCAAGCTGACCAGCCCGGCGAACAAGGTGCACTACATCGCGGCGGCGTTCCCGTCGGCGTGTGGCAAGACCAACCTCGCCATGCTGGAGCCGACCATCCCCGGCTGGAAGGTCGAGACCCTGGGCGACGACATCGCCTGGATGCGCTTCGGTGAAGACGGCCGCCTGTACGCGGTGAACCCGGAGTACGGCCTGTTCGGCGTCGCGCCGGGCACCGACTGGAAGACCAACCCGAACGCGATGCGTACGCTCGCCGCCGGTAACTCGCTGTTCACCAACGTGGCCCGCACCGACGACGGCGACATCTGGTGGGAGGGCATGGGCGAGCCCCCGGCCCACCTGACCGACTGGCACGGCAACGACTGGACCCCGGACTCCGACCAGGTCTCCAGCCACCCGAACTCGCGCTTCTGCACCCCGATCACGCAGTGCCCGATCCTGGCGCCGGAGTACGACGACCCGCAGGGTGTGCCGATCTCGGCGATCCTGTTCGGCGGCCGCCGCAAGACCACGATCCCGCTGGTCAGCCAGGCCCGTGACTGGGTGCACGGCGTCTTCCAGGGCGCGACCCTGTCCTCGGAGACCACGGCCGCCGCCGTGGGCCAGGTCGGCGTGGTCCGCCGCGACCCGATGGCGATGCTGCCCTTCATCGGCTACAACGCCGGCGACTACTTCCGCCACTGGATCGCCATGGGCAAGGGCGTCGACGGCAACGCCGACAAGCTCCCCGCGATCTTCTACGTGAACTGGTTCCGCCGCGGCGACGACGGCCGCTTCCTGTGGCCCGGGTTCGGCGAGAACTCCCGCGTCCTCAAGTGGGTCGTCGAGCGCCTGGAGGGCGAGGCCGCCGCGGTCGAAACCCCCGTCGGCTTCGTCCCCCGCGCCGAGGACCTGGACCTCACCGGCCTCGACCTCCCCATCGCGGACGTCGAACTCGCCCTCGAAGTCCGCCAGGACGAGTGGACCGCCGAGATCCCGCAGATCACCGAGTGGTTCGACAAGTTCGGCGACAAGCTTCCGGCAGTCCTCTGGTCCGAGCTCGACGCCCTCAAAGCCCGCCTCAACGTCACCGAGTAGCCCTTCGGTCGACGATCTTGCGTGTACTGCGGGGATGACACGCCCTTAACGGGCAAATTCCCAACAGTTCGCGCAAGATCGTCACGATCTTGGCACAGTCGCGCAGGCCCCCCGGCGGAGTCGGGGGGCCTGCGGGCATCATGGGGGTGTGCAGATCTCGGCTAGAGGCGACTATGCGGTCCGGGCCGCTCTGGAGCTGGCCAACGCGTACCCGGCCACCATCTCGGCGCAGGCACTGGCGGACGCGCAGGGGCTGCCGCGCAAGTTCCTGGAGGCGGTGCTCGCCGATCTGCGGCGCAGCGGCGTGATCCACGCCGTCCGGGGCGCTGACGGCGGGTACAGCCTCAGCTCGCCGCCTGCCGAGGTGACCATCGGCACCGTGCTGCGGGCCGTGGACGGGCCGCTGGCGGGAGTCCGGGGCCACCGTCCCGAGCAGACCAGCTACACCGGCACCTCCACCCATCTGCCGCTGGTATGGGTCGCGGTGCGGTCCGCGGTGCGCGGCGTCGTCGACGAGGTGACGCTGGCCCAGGCCGTCACCGGGCAGCTGCCGGAGGCCGTCCGAGATCTCACCACGGTCCCGGACGCCTGGCAGCCGCGCTGATCTGCGCAAGCGGCGTTAGGCTGCCCAGGATGAAACTCCGCGACCTCGTCTACTCCGTGTACGAACGCCGCCTGATCCAACTGCTGGCGGGCAAACCGCGTCCCCGGCACGTCGGCGTCATGTGCGACGGCAACCGCCGCTGGGCGCGCGACATGGGCTACGTGGACCCCAACGACGGCCACCGGGTCGGCGCCGAGCGGATCAAGGAACTGCTGCGGTGGTGCGACGAGGCCGGCATCGCCCACGTCACGCTGTACCTGCTGGCCACCGACAACCTGCGCCGCCCGGCCGCCGAGCTGGACCCGCTGCTGCAGATCATCGAGGACCTGAGCACCGAACTCGCCGAGGACGGCAACCCCTGGCAGCTGCGTATGGTCGGCGCGCTGGACCTGCTGCCCGCCGACACCGCCGCGGCGCTGAAGGCCGCCCAGGAGCGCACCGCGGGCCGCCACGGCGGCGCGCACGTCAACATCGCGGTCGGCTACACCGGCCGCCGGGAGATCGCCGACGCGGTGCGCTCGCTGCTGCAGGAGCACGCGAAGGCCGGCGCGACCCTGGAGGAGGTGGCCGAGAAGCTCGACGTCGAGCACATCGCCGAGCACCTCTACACCCGTGGCCAGCCCGACCCGGATCTGATCATCCGGACCAGCGGGGAGCAGCGGCTGTCCGGCTTCCTGCTGTGGCAGTCCGCCCACTCGGAGTTCTACTTCTGCGAGCTGAACTGGCCGGACTTCCGGCACGTCGACTTCCTGCGCGCGCTGCGGGCGTACGCCGGCCGCCAGCGTCGTTTCGGCGCGTGAGGCTCGGGTTTTCCACCCATAGCCTGAGTCCGATTTCTTCCCCTCTCCCACCTGCGCTCCTGTTGAAAATGTGACCTGTTTCACGATCCACGTGACCGGCTTGGCACGTCGCCGGAAAACCCGGCAGGGTCCCTGACCAGCGCCTTCCTCCCCCGGAGGCGCGGCAACCCCCTACGAAGGGACCGACTCGTGTCGACACCCCGTGACCCCCTGCTGGGCCGCCACCGTGAAACCCGTCAGCGCAGCGGCCTGGCCCGCCTGCTGGCCGCCCACTCCCGGAAGATCGCGCTCGGCGTGCTCTGCGCCGCCGTGCTCGGCGCGCTCGGCTACGGCCTCGCCGGCAAGTCCGACCCCGAGCCGCTGGCCGCCGACCTCGCCGCCGCCCGCGCCGCCGAGGCCGAGGCGGCCACCCGCGACTACGACCGCCTCGTCGAGGCGTCGCCGAGCGTCTCGGCCACCCCGACGCCGAGCGTGAGTCCGACCCGGGCCACCACCCCGAAGGCCCACGTGCCGTCGACGGTGCCGTCGAAGCCGGCCGTCAAGCGCACCGCGTCGACGCCCACGCCGACCTCGTGCAAGAGCTTCACCGGCAACCAGCTCACCGCGTGCAAGCTGCTGCCCAGCTTCGGCTTCGCGTACAGCCAGATGAGCCCGCTGGTGAAGCTGTGGCAGCACGAGAGCGGCTGGAACCACAAGGCCGAGAACTCCGGCTCCGGGGCGTACGGCATCCCGCAGGCGCTGCCCGGCAGCAAGATGGCGAAGTTCGGCGACGACTGGAAGACCAACCCCGCCACGCAGATCAAGTGGGGCCTGGACTACATCAAGAACCGATACCAGACACCCGCCGGCGCGTGGGCGCATTTCCAGGACGTCAGCTGGTACTGACACGCGGATTCGCCGCTCGTTTCACGACTTTCAGTCACGCAGCGACTACGTGAAGCGAGCGGCGATCCGACCTCGGCATCCCCCGACCGGGTGATGCCGACATCGGCGGATCGTCGGACAGATCGCGAAGACATGCTGGCCAAACGGGTTTCTTGCGGTTAGCGTGAGTCATGGTCGATGTCCCGATACGAACGTACGTACTCGACACCTCCGTGCTGCTGGCGGATCCGGCCGCGATCCGCCGCTTCTCCGAGCACAACGTCGTGCTGCCGCTCGTGGTCATCTCCGAGCTGGAGGGCAAGCGGCACCACCCGGAGCTCGGCTGGTTCGCCCGGCAGTCGCTGCGACTGCTCGACGACCTGCGCATCAAGCACGGCAGGCTGGACGTGCCGCTGCCGGTGAACGATTCCGGCGGAACTCTGCGGGTGGAGCTCAACCACTCCGACCCGCAGATCCTGCCCAGCGGCTTCCGCAACGACACGAACGACGCCCGCATCCTCGCGGTGGCGCTCGGTCTGGCGGCCGACGGGCAGCAGGTGACCCTCGTCAGCAAGGACATGCCGTTGCGGGTCAAAGCCGCGGCGGTGGGCCTGGCGGCCGACGAGTACCGGCACGACCAGGCGGTCGACCCGACCTGGTCCGGCCTGGCGGAGGTGGACCTGTCGGACGCCGACATGGCCGCGCTCTACGCCGGAGAGGGCATCGACCATGACGAAGCGGCGGGGCTGCCCGTCCACACCGGACTGATCCTGCACGCGGGGCGCGGTTCGGCGCTCGGGCGCGTGCACACGGACAAGACGGTGCGGCTGGTCCGCGGCGACCGGGAGGCGTTCGGGCTGCGCGGGCGCTCGGCGGAGCAGCGCATCGCGCTGGATCTGCTGCTCGACGACAGCATCGGCATCGTCTCGCTGGGCGGCCGGGCGGGCACCGGCAAGTCCGCGCTGGCCCTGTGCGCCGGCCTGGAGCAGGTGATGGAGCGGGGCAAGCACAAGAAGGTCATCGTGTTCCGCCCGCTGTACGCCGTCGGCGGCCAGGAGCTGGGCTACCTGCCCGGCACCGAGGCGGAGAAGATGTCGCCGTGGGCGCAGGCGGTGTTCGACACCCTCGGCGCGCTGGTGCACGACAACGTACGCGACGAGGTGCTGCACCGGGGCATGCTGGAGGTGCTGCCGTTGACCCACATCCGCGGCCGCAGCCTGCACGACGCGTTCGTCATCGTCGACGAGGCGCAGTCCCTGGAGCGGGGTGTGCTGCTCACCGTGCTGTCGCGCATCGGCGCGGGTTCGCGGGTGGTGCTCACGCACGACGTCGCCCAGCGCGACAACCTGAGGGTGGGCAAACACGACGGTGTCACGGCGGTGATCGAGACTCTCAAGGGGCATCCGCTCTTCGCCCACGTGACCCTCACCCGGTCGGAGCGTTCCGCCATCGCCGAGGTGGTCACCGATCTCCTGGAGGAGTAATTCTGTCATGAATTGACACCCTTTGGTGTGTGACCGGGGCCACAGTCGCCTGGCCGGGCGACGACAGGCCCCGGTCCTTTGCGTAAGGGTGGGGTGGAGCGCCCCGCAACCCGGCGCCCCGGCGTGCCATCCCCCGGCGCGCCGAGCGGCCCGCGCTTGCCCGGCAAGGCGTGCTCCCCTGCGACCGTCCACCCCCGACTTCGGACGGACCCGGGGCCCCACCGCCGAGAGGATCCCCTGTGTCCCGGCAACGCCGCGCCCCTCGCCGGGCGCACCCCGCGACCGGTCGTGTGATCGTCCGTGGCCTCGCCGTGCTGACCCTGCTGGGCGGGGTGGCCGGTGCGATGCGGCTCGACGAGACCGCGCAGTGGCAGGCCGACGCGTCGACCGCGGGCGGGCAGGCGCACATCGCCGCGCAGGCCGAGTCGGCCGCGCTCACGCTGCAGCAGCACCAGCTCCTGCTGGCGGCGCAGGACCGCGCCGCGGCCGAGGCCAAGGCCGCCGCGGCCCGCGCCGCCGCCGTGGAGAAGGAGGCCAGCCGCCGCGGCGCCAACCGCACCGCCACCGTCGACTTCGGGCCCATCCCGAGCAGCTGCAACGAGTTCAGCGGCAACCGCGCGATCGGGTGCGCGCTCGTGCTCGCCGCAGGCATGGACCTCACTCAGATGGCCTGCCTCAACAGGCTGTGGACCCGGGAGTCCGGCTGGAACCACAGGGCCGAGAACAAGAGCTCCGGGGCGTACGGCATCCCGCAGTCGCTGCCCGGCGACAAGATGGCGAAGTTCGGCGACGACTGGCAGACCAACCCCGCCACGCAGATCAAGTGGGGCCTGGACTACATCAAGAAGCGCTACGGCAAACCATGCGACGCCTGGGCGCACTCCGAGGCCAAGGGCTGGTACTGACCGTCAGCCGGGATCGGTGAGGCCGGCGCTGGTGTGCTCCTGGGCGAGCCGGCGCAGCGCGGTGAGCACGGCCTCGCCGAGCACAGTGCCGGTGACCAGGCCCTCGACCATGGCGGCCCGGTCGCCGCGGGCCAGCACCAGGCTCACCTCCTGGCGGGCCAGCCGCTCGGTCGCCTCGGCGTAGTCGTCGACCATCGCCAGCATGTCCTGCTGTCCGAGCTCGCGCAGCGCCGCGATGGCGTCGGCGAGCTGGTCCAGCGCGGGGGCGTTCGCGTGCACCCGCCAGCCCCGGTCGGCCACGACCCGGGCGGCCTCGGCGCGCGCCGCTCGCCAGCCGGGCGTGGTGCGATCGGCGCGCGGCGCGCCCGCGATCGCCTCGTGCGCGGTGCCGAGCAGGTGGTGACCGGGCAGCTCGGCGTCGTCGACGGCCTGCAGCACCTGGCGCACCCCGGCCACGCTCAGGCCGCCCACGTCGATCAGCGCCCGGATCAGGCGCAGCCGGCGCAGGTGCGCCTCGTCGTACTCGGCCTGGTTGCGGCCCAGCGAGCGGCCGGGTGGAAGCAGCCCTTCGCGCAGGTAGTACTTGACCGTGGGCAGCGACACGCCACTGGTGCGGCTCAGTTCGGAAATCTTCATCGGGGTTCACGATACCCAACCGGATAGCGGACAGTCATGCTATCCATGATGAGGAGGTGTAATCATGGCGACCGTGGTTCCGGGCCGGATGTCGGCCGACATCGAGGGTGACTTCGTGGTCTTCCTCATCGGCATGCGGTTCAACAAGCTCTGGAAGATCCACAAGTGGTGGGGCGCGTTCACCGCGATGCCGCGCATGCTGAAGGTGCTCGCCGAGCGGCCGGAGCTCGGCCTGCTCGCGGTGGAGTACGCGATCACGCCGCGCGGCCCGCTGACCGTGCAGTACTGGCGCAGCGTCGAGCAGCTGGAGGCGTTCGCCCGCGACGCCGCGCTGCCGCACCACCCGGCCTGGCGCGCCTTCAACAAGCTGGTCGGCGGCAGTGGCGACGTCGGCATCTGGCACGAGACCTACCTGGTCGGCGCGGGCCGGTACGAGGTGCTCTACGGCAACATGCCGCGGTTCGGGCTGGCGCGGGCCGGCGAGCACGTGCCGGTGGC
This sequence comes from Catellatospora sp. NPDC049133, assembly GCF_040648455.1. Taxonomy (NCBI): domain Bacteria; kingdom Bacillati; phylum Actinomycetota; class Actinomycetes; order Micromonosporales; family Micromonosporaceae; genus Catellatospora; species Catellatospora sp. NPDC049133. The sequence goes on from NZ_JBEZDT010000003.1 coordinate 29,161, forward strand.
GCGCAAGGGCGAGACGGCTGCCACCCGCCGGGGCGGTTCGCCAACGTAAGGGATTAATCGCCCAAACAAGCTAATATCGGCATCACCGTCGACCTCGGAGGATGCTGATGCGGGCGATCGCGCTGTTGATGTGCGTGGCGGCGATGGCCGTGGCGTCGCCCGCCGCCGCCCGGCCCGACGACCCGCCGCAGGTCGAGGTCATCGGCGGGGCCCGCGCCGGGGCGGGGGAGTTCCCGTGGATGGTGCGGTTGGACAACGGCTGCGCGGGCAGCCTGGTGCGCACCCAGTACGTGCTCACCGCCGCCCACTGTGTGAGCCGTACCGGCGCCAACTCCTCGATCAGCGTGCGGGGCGGCTCGGCCGACCTCGGCTCCGGCAAGACGTTCCAGGTGCGCAGCAGTCACGTGTGGCGGGCCCGCGGCTTCTCCGACGTGACCCGCGGCGACGACTGGGCCGTGATCCGGCTGTCCCGCCCCGTCGACGTGCCGGTGGTCGCGCTGCCCTCCGGCGGGGGCCTGGACGGCGGCACGCTCACCGCGGTCGGCTGGGGCGCGACTCGCGAGGGCTCCCGCGCCCAGCAGCGCTACCTGCGCAAGGTGCAGGTGCCGTTCGTCGGTGACGGGACCTGCGGCAAGATCTACCGCTCGCACGGGTACGGATTCACCGACGCGGACATGATCTGCGCCGGCGACCTCAAGCACGGCGGCAAGGACAGCTGCCAGGGCGACTCCGGCGGCCCGCTGCTGCGGCGCGACGGCACGCGCTGGGTGCAGGTCGGGATCGTCAGCTGGGGCGTGGGGTGCGGCCGGGCCGCATACCCCGGCGTCTACACCCAGGTGTCGCACTTCGCCGCGGATATCAACGCGGCCATTGAGGAGAAGCCCGCGCGCGGTTAGGTTCACCCCATGAGCGAACGAGTCGAATGGCTCGATCCAGTCGGCGCCGATTCTGCTCACATCATCTACGAGCGTGGCGAGGAGAAGGCGTGAGCGAGCGTAGCGAGGTCGATGTCGCGATCATCGGGGCGGGGCCGACCGGTCTGTTCGCGGCGTATTACGCCGGGTTCCGAGGGCTGAGCACGCTGGTCGTCGACGCGCTGCCGGAGGCTGGCGGGCAGGTCACCGCCATGTACCCGGAGAAGATGATTTTCGACGTGGCCGGCTTCCCGGCGGTGCGCGGGCGCGAGCTGATCGCGAATCTCGTCGCGCAGGCGGGGGCCTTCTCGCCGACGTACCGGCTGGGAGTGCAGGCCGCGGCGCTGACGTACGAGGACGGCGTGCCGATCCTAGGCCTCGGCGACGGCACCGAGGTGCGCTGCGGCGCGGTGCTGATCACCGGTGGCCTGGGTTCGTTCACGCCTCGCCCGCTGCCCGCGGCGGCCGGTTTCACCGGCGACGGCATCATCTTCTTCGTGCCGGACCCGACGATGCTGGCCGGCAAGCACGTGGTGATCGTGGGCGGCGGCGACTCGGCGTTCGACTGGGCGCTGGCGCTGGCCGGGGTCGCCGCGAGCGTCACCCTGGTGCACCGGCGCGACAAGTTCCGGGCTCACGCCGCGACGGTGGCCCGGGTCAAGGCGCTGCCGGTGCGCATCGAGGTCAACTGCCAGGTCACCAAGATCCTCGGCAGCGGCCGGGTGGAGTCGGTCGAGCTGAACGGCACCGAGGAGATTCCCGCCGACGTCGTCGTCGCCGCGCTCGGCTTCACCGCCGACCTCGGCCCGCTCGCCATGTGGGGCCTGGCCCTGGACAAGCGCCACATCACCGTCGACTCCACGATGGCCACCAATCTGCCGCGCATCTTCGCCGCCGGCGACATCGTCGAGTACCCCGGCAAGGTCCGCCTCATCGCGACAGGTTTCGGCGAAGCCGCCACCGCCGTCAACAACGCCGCCATCGTCATCGACCCGTCGGCGCACCTCTTCCCCGGCCACTCCTCCGAAGACGTCGTCTGACCCTCTTTCCTCGCGTTGATCATGAACTTGTGGCAGCGACACGCCGTCGAGCCTTGCCATAAGTTCATGATCAACGCTTAGACGAGTTGGAAGGCGCGGAGTTCGTCGAGGGTGGGCGGGTCGGCGCCGGGGCGGGTGCAGGTCAGGGCGGCGGCGTCGCACATGTGGCGGAGCATCAGGCGCAGGGTTTCCGGGGCCAGTTCGCGTTTGAGCTGGTCGGTGAGGCGGCCGGCGGTGTGCAGCCAGGCCAGCAGGGCGCCCATGGCGGTGTCGCCGGCGCCGATGGTGTCGATCATCGAGATGGCGGGGGCGGCGACGGTGACCTCGTCGGTCGCGGTCAGCGCCACCGCGCCCGCGTCGCCGTGGGTCAGCACCAGCAGGCGCGGGCCGGCGGCCAGCCAGCGGCGCGCCGTCTCCATCGGCGGCACGTGCGGGTACGCGTGCGTCAGGTCCCCCTCGCTGGCGCGCACCAGGTGGGCCAGCTCGACCAGGCGCTCCAGCCGGACCAGGGAGTCCGGGCGGGCCAGCGCGACGCTGCGCACGTTCGGGTCGAAGGTGATCGTGCACCGGTCGCGGTGGCGCAGCGCCCAGCGCTCCAGCGTGTCCGCGCCGGGCGGCAGGAACGCGGCCAGCGAGCCGATGTGGATGGTGCTGCCGTCGGGCAGCTCGGGCAGCTCACGCTCGCGCCAGCCGAAGTCGGCGGCCCCGGCCAGCCAGAAGTCGTACTGCGCCTCGCCGCCGCCGTCGACCGTGGCCAGCGCCAGTGCCGACGGCTGCGAGGTGGCGACCAGGTACTGCCCGTCCACGCCGGACGCGGTCAGCCGCTGACGGAACGCGCTGCCGAACGAGTCGCGCCCGACCCGGGCCGCCATCGCCACGGGCGCGCCGAGCCGGGCCGCCGCGATGGCGGTGTTGGCCGGTCCGCCGCCGAGCGCGGCCCGCAGCAGGCCCTCCCCGGCCGGGACGAGGTCGACTACTTGCTCTCCGGCTACCACGATCACCCGGATAGTGTGGCGGCCCCGCGACGGCCGGGCAATGCCGCACCCGTCATCGCAGACCGATGTGTCCCGCCATCACCCGCAGCTGGTGGTCGTAGAACGCGCGGCGGTTGTCCTCGATCATGTTCTGGAAGCGCCCGAACAGCTCGAAGGTGACCACACCGAACATCTGGATCCAGCCGGTCAATCCACGGACCAGTAGGTCGCGCGGCACGGTCGGGCTGATCAGCGTGCCGATCCGGTCCAGCTCCGCGGCGAGGTCCGGCACCGGCGGCAGGACCACCGCGTCCGGGCCGGGGTCGGCGGGCAGTGTTCCAGCGGCCACGCCGTCGGCGAGCATCGTGAGCATCAGGTCCGTGGTGCGGGCGGCCGGGCCGACCGTGGTCTGCGGAGCCCGGTAGCCGGGCACCGGCGAGCCGTAGATCAGGGCGTACTCGGCAGGGTGGGCCAGGGCCCAGTCGCGGATGCCGTGGCCGATCGCGAGCCAACGGCCAAGCAGGTCGGCGCGGTCGACCGCCGCCTCCGCAGTCTCCGCCGCCGCGCCCAGTTCGTCGTAGCAGTCGATGATCAGCGCGGTGAGCAGGTCGTCGCGGCTCGGGAAGTAGCGGTAGACCGCCGACGAGACCATGCCCAGCTCCCGGGCGACCGCGCGCAGCGACAGGTTGGCCCCCTCGGTGGTGAGCTGCCGCCGCGCGATCGCCTTGATCTCGCTGGTCAGCTCGTCGCGTACGCGGGCACGGAGGTTCTTGGCGGTCATGCCGGAGAGCATAACAACAAAACGAGAGCACTGCTCTTGACAGTATGCGCAGACTCCGTGTTCACTGTTGTCGACAGAGAGCACCGCTCTCGAAATGAAGCAGAGATCTGGGAGACTGAGATGCACGTGATCGTCGGCGCGGGACCTGTCGGCACCGCCACCGCACTGCTGCTGGCCGAGCGCGGCGAGCAGGTCCGGATCGTCACCCGCCGGGGCACCGGCCCGCAGGCGCCCGGCATCGAACTCGCCGCCGCCGACGCCGCCGACCCCGCCCGGCTCGCCGAGCTGACCGCAGGAGCGACGGCCCTCTACAACTGCGCGAACCCGGCCTACCACCGCTGGCTCACCGACTGGCCGCCGCTGGCCGCATCACTGCTGCACGCCGCGGAGACGTCCGGCGCGGTCCTGGTGACCATGGGCAACCTGTACGGCTACGGCCCCGTCACCGCGCCGATCACCCACGACACCCCGCTCGCCGCCACCCACCCGAAACTGGTGACGCGGGTGCGGATGTGGGCGGACGCGCTGGCCGCGCACCGGGCCGGGCGGCTGCGCGCCACCGAGGCCAGGGCGAGCGACTTCGCCGGGCCGGGCTCATACGGGGTGCTGAACGAGATGGCGCTGTCCCGCACCGCGAAGGGCGGCACGGCGTACGTCATGGGCGACCCGGACGCCCCGCACAGCTGGACCGCGATCGCCGACGTGGCCCGCACCCTGGTCACGCTCGCGACCGACGAGCGCGCCTGGGGCCAGGCCTGGCTGGTGCCCACCCCGCCGCCGGTGTCCATTCGCGAGGCGGCCCGGCGCGCGAACGAGCTGATCGGCCTGCCCGCGCCGCGGGTCGCCCGCATCCCCTACCCGGTCCTGTGGGCCGGGGGCCTGTTCAACACCATGCTCAAGGAGATGCGGACCACGCACTACCAGTTCGCCGCGCCGTTCGTGCTGGACAGCTCGCACACCGAGCAGGTGTTCGGCCTCAAGCCGACGCCGCTGGACGACACCCTCGCGGCGACCGCGGCCCGATACCGCGCCGCCTGATCAGCCCTCGGCCCGCCCGGCAGCTTCGCCGTCCGACCCGGACCCCGAGCCGCCGGGCGGCCCGGCGTCCGGGTCGGTGCCGTCGATGCCGGTCGGCGGTGGAGCGGCAGCACGCAACGCCGGTGGACCCGCCGGTTCGCCGACCGGAGCAACCGGGTACACGGGGGCGGGCCAAGGGGCCGGTTCCGGTGCGGGCGGGCGCCGGGCGACGGCGGCGGTCACGATCACGCCGACCAGTCCCAGCACGAACACCACGAGCGCGGCAAGCGCCGCGGCCTGGTAGTTCGTGGTCGCGCCCGAGCCCCATACGACGTACGGCACGTACACCGCGACCCCGACGAGCGCCGGGAGCAACAGCCCGCGTGCGGTCATCACTCTCCGGCCCAGGCCTATCGACAGCGTCACCACCGGCACGAGCACGAGCGCCGCGACACCCCCGAGGACCAGGACCGGGGAAACGTCGCCCAGCAGGGCGGAGCCGGTGCCGAGCGGCACGGCCAGGCCCGCCACGATCAGGCATGGTCCGAGCAGGGTGAGGACACCGGTCGTCACCGCCGACCCGTGGAAGTTCGCGCGGTACAGCGCGACGACGGTGCCGGCGACCAGGCACAGCAGCATCGCGAGCAGCCCCCACAGCACCTCCGGCACGATGTGGGCGAACCACTGGTCCACCGGCAGCAGCCCCGACGGCAGCGGCGCGGCCGGGTCGCGCCCGTCGCCGATCCGGGTCCACGTGCCGGTGACGTCCCGGACCAGCACGCCGTCGTGCCCGTTGGCCACCGCGACCACGTGCCCGCCGTCGCGCAGCGCGAAGGTGACCAGCCCGTACGACCGGACGCCGCTGGTGCCGAACAGACTCGAATGCTCGCGTTCCAGCAGTTCGCGGGTGCGTTCGGGCAACTCCCAGGCCACGGTCCAGGTTCGCCGGTCGTCGTCGGACCGCTCGACCCGCAGCCGGCCGTACCCGACCCGGTAGCAGATCGGCTGCTCCGCGACGCAGTGCTCCGCCTGCGACCCGGTGAAGTCGGTGAACGGCAGCTCCTGCGTGAACGTGTACGGCGTGAAGGTCCGGCCGCCGTCGGTGCTGCGCAGGTCGCCCCGTTCCGCCCGGACGACCAGGGCGCCCGAGTTGTCGGTGCCGATCGAGACATGCTCGCCGGTGGTGTCGGCGGACGTCGCCGCGACCCCGAGCAGTGCGACCGGCAGCACGACGACGACGCGCACCGCGCGGGCCAGGCGGGTCGGGGCCGGGCGGGTGCGGGCGTGCCGCCACACCGCGAGCGCGCCGAGCAGGGCGGGCAGGGCCAGCAGGTCGGTGAGGTCGGCGCGCACGGTCGACGGTCCGGCCACGACGGTCCACAGCGCCGAGGCGGCGGCCGCTGCCGTACCGCTGGATTTGACGGCGGCGAAGCCGACGCCGACCGCGACGGTCGCACCGACCGCGACCGCACGGGACGGCAGCCGCGGCGCGCACAGGGTCACCAGGACCGCGAGCAGCGGCGGCGCGACGAGCAGCCCGGCGAAGTCGCTGAGCTTGCCGGTCGCCGTCCCCGGCCAGGCGGCCTTGAGCACGTGGTCGTTGACCAGCAACAGGGCGAGCGCCAGCAGCGACACCGGGTGAGCCAGCCAGGCGAGCGAGATCCGCGCGGTCATCCCCGCAGGATCGCACCCATCGGCAACCTTCGTGGCCCCGTGGCCGTCACGCCAGCTTCGCGCGGGCCTCCGCGGCACGGGCTTCCAGGGCCGTCCACGCGGCGTCCAGCTCGGCGAGCTGGTCGGCGTGGTCCTCGGTGAACGCGGCCAGCTCGGCCTGCGCCAGGCTCATCGCGCCGGCCCAGGCCGGGGTGCGGCAGGTGGTGTCGGCCTTGACCGCGTCCTGCTGGTACGCCGTCGCGTGCGGCATCAGCGAGGACTCGGGCCGCAGCGGCGTGCCCTCGTCGTCGCGGAACTTCGCGCTCACCGCCGCGTACAGCTCGCCGACCGTGTGCACGGGGTAGCCGAGCTTGGCCATGCACGAGGAGTAGAACTCCATCCGCGACGCCACCTCGACGTCGGCGCCGATGCGGCGCAGCATGTCGAGGAACTCGGCGTCCAGGTCGCCGCTGACCTCAGGGGTGCTGACCTCGGTCTGCCCCTCGATCGGGGGCTCGCACATCAGCGCGGTGTCGTCGTAGAGCCGGCGCTTGGCCGCGGACAGCCGCTTGTACGACGGGTCCTTGGGCCGCTCCACCGCCGCCTCGGGCTCCTCCGCCACGGCTTGCGGGACCAGCTTGAGCGCGTCGGCGGCGCCGGGGTCGACGACCGCGGACACCTCGGTCGGCAGCAGCAGGCGCGGGCTGTCCGCGAGCGGGTCGGTGAACGGGGCGAGCGTGTACCGGAAGCCCGACGACTTCATGCACTCGCGGACCGGCTCCTCGCGGGCCACGTGGGCGATCACCAGCGCGGCGGAGCGCTGGGCGGGACTGCCCTGGATGCGCTCGTACAGCGCGCGCAGGTCGGCGGCGACGGCGGTGGCCTGCGCGGTGTCCAGCGTCGGCCGGTGGGCCGCGGCGGCGCAGGTGGCCAGCGCCAGCACGGCGAGCCCGCCGGCGATCGCGGCGTTGACCCGGTTGCCACGGGGTGCGGTGGGCCGCCCGCCGGCCGGGCCCCGGCGAGGGGCACGCGAAAGGTCCGGGGAAGGGTGAGCAGTCATGGTGATGTCCTCGTGGCTTCGCGGCGCAGAGCGGGCCCGTGCGGGGTCGTGGCCCGCGCGGCACGAGTGCGTCTCGCGACGGCGCGGCGGGCGGGTATCACCGTAGCCGTTAACAATTCCGTGCGGCGTCCGCCTGTACGGCGGAGGGGGTCCCCGGATCGTCTGGTCCCGGCTCGCCCGGCGAGGCAGAAATGGTGGGGAGAATCCGACAGAGGTGTTCCGCCCGAAGGCGCGCACAGGCGTCCGGTCAGCGGGCGATCGCCGCGGCCAGCCCGGTCAGGTCGGCATTCTCCGCACCGATCAGCAGCGTGGTGGTGTTGCCGGCGGTTCGGGCCAGCGCGGTCTGCTCGTCCGGGCCGCGGAAGCGCTGCCAGGTCACCGCGCCGACCACGGTCTCGCCGTCGGCCACGGCCTTGCCGTCCAGCTCGTCCTTGACCAGCGTGTCCAGCGCGGCGCGGGACTGCACCAGCCGGGCCCCGTGGTTGTCCGGGTCGAGGTAGCCGATGCGCAGCACGCCCGGCTCCCATTTCGCGGTGACGGTCTGCCAGCCCTCGGGTGCGGCCAGCGGCAGCGGGGCGAACGAGGCCCGCTCCGCGCTGGCGATCGCGTTCGCCGGGTCCACCGTCACGGCGGTGTCCCAGCCGTAGAACAGCCGGTAGCCCAGGACCACCAGCAGCAGTGGGACCAGCAGCACGCCGAGCGACAGGGCCATGTCCTTCGGGGTGCGGCTGCCCGACGCGGGCACGGCCGCCTGCTCGGTCTGCTCGGTCTCCACGCTGCTCACCCCACCATCTTGACCGATGTCACAGGTCACACCGCCACGAGGTCACCCCGATGCAACATCCCGAACGTACGTTCAGGTCGGGGCATGACAGGATCAGTTCAGCCGATCGTAGGAGGAGCAGCATGGCGACCCGTACTCCGCAGGATCTCGACCGGAACCTGGCACTCGATCTCGTCCGGGTGACCGAGGCGGCGGCCATGGCCGCGGGCCGCTGGGTCGGCCGCGGCGACAAGGAGGGCGGCGACGGCGCGGCCGTCGACGCCATGCGCAAGCTGATCAACTCGCTGCCCATGACCGGCACCGTCGTCATCGGCGAGGGCGAGAAGGACAACGCCCCGATGCTGTTCAACGGCGAGCGGGTCGGCGACGGCACCGGCCCCGAGGTCGACGTCGCGGTGGACCCGATCGACGGCACCACGCTGATGAGCAAGGGCATGCCGAACGCCCTGGCTGTGCTCGCCGTCGCCGAGCGCGGCGCGATGTTCGACCCCAGCGCCGTGTTCTACATGGAGAAGCTGGTCGTCGGCCCCGAGGCGGCCGACGTCATCGACATCACCGCCGGCTGGACCGAGAACCTGCGCCGCATCGCCAAGGCCAAGCGGGTGCGCGTGTCCGACCTGACCGTCTGCATCCTCGACCGGCCCCGCCACGCCGACCTGGTCCGCGAGGTACGCGACGCGGGCGCCCGGATCAACTTCATCTCCGACGGCGACATCGCCGGGGCCATCTACGCCGCCCGCGACCAGTCCGACGTCGACGTGCTGATGGGCATCGGCGGCACGCCCGAGGGCATCACCGCCGCATGCGCGCTCAAGTGCCTCGGCGGCGCGATGCAGGGCCGGCTGTGGCCCCAGGACGACGCCGAGCGCGAGCGCGCCGTCGCCGCCGGGCACGACCTCGACCGGGTGCTCACCACCGACGACCTGGTCACCGGCGAGAACGTGTTCTTCGTGGCCACCGGCGTCACCTCCGGCGACCTGCTGCGCGGCGTGCGCTACCGGGACAACGGCGCGTACACCCAGTCGATCGTCATGCGCTCGAAGTCGGGCACCATCCGCGTCATCGACTCGTACCACCGCCTGGAGAAGCTCGCCGGCTACTCGGTGGTCGACTTCGCGTGATCCGTACCGCCCGGGCCCGGTCGTGAGCGTCGACTCCGGCCGGGCCGTCTTTGTGGCCCTGTCCGTGTTCGGCGGCAGCTGCCTGGCCCTGCAGTCACGCATCAACGGCGAACTCGGCCACCAGCTCGGCGACGGCATCGCCGCCGCGACCGTCTCGTTCGGCGTCGGCCTGGCCGTCATGCTGCTGGCGCTGCCGTGGATGCACCGCAACACCGGCCGCATCCCGCACGCGCTGCGCTCCGGGCAGCTGCGCTGGTGGCAGTGCATCGGCGGGGCCTGCGGCGCGTTCCTGGTCACCACCCAGGGCCTGACGGTGCCGTGGCTCGGCGTCTCGATCTTCATCGTGGCGCTGGTCGCCGGGCAGTCCGCGTCCAGCCTGGCCATGGACCGGCTCGGCGTCGGCCCCGGCGGCCCGAGGCTGATCACCCGAAACCGGGCCCTCGGCGCGCTGCTGTGCGTCGTCGCGGTCGTCGTCGCGGTCGGCGACAGCTTCGGCGACCCGCGCTCGCTCGGCTTCGCGGCCCTGCCGCTGCTGGCCGGCATCGGCGTCGCCTGGCAGCAGGGAGTGAACGGGCGGGTCGCGCTCGCCGCGACCTCCCCGTGGCCCGCGACCCTGCTGAACTTCGCGGTGGGCACGGTCGCGCTGCTGGTCGCGTTCGCCATCGAGTCGGCGCTACGCGGCGGCGGCCCGCCCGGCGCGTTCCCCACCGAACCCTGGCTCTACGTCGGCGGCCCACTCGGCATCGTCTTCATCGCCATCTCGGCGGCCGTCGTGCACCGCATCGGCGTGCTGCTGCTCGGCCTCGGCATGATCGCCGGCCAGATCCTCGGGGCACTCGCCATCGACGCCGTCCTGCCCGGCCCCGCCGGCCGCCCCGACCTGCTCACCCTGACCGGCGCCGCCCTCACCCTGGTCGCCGTCCGCATCGCCGCCCGCGGCTAGTCCGGGCCGTTCGCCGCCCGAGCGGGCCCGCATCGCCCGCGATCCATGCGGTCCCCGCTCACACGGTGCCTACCGGCGTGCCGTGCGATCACGCACCGCTCGGCCGGCAAGCCGGTGCGGTCACGCACCAAGGTCACTCGACTTGCCAGGCAACCGGGCGAAAGCGAGGTCAAGATACGCACAGGTGCCAGGCAAGTCCGATGATCAAGGGCTGCTGCGGCCCGGGGAATCAGGACGAGGCCGCGTCGAGTTTGGCCTTCGCGCCGTCGAGCCAGCGCTGGCAGACGGCGGCGAGGTGCTCGCCACGCTCCCAGAGGGCGAGGGACTCCTCCAGGGTGCCGCCGCCGGACTCCAGCTTCTGCACCACCTCGGCCAGCTCGCCGCGCGCCTGCTCGTAGGACAGCTGCTCCTCGGCCGGCGCCTCGCTGCGCTTGCTCATGCCTTCTCCTCGCTACGCTCGTCGGCGGCGCTGCGGCCGCCCGGGTCGGTCTGCTCGGTCATGCGCGGTCCTCGCCGGTCACAGTCACCGTGGCCGCCAGCTCGCCCTCGGCCAGGCGGATCCGCAGCGCGTCGCCGGTCGACACCTCGCTCGCCGCGCGGACCACGTGGCCGTCGGCGCGCTGGACGATGGCGTATCCCCTGGTCAGGGTGGCGGCGGGGGACAGCGCCCGGAGGCGGGCCAGGGTGTGGGTGAGGTCGCCCTCGGCCCGGTGCACCCGGTGGGTGAGCGCCCGCGCCGCGCGGTCGCGCAGGGCCGCGACATCGGTCGCCCGGGTCTCGATCATCTGGTACGGCTTCGTCAGCGCCGGCCTGCTGCGCAGGCTGTCGAGGCGCTGCTGCTCGCGCTCGACGCGGTGCCGCATCGCCCGGGTGACCCGCCCCCGCGCCTGCTCGATCAGGCGAATCTCGTCACCCAGATCGGGGACCACCCGTTTGGCGGCGTCCGTCGGCGTCGACGCGCGTACGTCGGCCACCCAGTCCACCAGCGGAGTGTCCGGTTCGTGCCCGATCGCGGAGATAACCGGCGTACGGCAAGCGAACACCGCCCGGCACAGCGCCTCGTCGCTGAACGGCAGCAGGTCCTCGACCGCGCCGCCACCGCGGGCCATGATGATCACGTCCACGCTCTCGTCGCCGTCCAGCGACTGCAGCGCCCCGATGATCGACGGGACCGCGGTCGGCCCCTGCACGGTGACGTTGACCACTCGGAAGTCCACGGCCGGCCAGCGTCGGCGGGCGTTGGTGAGCACGTCGCGCTCGGCCGCGCTGGCCCGCGCCGTGATCAGGCCGATCCGGCGGGGCAGGAACGGCAGCCGCCGCTTGCGCCGCGGGTCGAACAGGCCCTCGGCCTGCAGCAGTTTCTTGAGCTGCTCCAGGCGGGCCAGCAGCTCGCCCACGCCGACCTGCCGGATCTCGTCGGCGCGCAGGCTCAGCGTGCCGCGCTGGGCGAACCACTCGGGTTTCGCGTGCACGACCACCCGCGCACCCTCGCTGAGCTGCGGTGCGCCGCTGTCGAGCACGTCGCGGCTGGCGGTGACGGTCAGACTCAGGTCGGCCGACGGGTCGCGCAGGGTGAGGAAGACCGTGGCCGACCCGGGACGCCGGGAGAGCTGTGCCACCTGCCCGTCAACCCAGATCCAGCCGAGTCGCCCGATCCAGGCGCTGATCTTCTGGCTGACCACTCTTACGGGCCACGGCTGCTCCGCCGAGCTCTGCTCCGTCACAGGGCTCACCATAGGCCGACGGTACGATGGTCGGGTGATCGAGACTCCTCGCAAGCGTGTCCTGCTGGCCAAGCCCCGTGGTTACTGTGCCGGCGTGGACCGCGCCGTGCAGACCGTGGAGGAGGCGCTGAAGCTCTACGGCGCCCCCATCTACGTACGCAAGGAGATCGTGCACAACAAGCACGTCGTGACGACCCTGCAGGCCAAGGGCGCCATCTTCGTCGAGGAGAACGAGGAGGTCCCCGAGGGCTCCACCGTGATCTTCTCGGCGCACGGCGTCGCCCCGGTGGTGCACGACCAGGCCCGTGAGCGCAATCTCAAGGCGATCGACGCCACCTGCCCGCTGGTGACCAAGGTCCACCACGAGGCCAAGCGGTTCGCCGCGGAGGACTACGACATCCTGCTCATCGGCCACGAGGGCCACGAGGAGGTCATCGGCACCTCCGGCGAGGCTCCCGAGCACATCCAGCTCGTCGACGGCCCCGAGGGCGTGGACGCGGTGACCGTGCGCGACCCGAGCAAGGTCGTCTGGCTGTCGCAGACCACGCTCAGCGTCGACGAGACCATGGAGACCGTGGCCAAGCTCAAGGAGAAGCTGCCGCTGCTGCAGTCGCCGCCCAGCGACGACATCTGCTACGCGACGCAGAACCGCCAGCAGGTGATGAAGCAGATCGCCCCCGAGTGCGACGTGATCCTGGTGGTCGGCTCGCGCAACTCGTCGAACTCGGTCCGCATGGTCGAGGTCGCCGTGAACGCCGGCGCGCGCCAGGGCCACCTGATCGACTTCGCCCACGAGATCGACCCCGCCTGGCTGGACGGCGCGACCACGGTCGGCCTCTCCTCCGGCGCCAGCGTCCCCGAGGAACTGGTCACCGAGGTGCTGGCCCGCCTGGCCGAACTGGGCTTCGCCGACGTCGAGGAGGTCGTCACCGTCCAGGAGCGCCTCACCTTCTCCCTGCCCCAGGAGCTCAAGCGCGACATGAAAGCCGCTGCCTCCTCCTGACCCGTACCAAAGGAAGGGCACCTTCACAACGCTCCGCGTTGTAGAAGGTGCCCTTCTTAACTTCGTGTCGCCAGGAGCAGGCGGGACGGGCCGGTCAGCAGGGGCTCGCGCCGTTGCCCAGCTTGTTGCCGCCGAAGGCGGCGTCCTGATCGGCCACCTGGATGTCGTCGGGGAAGCTGACCGCGTTGACGCCGTAGTACCAGGCTCCGCCGCAGGCGGTGAACGCGATCGCGGTGGACCAGGTGGGTGCGTCCTTGTTCAGGTTCTGCGTGCCCGAGTCAGCCCGGTGCAACACCCCGTCCTCGCCCAGGGTGTAGCTGGCCCACCACACCGCCCGCTGCGTGCCGCAGAACTCCAGCTTCCCGCCGACCGCCTCGGCGGTGAACTCCAGGGCTCCGCCGGAGCCGGGACCGGTGGCGGTGACGTTGACCGACACCTGGCAGGGCGGCGACGGCGAGGGGGTGGGGGACTTGGTCGGGCTGGCCGGCGGGTTGCCCGGACGCGGTGAGGTGCCCGGCCGGGTCGGGCTGGGGGTCGGCCTGCCCGGGGAGGCACTGGGCTGGGCACTCGGCGGCGCGGTCGTGCCGCTCGGCGTCGGCAGCGGTTCCTCCGTCGCGGACGGTTCGGGCCAGGCGAGTTCCGGGGTGGCGCTCGCGGAGACCTCCGGCGCGGCGCTGCCTCCGGCCGGTTCCGCGGCCCACTTCGTCACGCCGACGACGCCCGCCACCAGCAGGGCCACCGCCCCGAGGGCCACCAGGGAGCCCTTACGGCGTGAGCGGCGTGAGCGGCGCGTCGGGGCGAGGGAGTGCGAGCGCGCCCGTTTCGGCTGCTCGGCGTCCATACGCGCACGCGGCACCGTGATCTCCCAGCCGGTGCACAGCTGCGCGAACAGGGTGGCCGGGTCGTGCCCGGGCAGCGCGGCGGCCAGGTATTCCAGCGCCTCGTCCCACTGCGCGGCGGGGATCGCGGTCGCGCCGAGCGCGACGTACTCGTGTGAGGGCACCTCGGCCAGCAGCAGCACCACGGTCCGCCGGGTGGACGGGGGAAGCTCGGCCAGCGCGGCGACCATCGCGGGAGCGGACTCGTCGCCGTCAGGCCGGGACGTGCCGAGCCACCGCTCGTCGACGCGCTGCCAGGCCTCCTGACGGGACCAGCGGACCGGGTCCTCCTGTCGTTCCAGCCTGGTCCAGCGGCTGCCCGCCAGGCTGAAGACCTCCTGGGCGATCTCACCCGCGGCAGCGCGGTCGCCGGTGAACGCGTAGATCTCGGCGGCGATCCGGGGCTGCCAGATCTGCTGGAACTCGCGGAAATCTGACGACGACACGAACGGCTCCTCATTAGGCACGGCGCACAGAGCCTAGATGCGATAGCCCGCCCGCGGCAGACCAGGAGTGAGTTTTGTTCGTCCACCGGGAGTTGCGTCATCCGGGCCGACCCGGCGACAGCTCGTGTTCGGGCAGCTCTGTCGCCGGGTCGGAGGCGTGCGGTCAGGCCGTGACGAACTCCGCCAGGTGCCGCGCCTGGGCCAGGCGGCTCGGCTCGTGCACGTACATCATGTGGCCGGCCTCGTAGTACTTGAACTCGATGTTGCCGCGCAGCTCGGCGGGGATCTCCAGGTGCGCGAAGGTGTGCTCGGAGGCGTAGTAGGGGGTCGCCCCGTCGTGGTAGCCGCAGGCCACCTGGACCCGCAGGTGCGGGTTGGCGCGCATCGCGGCGGCGAGCTTGTCGGCGACGTTGACGTGCTGCCCCTCGAACTCCTTGAACGACCAGGGCTGCACGTCTCCGGTGAGCGTCTTGTACGGCAGGTCGTTGCGGTATCCCAGGTCGGACCGCAGGTACTGGTTGATCGCCGCGGTGTACGGCCCCATGATCGCGTCCAGGGACGGGTCGCTGGACCAGTGCTCGCGCCCGTAGTCGGCGTCCCAGCCCAGGAAGCGCCCGTCCAGCCGGCCCACCGTGCGCCGCCGCGAGCGCAGCAGCTCGGTGAAGAAGCGCACGTGCTCGGGCCGCAGGTCGACCCGGTCCACGTAGTCCGGGTCCAGCCCGGTCAGCCGGGCCACCGTGCCGACCGCCGCCGTGCGCTCGGCCTCGGACAGCCGCGCCCCGCGCGCCAGCGCCCACGGGTAGCTCCGGTCGGCGAACTCTTCCGCCTCGGCCAGCACCTCGCGCAGCGGCCGGTCGCCGTGCAGCCCGTGGTAGTGCGCGATCGCCGCGTACGTCGGCAGGAACAGCGGGTACGCCCCGTCGTGGTGCGGGTGGAACTCCAGCGTGCCGATGTTGAGCACGCTGGACACCAGCATCAGCCCGTTGAGCCACATGCCGTGCCGGTCCTGCAGGTGGTGGGCCAGCGCCGCGGCGCGCAGCGTGCCGTACGACTCGCCGCACAGGTACTTCGGGGAGCCCCAGCGCCCGTGCCGGGACGTCCACAGCCGGATCAGCTCGCCGACGCTGTCCACGTCGCCGCTGAACCCGTGGTGCTCCTTGCTCTTGCCGCCCTTGACCGCCCGGGAGTAACCGGTCGACACGGGGTCGATGAAGACGAGGTCGGAGTGGCGCAGCAGGGTCTCGGCGTTGTCGGCCAGCCCGTACGGCGGGGCGGTCAGCGCGCCCGCGTCGCCCATCAGCACCCTGCGCGGCCCGAGCAGGCCCAGGTGCAGCCACACGCTGGACGACCCGGGGCCGCCGTTGAAGGCGAACGTCACCGGCCTGGTGGCCGGGTCGGCGCCGTCCAGCGTGTACGCGACCACGAACATCTCGGCCTTGGCCTGGTGCCCGTCGAACGCGTCGTCGGTGTGCGACTCGGCGCGCACCACGAGCCGGCCCGCGGTGGCGGTGTAGCGGAGCCCGGCGACCTCGTGGTGGGTGACGCTGAGGTCGTCGGCGGGCTCAGCGTCCGGGGTGGGAGCGCCGTTGTTCTTCTGCTCGTCTGCCATGGCGACAGACCCTACTGCGGCCTGCTGGGATCAGGCGGTGCGCCGCAGCCCGATGCCCCGGCCCGGCTCCAGCCGGTAGCCGAAGCCGTGCACCGTGGCCAGCCCCGCGCCGTGCTCGCCGAGCTTGGCGCGCAACCGGCGCACGTGCACGTCCACGGTGCGCTCGCCGCTGAACTCATGACCCCAGACCGCCCGCATCAGCTGCAACCGGGTGAACGCCGCGCCGGTGTGGCGTACCAGGAAGAACAGCAGCTCGAACTCGCGGCGGGTGAACCGCACCGGCGCGCCGTGCACCGTGACGGTGCGGCTCGTCGTGTCGATCAGCACCGGGTTCTCGGGGCTGGGCAGCGCGGGCGGCTCGGGCGCGGCGAGCTCACCGTCCCAGACCGTGTCGCGCAGCGGTTCCGCGTCGGCCAGCGCGTGCACCAGGCGGGTCGCGGCGGTCGCCGCGTCGGGGCCGGTCAGCTTGAGGGTCAGCGTGACCGTGAGCGGTTCGTCGCCGTCCGCCGGGATGTCGGCGGAACGGTGGACGATCGGCACCGCCACGTCGGTGTACGCGGGCTCGGTGAGCAGGACTGTCATCTCGGAACTCCTGGTCGTTGCGGGTCGGGTGGGCAGGTGTGCGAATGCCCGGCGACATCGGAACGTTCGCGGCACGGGACCCTCCACGAGCGACTCAGCAATTACCTGGACAGCGTAACTCGATAACTCCTATCGGGCTAGTAGGAAATACATGAGCTCGCGTGAGCCCCGTCTCAGCGGCTCGCGGCCTCGTGCTTGAGCAGCCATTGCTTGACGTCCACGCCCCAGCGGTAGCCGCCGGGCGTGCCGTCGGCGCGCAGCACCCGGTGGCACGGCACGATCAGCGCGACCTGGTTGCGGGCGCAGCCCTGCGCCGCCGCGCGGACCGCCGCCGGGCGGCCGGTCAGCTCGGCAAGTCGGCGGTACGACACCGGCTCGTCCAGCGTGCGCAGCGTGTCCCAGCACTGCTCCAGGTACGCGGTTCCGTGCTGGTTCACCGCGATGCCGTCCAGCGCGGCCAGGTCGCCGCCGAAGTAGGCGTGCACCGCCTCGACCGCCCCGGGCGGCACCTCGCCGGGCGTCGCCCACCCCTCGGGCAGGGTGTCGCCGAAGACGGCCGCCGTGACGGCCGTTCCGTCGCCCGTCATCGTGAACGGGCCGACCGGAGTGTCAATCGTGATCATGCTGCTCTCCAGAGTCTGATCTGTGCGTACGAGCGCCACGGCCGCCAGCGTTCGGCGTGCCGGGCGAGGCCGTCGGGGTCGTCGGGCAGGCCGAGCGCCTGCGCGCCGCGGCGGGTGCCCAGGTCGGTGGTGAGCAGGACGTCCGGGTCGCCCAGCGCGCGCAGCGCGATGTAGTCGGCGGTCCACGGGCCCACGCCCGGCAGCTCCAGCAGCGCCTGCCTGGTCGCGGCCCGGTCGCTGCCCGCGTCCAGGCGCAGCCCGTCGCGCACCGCCTCGGCGACCGCGCGCAGCGTGCGCCGCCGCGACGCGGGCATCGAGAACGCCTCGTCGGGCAGCGCCAGCAACTGCTCGGGTGTGGGGAACAACGCGGTGGGCAGGCCGGGTCCGTCCGCCGGGTCCCGGTCGTCGGGTGGGAGGAGCCGGGCCAGCACGGTACGCGCGCCCGCCACGCTGATCTGCTGCCCGACCACGGCCCGCACGGCCATCTCGAACCCGTCCACGCTGCGCGGCAGCCGTACCCCCGGCTCGGCGGCCACGACCGCGGCGAGCGCGGGATCGGCGGCCAGCACCGCGTCCACGGCCGCCGGGTCGGCGTCCAGGTCGAGCAGCCGGCGGCACCGCGCCACCGCGGGCGTCAGATCCCGCATGTCCGACAGCCGCAACTCGGCCTCGATGAACCCCGCCCCGTCGCCGCGCCGTGCGCCGGCGTCGGCCGGGTCGGTGCCCGCGGGCCACAGGGTGACTGTCGCCGGCCCGTGCGGCAGGCGCAGCGAGCGGGTGTAGCGCCCGTCGGCGTAGCTGTCCACGCCGCTGATCGTGCGCGCCCCGAGGAAGCCGAACAGCGCCTCGACGTGCAGCGGCGCCCGGTAGCTCAGTCGCAGCGACACCGCCCCGTCGACCGGAGCGCGCTCGCGCCGCAGCGTCGAGGGCGCGCAGCCGTACACCTCCCGGAAGGTGTCGTTGAACTGCCGGATGCTGCCGAACCCGGCCGCGAACGCGATCTCCGACAGCCCGAGCCCGGTCTTCGTGATCAGCGTCTTGGCGGTCTGCGCCCGCTGGGTCCGGGCCAGCGCCAGCGGTCCCGCCCCGAGCTCCTCGCTGAGCAGCCGGTTCAGGTGCCGCTCGGTGTACCCCAGCCGCGACGCCAGCTCCGGCACCCCGCCCCGGTCCACCACCCCGTCCCCGATCAACCGCACGGCCCGCGCCGTCACATCGGCCCGGTTGTCCCACTGCGGCGACCCCGGCACCGCATCCGGCGCACACCGCCGACAGGCCCGAAACCCGTTCCGCGCCGCCGCCGCCGCGCTCGGGAAGTAGCGCACGTTCTCTGACTTGGGCGTCCGCGCCGGGCAGGACGGCCGGCAGTAGATCCCCGTCGACGTCACGCCGAACCAGAACCGGCCGTCAAACCGCCCGTCCCGACTGCTCACCGCCCGGTAATAGCTCTCCACGCTCTCCACCCTGCCCGCCACCCCGCTCCACTTGCTAGCGGAAATCGGACCTCACCTCCGCTCGCTCACCCACCCGGAGCGCGATGCCGCACGCGACCCTCGTGAAGATCTGTTTTTGTGGACGCTGGACGCCCCCACGGGGGCCGCTGGCGTCCACAAAAACGGATCAACGCGCGGGTGGCCGGGTGAACTGGGTTGTATGTCCGGTTGGTCGGGGGCCGGTGGGTGGGTGGTCGGGCGGCGCAGGCGACTGCGGTCACTGCGCGGGACGGGCACGGGCAGGGCGAGCCGCCGGGTAAGTAAGATTTGCTGTCGTGAGCCTCAGCATCGGTATCGTCGGTCTGCCCAACGTCGGCAAGAGCACCCTGTTCAACGCGCTGACCCGCAACAACGTGCTCGCGGCGAACTACCCGTTCGCCACGATCGAGCCGAACGTCGGCGTCGTCGGGCTGCCCGACCAGCGGCTGGACAAGCTCGCCGAGCTCTACGGCTCGCAGCGCATCCTGCCCGCGCCGGTGAGCTTCACCGACATCGCGGGCCTGGTCAAGGGTGCCTCGAAGGGGCAGGGCAAGGGCAACGCGTTCCTCGCCAACATCCGCGACTGCGACGCCATCTGCCAGGTCGTGCGGGCCTTCAGCGACCCGAACGTGGTGCACGTCGACGGCAAGGTCTCGCCCGCCGACGACATCGAGACCATCAACACCGAGCTGATGCTCGCCGACCTGCAGACGATCGAGAAGGCGCTGCCGCGGCTGGAGAAGGAGCTCCGGGTCCGCAAGGACCGGGCCGGCATCGTCGCCGCCGCGAAGGCCGCCCACGCCGTGCTCGACGGCGGCACGACGCTGTTCGCCGGTGCGGCCAAGGCCGGCATCGACCTCGCCGAGCTGCGCGAGCTGCACCTGATGACCGCGAAGCCGTTCCTGTACGTCTTCAACGTCGACGAGGCCGAGCTGCACAACAACGCGTTCCTCGACGAGCTGCGCGCCCTGGTCGCCCCGGCCGAGGCCGTGTTCATGGACGCGAAGATCGAGTCCGAGCTGATCGACCTGTCGCCGGAGGACGCGGCCGAGATGCTGGAGTCCATCGGGCAGTCCGAGCCGGGTCTCAACCAGCTGATCCGGGTCGGGTTCGGCACGCTCGGCCTGCAGACCTACCTCACGGCGGGCCCGAAGGAGGCGCGCGCCTGGACCATCCCGGTCGGCGCGACCGCCCCCGAGGCCGCCGGGGTCATCCACACCGACTTCCAGCGCGGCTTCATCAAGGCCGAGATCGTGGCGTACGACGACCTGATGGCGGCCGGTTCCATGGCGGCGGCGAAGGCGGCCGGCAAGGTCCGCATGGAGGGCAAGGAGTACGTCATGTCCGACGGCGACGTGGTGGAGTTCCGCTTCAACGTCTGACCCCACCAGGGACACTCAGGCGTGCCGGGATGCGTGTCAGGACGGGCACCCCCGCTGGCCAGGTCAGCCGTCGGTTACGCCTTGCGAACTGATATCCGGAGCACCGGACATGTCCACCGTGCAACGGTCGTACGGGTGTGCCGGCTGCAGCGTCTCGGGGTCGAAGTCGACCACGCCGATGCCGCCATCGTCAGACCACAGGCTGACCTGGGTGGGCCCGGTGAAGGCGAGACGTTCCAGCAGCACCTCGGGGCTGTCCATGGTGCCGTTGCCGAAGCAGGCGATCTCAGGGGACTCGCGACTCAGCAGACCTTCCCGCGAGCGCAACCGCAGCACCTCGAATGTCGTGAGAAAGCCTTCCTTCCGTCCCACGACCTCGAACCTTCCGTCGGGCGAGACGGCGAGGGTCTCCGAAGGTCCGGGGCGGAACATCGACCCCATGTAGACATTCGCTCCCCAGGCGCACAGTCCGACCACACCGACCAGCGTGGGAAGTGCCACCACCGTGGTCCGCACCCACCGCGATCTGAATCTCAGCAGACGTGTGCCGACGACGGTTAGCGCCCCAGCGGCGCACAGCAGGACCAGTGAGATCACACTGCCGTATTCCTGCAGCACCGTGTAAGGGCTTTGCCCGAGGGCACGGACCGACAGGACGGTCAACATCAGCGCCATGCACCAGGTGACGCAGAACCAGATCAGCGACTTTCTGCTGTTCCGCACGCCTTCGGCCTCGTCGATCATCGCGTCAGCTTGGCACAACCCGACGCCGCGGATTGCCCCGTCGCGGCGCGCTGCAGCGGTTAGGCGAAGGCCGGGTGAGCGGCCGTATTCCGTCGTGCCCGCCGTGCAGGATGTCGGGCCATGAGCATGATTACCGAATACCTGCGGCTGCGTCCGAACGAGTTGACCGAACTGCGGCGGCTCCTGGCCGAGGAACCGAATGCGGCCTACTCGTACGTCGCGGACCTGCGCGATATCGGCGCGGACCACGGCGGGGCGGCACGCGGCATGGACACCGACAAGGCGTGGGAAGGCCTGCGGTTCCTATTAGCGAAGCTGCACCCGTCGGTCGACGTCATTGCGGGCGGCGAGCCGGTGACCGACGACGAGTGGGGTTACGACTCACCGCGACTGCTCACCGCCGCCGAGGTGGCCGAGGCCGCCCGGTTCTTCGAGGTCACGCCGTTCTCGTCGGTCGCCGCGCAGTACCAGCAGGCCGAGCTGATCGCGGCCGAGGTCTACCCGGACATCTGGGCGGAGGACTGGGCGCTGTCATACCTGGAGGACGCCTACGCCGACGTGGCAGCGCTCTTCTGCGCGGCCGCCGCTGATCGCGAAGCAGTCCTCGTCTGGATGTCCTGACCAGATGGAGAGACCGAGCACTGCGCGAGATGGCGCGGAATCCGCCGTGCCCGGCCCCTCCGGCCTGGCCGTGTCCATGGGAGATGGGGCCAGGAGTCTGGTCAGACGATCGGGTGCCGGATGTATGGCCTTATCAACGAGTACGTCGGCAGCAGGATCGTGTAGCCACACACCCAACACTGGCAGGCGAGCCCGTGTGGCGGCGGTGCGGCGGGGGCGGTCGTAGGCGTGCTCGGCGCTGGGCGGCGGTGCGCCCGTAGCCACTTCGGGAGTTTCACGGCGTCCACCTGTGCTCTCCAAGATTGGCGATAGCTCTGCGATACTGGCTTAAGCCAGTAGTGGCTTGAGCCAGTGTTGGTGCTGGGCTGTCGTATCGTCAATAGGTGGCTCAAGCCAGTTGCGGTAGCGTGCGTGAGTGAACGACGACTGGGCGGATGACATGGCAGAGCAGAACGCGGACCGAAGACCGCCAAGCAGGCGTATCGCGGACACGCTGCGCGAGAAGATCGAGAGCGGCGAGTTCGCTGCCGGCGACCGCCTGCCCTCGGAACGGGAACTGGCCGCCACCTACCAGACCGCGCGCAACACGGCGCGGGAGGCGCTGTCGATCCTGCAAACCGAGGGCCTCGCCATGGCACAGCACGGCAAAGGCGTCTTCGTTCGCGACCGCAAGCCGTTGATGAGGCTGGGCTCCGATCGCTACTCCAAGCGGGCTCGCGACGAGAGCGGTCTGTCGCCGTTCCGGATCGAGGTCATGAAGCAGGGCCGTGTGCCCGCCACCGAATGCCGGTCAGTCACACAGGTCGCCCCGCCGGCCGATGTCGCCGAGCGCCTGGACCTGGACCCGGCGCGGGACACGGTCGTCCGTCGCGAGAACTGGTACTTCGCGGACGGGGAACCGGTGCAGGTCGGCGTCACCTACATCCCGGTGGCTGTGGCGCGAGACTCGCCGCTCGCCACGGAGAAGACCCTCGGCCGCGGCAGCATCTATGCCCGGTTCGAGGAACTCGGGCATGCCGTCACCCGCAGCCGGGAAGAGATCAGTTCGCGGATGCCCACGCCAGAGGAGGCGTCAGGGCTGCTGATGCCGCCCGGTGTGCCAGTGCTGGTCGTGCTGCACACCAGCTTCGATCAGAACCTGAAGGCGTTCGAGGTCACGAGGTTCGTCATGCGGGCGGATCTCACTGGTCTGGACTACCGCATGCCGGTTGAGGACTGATCGTTGAGCAGGGCAAATGTCGGTCGGCTTGCGCTGCTGGCCCTGCTGTGGGGGTCGAGCTTCCTCTGGATCAAGTTGGCGCTCCGGGGCTTCAGCCCGGTCCAACTGGTCTTCCTGCGGTTGCTGCTCGGGTTCGCCGTGCTCGCGCCGATCGTGCTCCTCCGGCGGCTTCCCATGCCCCGTGGGCTCGCTATCTGGGGCCATCTGTTCGTCGCCGCGCTGATCGCGAACGCGGTGCCGTACGTGCTGTTCGGCATCGGCGAGCAGACTGTCGACTCGAACGTGGCGGGGGTGCTCAACGCGACCACCCCACTGTGGACCGTCGTCGTGGCCTATCTCGCGGGCACGGATCGAGCGGTGACGGCCATGCGGGCCGCGGGCATCGCGCTCGGGTTCCTCGGCACGGTTCTGATCTTCTCGCCTTGGGAGACCGCCGGTGAGATCGCGAGCCCAGGGGGCCTCGCCTGCCTCGGCGCCTCGGCCTGTTACGGGGTGAGCTACGTGTACATGGGCCGATTCCTGGCCGGCCGGGGCATCGCACCCCTGATGCTGTCGGCCGGACAACTGGGCGCCGCCACCGTCCTGCTGGCGCTGGCGTTGCCGTTCTTCGGGAGCCAGGCGATTGCGTGGCGAGCCGACGCCGTCGTCAGCGTCGCGATCCTGGGCGCACTGGGTACCGGCATGGCGTACGTGCTCAACTATCGACTCATCGCCGACGAGGGTGCCACGGCCGCGTCGGTGGTCACCTACCTGCTGCCGGTGGTGGCGATCGTCCTCGGGTCTGTTTTCCTCAGCGAGGCGCTGACCGTCGCCATGGTGGGCGGCACGATCCTGGTCCTGCTGGGAGTGCTGCTGACTCAGCGAGGGAAGCAGCGCGCACACGACGGATGAGCCGGACGAGTTCCGCTTCCGCGCCGTCAGAACCACGGCTACTGGGTGAGGTCCTCACCGAAGCGCGGTGGCAGCCTCGCCCATGCTCGGCTCGCCTCAGTGCTGTTCGTTGCGCAGGACGTAGCGCAGGAAGCCGCTGTGCGGGGTGTACCGGTCGTAGAGCGCCCGTGCCCGGTAGTTGTTCTCCTTGGTCTGCCAGTACAGCGTTGCCCAGCCGCGTGCCCTCGTCTCGGCCCACAGCCAGTCGATCAGCGCAGCACCGCATCCCTGGGCGCGGGCTGCCGGGTCGACGTACAGGTCCTGCAGGTAGCAGGACGGGGTGAGCGCGGACGTGTTCTCGTGCAGCAGGTAGTTCGCGATCCCGATGACGGTCCCCTCGGACTCCGCGACGACGGCGTGCACGGGCACGCCGTCGTCCAGGACGCGCGCCCACAGGTGCCAGGTGACGGCCTCGTCGGGCTCACGCTCGTAGAAGCGGGTGTACGCGTCCCACAGCTCCCGCCAGCGGCTCTCATCGGCCGGCCTGGCGGGTCGGATGACAAGGTTCATCGCATCTCCTCCGAGTGGGCGTCGGCCGGTGAGGACGTGATCTGGACGAGCAGCCGCCTGGCGTCGGCCAGGCGGCGGGCTGCCAGGGCGTCTCCCGGCCGGTCGAGTTCCGAGAACCGCTTTACGGCCTCCCGAGCCGCCTTCAGCGCCTGGTCGTCGCCCGCCCGGTGCCCGGCGTACGCCGCGGCGTAGCAGGCCAGCGCGAGCCCTTCGCCGCCCTTGACGGCCTTGGCCCGGTCCAGCCGCCGGAACTCCTCCAGCGCGGTGGCAGCGGCGGGGCAGCCGTCGAGGCCGCTGTCGGTCTGGGCCAGGGCGAGTGCCACGTTTGCCCAGCCCTGGGCCATCTCCCGCAGATCTGTAGGCTTCGGAGGGGCGCTCGAAGCCAGCTGGGCGGCGTGCGTGGCCATCGTGAGCGCCTCCGGAATCCGGTCGCCCCGGTGCAACGCCAGGCTGGTGCCGACGGCGTACAGGGCGCGGCTGACGAGGGCTTCGCCGTCGGGGTCGGCGGCGTCGCCGATGGCCACGGACTGTTCCAGGTGCGCGAGTGCGGTCTCGTCACGGCCGAGCCTGGCCAGCAGACGCCCCAGCGCGTAGAGGGACGTCGCATGTCGCAGGCTGTTCGGCCGGAGCCGGGCGATGAGGTCGGCGGACGCGGTCGCGGCGGTGAGGGCGGCATCGAGGCGTCCTGTGGCGAGCGCCTGGCCGGAGTGGTATCCGAGCAGGTCGGCGAGCGCCGCATCCGGGGTCGGTGGGCGGCGTCGGCGCAGCCAGGTGCCTTGGCGGAGGAGCAGCGCCAGCCCGTCCTCGGTGTGCCCGCTCATGATGAGCTTTTCCGCGCGAGCGATGCGCCACGCCTGCCGGCGGCGTGGAAGGTGACGCCGCAGCAGGCCGAGGAGGAGACAGAACACCAGGAAGGCGATGCAGACCAGGCCTGGTCCCATGAAGATCAGTTCGAAGAGATCCGCGCCGGAGGGCATGGGCTGGGAGCCTAGCCCGCTCCGGGGGTGTGCGGGGGACTACTGGTTCAGGGACTGGTAGGCGGCCTCGACGCGGGCTGCCATGCCGATCTCGGCGGAGGTGAGCGCACCGTTGTCACCGGCGCAGAGCTGGATCTGGGTGCGGCCGTCGAGGCGGCGGATGTGGGGGCGTACCCCGAAGGTGTCTGCGGCGACCGAGATGTGCTCGGTCAGGACGGCATGTTCGGTGTCGTCGAGGGGAAGGGTGCGCTTGAGGCAGTCGCCTTCGTGGACCCAGCCGCTGAGTTGGGAGAGTGCGTCGCTGATGTAGTCGCGTCGTCGGCCCCGTTTCCAGACCGCACCCATCCGCACCTCCGATACCTCCCACGCGGCGATATCGGCTTGTGGCCGAATCTTGTCCGCACCGACACTTCGGTGAGACCTATCCTGCCCTCTATCGCGGCGCGTGTCCACGCGAACAAAACCGACTTCCTGCACTTCACGGGACGGTGTGTGCAGCGCGGACTCGCTTGGTGACACCGCGTCCACCACGAAGCCGGTTTGTCTGGCACGCTGTCCGCCGTGCCTAACTTCTCCTCCGAGATCCGAATCATCGTCGGTGCTGCCATCATCGCCGACGGGCGCGTGCTGGCCTGTGAGCGTTCCGAACCGGCCGAGGTGGCCGGACGGTGGGAGTTTCCTGGCGGAAAGGTGGAGCCCGGTGAAACGGAGCACGACGCGCTCGTCCGCGAGTGCGAGGAGGAACTGGGCGTGACCGTCGAGGTCGGCGAGCGAGTCGGCCAGGACGTGATGCTCGGCCACGGCCGCGCGGTGCTCAAGGTGTACACGGCGCGGCTGGTCAAGGGCGTGCCGCAGCTGATCGAGCACGCCGAGCTGCGCTGGCTCGCCGCGCACGAGCTGCACACCGTGCCATGGCTGCCCGCCGACGCACCGATCGTCGCGGCCCTGCCGAAGTTCATGGGAGATGGGGCGTAGCTCACGCTACCTCGACAATTAAGGGCTGCCTTACCTAAGCTCCGTTTCCGTTGGCTGAACCCCTATGAAGCGGGCGGCCGGGGAGGCTCGTGGTGCACGGTGCGGTGAGGCGCGGCGGTGTCGTCGTGCTCGGCGTACTCGTGCTGCTGACCGCGGTCGCGGCGAGCTTGACCGTCGGCAGCCGGCACGTCCCCCTGGCCGAGGCGCTCGACGCGCTGCTGCACCCGGCGCCGACCGAGGCTGCGCTGATCGTCCGTGAGCTGCGGGTGCCGCGTACCCTCGTCGGGCTTGAGGTGGGCGCGGCGCTGGCGCTGGCCGGCGTGATCATGCAGGCGCTGACCCGCAACCCGCTCGCCGAGGCCCGGGTCCTGGGCATCTCCGCGGGCGCGGCGACCGGAGTCGTCTGCGCCATCGCGTTCGCCGGTGCGGCGAGCCTCGCCTCCTGGATCTGGTTCGGGCTGGCCGGGGCCGCGGTCGCCGGGGCGCTGGTGTTCATCGTCGCCGCCCGCACCCGGGACGGGTCCGGGCCGGTGAGCCTCGCGCTGTCCGGCGCGGCGATCGACGCCGGGCTCGGCGCGCTCATCTACGGCATCCTCAGCATCGACGCGGCCACCTTCGAGCAGTACCGCTTCTGGGTCGTCGGCTCGATCGCCGGGCGTACCCCCGCCATGGCCGCGCAGGTCGCGCCGTTCCTGCTGGCCGGGCTGGTGCTCGCCGCGGTCGCGGCGCGCGGCCTGGACGCGCTGGCGCTGGGCGACGACGTCGCCCGCGGCCTGGGCCACCGCATCCAGCGGGTACGCCTTGCCGCCGCCGTCGCCGCGATCGTGCTCACCGGCGCGGCCGTCGCGCTGGCCGGTCCGATCGCGTTCGTCGGCCTCGCCGTGCCGCACCTGGCCCGCGCGCTGGTCGGCACCGCACACCGCTGGGTGCTGCCGCTGTCGGCGCTGCTCGGCGCTGCCCTGGTGCTGTTCGCGGACGTGCTGGGCCGGATCATCACGCCGCCCGGCGAGGTCCCCGCCGGCGTGGTCACCGCGCTGGTCGGCGCGCCAGTGCTGCTCTGGCTGGTTCGCCGGGCTCGGGTGGTGACCGCGTGATCGCCTCGGTCGGTGCCGTGAGCTTCGTGTCGTCGCGTCGGACCCGGGTGGTGGCCCCGTGATCGTCTCCGTCGGGCCGGCGAGCTTCGTGCTGCCGCGCCGCACCCTGCTGGTCACGCTGGGGCTCGGCGTGGCGCTGGTGGCCGCGATGATCGCCGCGGTCAGCCTCGGCACGATGACCGTGCCACCGGCGGACGTGGTGCGCTCCCTGTTGACCGGCGGCACCGACTACGACCTCGTCGTACGCGAGCTGCGCTGGCCGCGCGTGGTGCTCGGGGCGGCCTGCGGGGCCGCGTTCGGGCTGGGCGGCGCGTTGATCCAGTCCGTGGCGCGCAACCCCCTGTCCAGCCCGGACGTCATCGGCGTGACCCAGGGCGCAGGGCTCGCGGCGACCATCGCGCTGACCTCCGGCATGGCGTACGAGCTGATCGCCCCCAGCGCCATGGCGGGCGGCCTGCTCGCGGCGGTCGTGGTGTTCGCCTTCGGCGCGCGCACCGGGTTCGCGGCCAACCGGTTCGTGCTGGCCGGGGTCGCGGTCGCGTTCGCGCTGCGGGCCGGCATCGAGGTGGTGATGTCGTCGGCGGAGACCATCGACGCGCTGCGCGCCCAGATCTGGCTCATCGGCTCGCTCAACGGCCGCGGCTACGAGGAGGCCGGCGCGATCGGCCTGGTGCTGCTGCTCGCCCTGCCGCTGCTGCTGTGGGCCACCAGGGCACTGCGGACCAGCGCCCTGGACGACGACACCGCCCGCGCCCTCGGGACTCGTCCGGCCGCCCGCCGGGTCGCGGTCGGGGCGCTGGGCGTGGTGCTCGCCGCGGCGGCGACCGCGCAGGTCGGCGCGGTGGACTTCGTCGCGCTGGTCGCGCCGCAGGTCGCCCGGCGGCTGTCCCGGGCCGAACGCCCGCCGCTGGCCGCGTCCGCGCTGGCCGGTGCGGCGCTGGTGGTCGCGGCCGACCTCGCCGCCCGGATGCTGCTCGCCCCGACCCAGCTGCCCGTCGGCGTGCTCACCGCCGGCATCGGCGGCCCCTACCTGGTCTACCTGCTCATCAGGAGGCGCCGATGAGGCTCGCCGGACAGGATCTCGTCGTCGGCTACGACGACCGGACCGTGCTCGACGGGTTGTCCGTCGACATCCCCAGTGGTCAGCTCACCGTCATCATCGGGCCGAACGCGTGCGGCAAGTCGACGCTGCTGCGTACCCTCGGCCGCCTGCTCAAGCCGCGCGGCGGCAGTGTGCTGCTCGACGGCGAAATGCTGCACGAACTCCCGCCGCGCCGGGTCGCGCAGCGCCTCGGCGTGCTGCCGCAGTCGCCGCTGGTGCCCGAGGGCGTCACCGTCGCCGACCTGGTCGCCCGCGGCCGCCAGCCGCATCAGCGCTGGTGGCAGCAGTGGTCCCCGGCCGACCAGGAGGCCGTCGCGGCGGCCCTGGCCGACGCGGACATCACCGAACTCGCCGACCGCCCCGTCGAGGCGCTGTCGGGCGGCCAGCGCCAGCGCGTCTGGATCGCCATGGCATTGGCCCAGCAGACCGAGGCGCTGCTGCTCGACGAGCCGACCACCTTCCTCGACGTCGCCCACCAGGTCGAGGTGCTCCGCCTGATGCGCCGCCTCCAGCAGGGCGGCCGCACCGTCGTAGCGGTCCTCCACGAGCTGAACCAGGCCGCCCGCTACGCCGACCACGTGATCGCCATGAAGTCCGGCCGCATCGTCGCTTCCGGCCCGCCCGCCGAAGTCATCACGACTGCCCTGATCACCGACGTCTTCTCCCTCGACTGCACCGTCGTCCCCTGCCCGGTCACCGCCACCCCACTGGTGATCCCCAACCCCTGACCCACCCCGACGATCTTGCGTGGACCGCGGGTACGACACGCGCCAAGCGGACATCTCGCCAACAGTCCGCGCAAGATCGTCGGGATCTCGGCGTGAGCCGGGAGGACTTCGCCGTGGAACGAGCGGCGGAGAGCACAGAGATCCAGGAAGGAAGTGGCGCTGTGAAGAGGCGTCTTGTTCTCGTGGCGGCGGTTGCTGCCGGGCTCGCGCTGGCGGGCTGCGGCACGGCGAAGGAGGACGCCGGCGACGGCGCGGCCACCGTCGAGGTCACCCACGCGATGGGCACCACGAAGGTCCCGGCCGCGCCCAAGCGCGTCGTGGTACTCGACACCGACAAGGTCGACACCGCGCTCACGCTGGGCGTCAAGCCCGTCGGCGCGGCCCGCGCCGGCGAGCTCACCGGCTGGCCGACGTACTTCGGCCCTGGCGCGACCGACGGCATCACCGAGGTCGGCGTGCTCGACGAGCCCGACCTCGAAGGCATCGCCGCGCTCAAGCCCGACCTGATCCTCGGCTCCAAGTTCCGCCAGGAGAAGTTCTACGCCGAACTCTCGAAGATCGCCCCTACGGTCTTCACCGAGAACGTCGGCAAGACCTGGAAGGCCAACTTCCTGCTCGACGGCAAGGCCCTCGGCAAGGAGCAGCAGGCCAAGGACCTGCTGGCGGCGTACGAGAAGCGCGCCAAGGAGGTCGGCGCAGCCATCCCCAACGCCGCCACCCTGAAGATCTCCCTGGTCCGCTTCATGCCCGACCACATCCGCATCTACGGCCCCGAATCATTCTCCGGCATCGTCCTCGGCGACACCGGCCTCGGCCGCCCCGACCGCCAGCTCCTGTCCGCCAAGGACGACAAGCGCTTCGACAAGGTCAGCGCCGAGCGCCTCACCGAAGTCGACGGCGACTTCATCTTCATCGCCGCCTACGGCGAAAAGTCCGCCACCGAGCAGGCCAAAATCACCGCCGGCCCCCTCTGGGCGACCCTCGGCGCGGTGAAGGCCGGCAAGACCCAGATCGTCGCCGACGAGACCTGGATGACCGGCATCGGCGTCACCGCCGCCAACAAAATCCTCGACGACCTCACGAGCCACCTGAAGTAGCCCCGGGAACGACGATCGCGGCGATCACCGTGGCCCGTGGGCCACAGGTGATCGCCGCGATCGTGTCTTCAGCGCTCGGGGTGGTAGTAGTTCAGCGTGGCCGGGTTGATGGGGAACGTGATGTCGTCGCCGAAGGGGGAGGCGGCAGCCGCCCGGTCGGAGAGCATTTCGTTCAGGTTCACGTGGCCGGAGGGGTTGACCTCTGACGGCTGGGGCGGCGTTAGTTCGCGGCCGAAGTCGACCGGGGCCTGGCCGTCGGTGACCGTCACGGGGCCGGCGTGCACGGTGGGGCCGGCGGGCACGGTGGCGGCCAGCTGGTCACGGCGGAGAATTTTGCGTCCGAATACCACCAGCGGATCATAGCGGCGATCCACGACCCGTTCCTTCATGGGGATGATGGCGTTGTCGGTGATCTTGATGTGTTCGGGGCAGACCTCGGTGCAGCACTTGGTGATGTTGCAGTAGCCCAGGCCCTGGGACTGCTGCGCGATCTCCTTGCGGTCGTGGCGGGCGTCGAGGGGATGCATGTCCAGCTCGGCGGCGCGGATGAACAGCCGCGGTCCGGAGAAGGCCGGCTTGTTCTCGTCGTGGTCGCGTACGACGTGGCAGGTGTTCTGGCACAGGAAGCACTCGATGCACTTGCGGAACTCCTGCGAGCGCTCCACGTCGATCTGCTGCATCCGGTACTCGCCGGGGGCCACGTCGGCGGGCGGCGCGAACGCGGGCATCTCCTGTGCCTTCTGGTAGTTGAAGGACACGTCGGTGACCAGGTCGCGGATGACCGGGAAGGTCCGCAGCGGGGTGACCGTGATGGTCTCGTCCTCCTCGAAGGTGGACATCCGGGTCATGCAACCGAGGCGGGGCATGCCGTTGATCTCCATCGAGCAGGAGCCGCACTTGCCGGCCTTGCAGTTCCAGCGGCAGGCCAGGTCGGGTTCCTGGGTGGCCTGCAGCCGGTGGATGACGTCGAGCACGACCTCACCCTCGTTGACCTCGACCTTGTAGTCGTTGAGCTGGCCGCCGGCCGCGTCCCCGCGCCACACCTTGAATTGCCGCACGGTCATGACAGCTCCTTGTCGGTCATGTACTTGGCCAGCTCGGACTTGTCGAACAGGGCGAGCAGGTCGGGGGTCATCGTGGGGATCGGCTGGTGGGTGAGGTCCACGTCGCCGGTGGGGGTGAGCGCGCAGACCAGGTTGACCTGCCGCCACTTCGAGTCCATCTTCGGGAAGTCCTCGCGGGTGTGGCCGCCGCGCGACTCCTCGCGCTCCAGCGCGGCCTTCGCGGTGCACTCCGACACGACCAGCATGTTGCGCAGGTCGAGGGCGAGGTGCCAGCCCGGGTTGTACCGGCGGCCGCCGGTCGCGCCGACCTTGCGGATGCGCTCCTTCAGCTCCGACAGGCGGGTCAGCGACTCCTGCAGCTCGCCCTTGCGGCGGATGATGCCGACCAGGTCGCCCATCACGTCCTGAAGGTCACTCTGCAGGGTGTACGGGTTCTCGCCGCCGTCGCGGGCCAGCGGGGTGAGCGCCTCCTCGACCGCCGCGGCGACCTGCTTGTCGTTCACCTTGGGCCGCTTGGCCAGGGTGTCGGTGTAGCTCGCCGCGTACTCGCCCGCGCGCTTGCCGAAGACCAGCAGGTCGGACAGGGAGTTGCCGCCGAGGCGGTTGGAGCCGTGCATGCCGCCGGACACCTCGCCGGCCGCGTAGAGGCCCAGCACGCCCGCGGACGCGGTGTCCGGGTCGACCTCGACGCCGCCCATCACGTAGTGGCAGGTCGGGCCGACCTCCATCGGCTGCGAGGTGATGTCGACGTCGGCCAGTTCCTTGAACTGGTGGTACATCGACGGCAGCTTCTTGAGGATCTCCGCGGCCGGGCGGCGCGAGGCGATGTCGAGGTAGACGCCGCCCGCCTTGGTGCCGCGACCGGCCTTGACCTCGGAGTTGATGGCACGGGCCACCTCGTCGCGAGGCAGCAGCTCGGGGGGACGCCGGTTGTTGTCCGGGTCGGTGTACCAGCGGTCGGCCTCCTCGGGCGTCTCCGCGTACTGCTTGCGGAACACGTCCGGGACGTACTCGAACATGAAGCGCTTGCCGTCGGAGTTCTTGAGGATGCCGCCGTCGCCGCGGACCGACTCGGTGACCAGGATGCCCCGCACCGATGGCGGCCACACCATGCCGGTCGGGTGGAACTGCAGGAACTCCATGTTGATCAGCTTCGCCCCGGCGCGCAGCGCCAGCGCGTGGCCGTCACCGGTGTACTCCCAGGAGTTCGAGGTGACCTTGTAGGAGCGGCCGACGCCGCCGGTGGCCAGCACCACGGCGGGGGCCTCGAACAGCACGAACTCGCCGGACTCGCGGTGGTAGCCGAACGCGCCCGCGATCCGCTTCTGACCGCCGGTCTCGTCGAGCAGCAGCTCGGTGATGGTGCACTCGGCGAACACGCGCAGCCGGGCGTCGTACGCGCCGTGCTGGGCCTTGTCCTCCTGCTGCAGCGAGACGATCTTCTGCTGCAGGGTGCGGATCAGTTCCAGGCCGGTGCGGTCGCCGACGTGGGCCAGGCGCGGGTACTCGTGGCCGCCGAAGTTGCGCTGCGAGATCTTGCCGTCCTTGGTCCGGTCGAAGAGCGCGCCGTACGTCTCCAGCTCCCAGATCCGCTCCGGCGCCTCCTTGGCGTGCAGCTCGGCCATCCGGTAGTTGTTCAGGAACTTGCCGCCGCGCATGGTGTCGCGGAAGTGGACCATCCAGTTGTCGTTCGGGTTGACGTTGCCCATCGCGGCGGCCGCGCCACCCTCGGCCATGACCGTGTGGGCCTTGCCGAACAGCGACTTCGAGATGATGGCGACCTTCTTGCCGGCCAGCCGGGCCTCGATCGCGGCGCGCAGACCCGCGCCGCCGGCGCCGATCACGACGACGTCGTACCAGTGCTTCTCAATGTTGATCATTTGTGCCACCTATCCCGGCTCAGCCGATGAACCGCAGGTCGTTCCACCAGCCGGCGGCGAGACCCATGATGTAGAAGTCGGTGAGGGCCAGCGTCGCCAGCGTGATCCAGGCCAGCCCCATGTGCCGGGCGTTCAGCTTGGACACCCAACCCCAGAGCGCATAGCGCACCGGGTGCTTGGAGAAGTGCTTGAGGCGGCCGCCGATGATGTGCCGGCAGGAGTGGCAGGAGGCGGTGTACGCCCACAGCATGATCACGTTGATCCACAGGATCACGTTGCCCAGGCCGAACCCGAAGCCGGTCGGAGAGTGCATGGCCAGGACGGCATCCCAGGTGTTGATGAGCGAGATCAGCACGGCGGCGTAGAAGGCGTACCGGTGCGCGTTCTGGAAGATGAGCGGGAACCGGGTCTCGCCGGAGTACTTCGTGTGCCCGTCGGGCACCGCGCAGGCCGGCGGCGACAGCCAGAACGATCGGTAGTACGCCTTGCGGTAGTAGTAGCAGGTCAGCCGGAAGAGCAGCAGGAACGGCAGGGACAGCGCCGCGAACGGGATCAGCGGGCTGTCCGGGATGAACCGTCCGAACTCGGCGGCGGCCGGGTCGCAGCCCAGCGAGACGCAGGGGGAGTAGAACGGGGTCAGGTAGTGGTACGCGTCGACCCAGTACAGCTTCTGCATGAACACCCGGAAGGTCGCGTACGCGACCCAGGCGGTGAGGCCAATGACCGTCAGCACCGGTGCGAGCCACCAGCGGTCGGTGCGCAACGTCTTGGCCTCGATCGCGGCGCGCGGTTTCGCGCCGGCCGGCCTCGTTGCCGTCGTCGTCATCTTCGTCGCTCCCTGAGATACGCAGTCGTGGGAACACGTGCGTGGATCAATCACGGACACGTTACGCCGAAAGATGTCGATCATGTGACTCGGGACACTGTGATGTGTCGCATCGCAGCCTTGTCGACTGCTGCCACCAGCGGTAATGCGGCCAAGATCGCTCGACTTGCCAGGCAGGTGTGCGAATGCGAGCGCAAGATACGCACAGGTGCCGGGCAAGTCGAGCGATCAAGGGGCGGGCGGGACGTCAGCCGCTGGCGTTGCCGGTGATGTTCCAGGAGGCCAGGTGCAGGGCCGGGGAGGTCCATGCGCCGAGGAAGACGCGCGACGGCTGGGGCACCGCCTCCGCGCCGACGCCGAGCACCGCGCCCGGCCCGAGGGCCTGGGGGTAGAGCTGGGTGAAGCGCATGTTGCGCACCGGGCGGGTCACCTCGCCGCCCTCGATCAGCCAGACGCCGTTGCGGGTCAGACCGGTGAGCGCCAGGGTGCGCGGGTCGAGGACCCGGGTGTACCAGAGATCGGTGATCAGCAGGCCGCGCCGCACCCGCGAGATCATCTCCTCGACGCCGCTACTGCCCGGGGCGAAGCCGAGGTTGTTCGGCATCGGACCCCAGGCCGGGCTGCCCCCGTGGCCGGTCGACGCGGTCCCGGCCGCCGCGGCGGTGCGCCGGTCGTGCGCCAGCGCCGTCGTGACGCCCTTCTCCACCAGGGCGAGCCGGGTGCGCGGGGTGCCCTCACCGTCGAACGGCTCGCGCGGGTCGTCGTACAGGCTGATCGCCTCGTCGAACTGTGCCGCGCCCAGCTCGGCGAACGAGCGCCGCTCCTGGACCGCCTTGGCGTTGAAGCCGAACAGCGAGAAGTTGGTGAGCAGGTCGGCCACGGCCTCCGGTTCGAGGACCACTTCGTAGTGGCCGGGCGGCAGTTCGACCGGGTCCGCCTGGGAGCGGGCCTTGGCCGCGGCGCGAGCGCCCTGAGCCGCCCCGTCGAGGTCGGACAGCCGCACGCTGGAGCGGCGGGCCACCCCGTCCGCGCCGTTCTCCCGCGCGATGCCGTCCAGCTCCGCGGTCGTGGCCTGTGCGGACAGCGCCTGACCCGCGGAGTTGCGGTAGACGCCGGACCAGTGGCCGGTCTGGCAGTAGCCGGCCGTCTCCAGGCCGCCCGCCGCGTCGACGAAGGCCCGCACCCTGGCCGCCCGGTCGTCGGGGGAGGCGTCGCGGGTCGCCTCGTCCACCGTGCCGGGCAGCACGAGCGGGGCCGGGGCGGCCAGGCCGGGCCAGCCGGGGTCGCGGGGAGCCGAGCGCACCGCGGCGGCCGTGCGCGCGACCAGCGAGGTCAGCCCTTCGGGGCCGGTCAGCGTGGTGGTCGTGCTGACGGTACGGCCGTCGAGGTGGGCGCGCAGCCGCACGGCGACGGTGTCCTCGGCGACGTTCTGGTGGATGCGCGAGTTGGCGAACCGGGTCAGCGCCCGGTGCACCGCGTCGGCGGTCACGTCGATCTCGGCCCCGGGCAGCGCCCGCTGGGCCAGCTCCAGCACCTGCTCGGCAGCGTTGGAAACGTTCACGCCCGCACCCCCACGCGCACGTTCTGGAAGCGGGCCGGCGCGGACGGGTGGCCGGTGTGGCCGACCTGGGTCGGCTGGCCCTTGCCGCAGTTCGGCGTGCCCCAGTACTCGATCTCGCTGGACAGCATGTCCATGGACTGCCAGAACTTCGGCCCGATCCCGGTGTACGTGGGATTGCGCAGCATCCGGCCCTTCTTCCCGTTCTTCACCTCGTACGCGATCTCGCAGCCGAACTGGAAGTTGAGCCGCTTGTCGTCGATGGACCAGGAGCGGTTGTTCTCCATGAACACCCCGTCGTCGGTCTCGGCGATGATCTGCTCCAGGGTGTGCGGGCCGGGTTCGAGGCCGACGTTGGTCATCCGCACCATGGGCAGCCGGGCCCAGCCGTCGGCCCGCACGCTGCCGCCGTAGTCGAGTCCGGCCAGTGCCGCCGAGTCCCGCCCGGCCAGCACGCCGACCCAGATCCCGTCCTTGACGGCGTACCGCTTGGCCGCCGGGGTGCCCTCGTCGTCGAAGCCGAAGCTGCCCAGCGCGCCGGGCAGGGTCGGGTCGATGGTGATGTTCATCAGCTCCGAGCCGTAGCGCAGCGAGCCGAGCTGGGCCAGGTCCAGCCAGGACGTGCCGGCGAAGGCGGCCTCCCAGCCGAGGATGCGGTCCAGCTCGATGGCGTGCCCGACGGACTCGTGGATCTGCAGGAACAGCTGCTCGCCGCCGAGGATCAGCGCGGTCTCGCCGCTCGGGCACAGCGGCGCGGTCAGCAGCGCGCGCGACTCGTCGGCCAGGCGCGGCGCGTGGGCGAGCAGGTCCAGGCCCTGGACGAGCTCCCAGCCGCGGGTGCCGTACTGGCCGCGGGCGGCCGGGTAGGAGCGCACCTGGGTCTCGCCCTCGCCGATCGCGGTGGCCTGGATGCCCGCGCCGCACTCGCGTACGTGCTGGTCGATGCGGTGGCCTTCGCTGGAGACGAACCACTTGCGGGTGTCCCAGATCTGGTAGACCCCGGTGGCCTGGTCCGCGCCGTGCTCGACCATCGTCTTGGTGGCGTGGGTGAGCAGGTCGCCCTTGTCGGACAGCGGCACGGCGAGCGGGTCGATCAGGCACTCGCTGGCCCAGGTCGCGCTGCCGACGGTGGTCGGCACCAGGTCCACGCCCGGCCCGGCGACGCGGGCGCTGGCCTTGGCGATGGCCGTGGCACGGGCGCCGGCGAGCCGGGCCGCGCTGTCGGACAGGTCCGGTACGGCGTAGAAGCCCCAGCTGGAGCCGACGAGCGCGCGTACGCCGAGGCCGGCGGACTCGTCCGAGTTCAGTTCCTCGACCTCGCCGTTGCGGGCCTCCATGGACTCGTAGCGCTTGTGCATCACCCGCGCGTCGGCGTAGCGCGCACCCGCGTCCAGCGCCGCCGCCACCGCCGCCTCCGCGACGTCGAAAAAGCTCATGATCGCCACCCTAGTCCGCGACTGACCGATCCGACGCCCCTGCGCCGTGATCGTCGGACTTGCCTGGCAATCGGGGGAATCATGGGCGCTCTTTCGCCCGTTTGCCAGGCAATTCGAGCGATCAATCCGATGGCGTTAGCCACTTGTTACTTAGCGCGTCTGGTGACGACACGCCGGGGTCCGTTACCTTTTGGCGCACGAGTATGAAAGTTTTCTTCATCGGCAGGGACGGGAGCGGCAATGACGCACGACGCTGCAAGCCCCCCGTATCTGCAGGTCGACGACCTGCGGGTGCGCTTCAACACCGCGGACGGCGAGGTCCGTGCGGTGGACGGGGTGAGCTTCGGCCTCCACAGAGGGCGAACGCTCGGCATCGTCGGCGAGTCCGGCTCGGGCAAGAGCGTCACGAGTCTAGCGGTGATGGGCCTGCACGATCCGGCCCGCACCCGGATCACCGGCGGCATCACGCTGGGCGGGCGGCAGCTCGTCGGGCTGTCCGACGGCGACATGCGCAAGCTGCGCGGCCGTGACGTCGCCATGATCTTCCAGGACCCGCTGTCGGCGCTGCACCCGTTCTACACGGTCGGCCGGCAGTTGGTGGAGGCCTACCGCACGCACCATCCGGACGCGTCGAAGGCGCAGGCCAGGCAGCGTGCGCTGGACATGCTCGACCGGGTGGGCATCCCGCAGCCGGACCGGCGCTTCAGTCAGTACCCGCATGAGTTCTCCGGCGGCATGCGCCAGCGCGTCATGATCGCGATGTCGCTCATGAACGATCCGGCGCTGCTCATCGCCGACGAGCCGACCACCGCGCTCGACGTGACCGTGCAGGCGCAGATCCTCGACCTGCTCGCCGACCTGCAGCGCGAGTTCCACAGCGCGATCATCCTGATCACCCACGACCTGGGCGTGGTGAGCCAGGTCGCCGACGAGGTGCTGGTCATGTACGGCGGCCGGGCCGTCGAGCACGGCACCGTCGCGCAGGTGATGCGCGGGCCGCAGCACCCGTACACGTGGGGCTTGCTGGCCAGCATCCCGAGCCTGCACGGCGACCCCGAGGTCGAGCTCAAGCCGATCAAGGGCAACCCGCCGAGCCTCATCAACGTGCCGGCCGGCTGCGCGTTCCACCCGCGGTGCGCGTACGCGATGAAGCCAGAGCCGTGCGCCGCGCAGGTGCCGCAGCTGCTCGCCGTGCAGGCCGACGGGCACCGCGTGGCCTGCCACCTGCCTGAGCCGCAGCGCATCAGCACCTATACCGACGAGATCGCGCACGTGGGGGTGGCCCAGTGAGCGAACGCAGTGAGCGAACCGAGGGCGTCGTCTGTCACGACGGAGCCGAGCGTAGTGAGGTGACGGCGTGAGTGAGGCCTTGCTGAGAGTGCGGGGGCTGACCAAGCACTTCGCCGTGCGCCAGGGGGCGACCGGGGCGAAGGCGGCGGTGCGCGCGGTCGACGGGCTCGACTTCGACGTGCACGCGGGCGAGACGCTCGGGCTGGTCGGGGAGTCGGGCTGCGGCAAGACCACCACCGGCCGGATGCTGGTGCGCCTGCTGGAGCCGACTGCGGGCAGCATCGAGTTCGAGGGTCGCGACATCACCAAGCTGGGCCGCCGCGCGATGCGCCCGCTGCGGCAGGACCTGCAGATCATCTTCCAGGATCCGTACTCGTCGCTGAACCCCCGGCACACCGTCGGCAAGATCGTGGCGATGCCGCTGGAGGTCAACGGCGTCAACCCGCCCGGCGGGGTCAAGGCCCGCGTGCAGGAGCTGTTG
This sequence comes from Catellatospora sp. NPDC049133, assembly GCF_040648455.1. Lineage (NCBI taxonomy): Bacteria > Bacillati > Actinomycetota > Actinomycetes > Micromonosporales > Micromonosporaceae > Catellatospora > Catellatospora sp. NPDC049133. The sequence continues at coordinate 67,696 of NZ_JBEZDT010000003.1, forward strand.
GAGCTGGTCGGGCTCAACCCGGAGCACTACAACCGCTTCCCGCACGAGTTCTCCGGCGGCCAGCGCCAGCGCATCGGCATCGCGCGGGCGCTCGCGCTGCGCCCGAAGCTGATCGTCGCCGACGAGCCGGTGTCGGCCCTGGACGTGTCGATCCAGGCCCAGGTGGTGAACCTGCTGCGCGAGCTGCAGCGGGAACTCGACCTGGCCTTCGTCTTCATCGCGCACGACCTGGCCATCGTGCGCCACTTCAGCCGCCGGGTCGCCGTGATGTACCTGGGCAAGGTCGTCGAGATCGGCGACCGGGGCGACATCTACGAGCGGCCGCGGCACCCGTACACCAAGGCGTTGCTGTCGGCGGTGCCGGACGTGGCCGCGTTCGGCGAGCCCCGGCAGCGCATCCGCCTGACGGGCGACGTGCCGACCCCGCTGAACCCGCCGTCCGGCTGCCGCTTCCGCACCCGCTGCTGGAAGGCGCAGGACGTGTGCGCCACCGAGGAACCACCGCTGCTGGTACGCGAGGGCAGTGGGCAGGAAGTGGCGTGCCATTTCCCCGAGCCGGTCGGCGTCGGGGTCGAGCACGTGAGCGAGGTGGCGGCATGAGCCTGTCGCAGATCGAGACGGAGGCCGCGGGCGTGGACGCCGCCGCGGCTCCGGTCGCGCCCCAGCCCGGCATGGTGGGCCGGTCTCCCGGCCGGCTGGCCTGGGCCCGGCTGCGGGCCAACCGCACCGCGATGGTCAGCGGCTGGATCATGGTGTTCTTCGTCGTGCTCGGACTGGCCGCACCGCTGGTCGAGCTGGTCTACGGGATCAGCCCGTTCGAGCAGTTCCAGGACAAGATCGCCAACAACAGCCTGCCGCTGGGCTACTTCGGCGGCGTCTCCGGCGAGCACTGGTTCGGCCTGGAGCCGCAGCTGGGCCGTGACATCTTCATCCGGCTCGTGTACGGCCTGCGCACGTCGCTGTTCATCGCGGTCTCGGCGGCGCTGCTGACCACCGGGCTGGGCATCGTGCTGGGCATCATCTCGGGTTACCTGGGCGGCTGGATCGACGCGGTGATCAGCTGGGTCATCGACTTCGCGCTGGCGCTGCCGTTCCTCATCTTCGCGCTGGCCATCATGCCGACGGTGACCGCGCGCTTCTACGGGCCTCGCGACGAGATCCCGGTGCCGTTCCGGATCGGCGTCATGATCTTCCTGTTCGCGCTGTTCGGCTGGACCGGCACGGCGCGCCTGGTACGCGGGCAGGTGATCTCGCTGCGCGAGCGGGAGTTCGTCGAGGCGGCGCGGGCCAGCGGCGCGGGACTGTTCCACATCCTGTTCCGGCAGCTGCTGCCGAACCTGTGGGCGCCGATCCTGGTGTCGTTCTCGCTGGCGGTGCCGGGCTACATCACGGGTGAGGCGGCGCTGTCCTTCCTGGGCATCGGCGTGGTCGACCCGACCCCGGACTTCGGCGTGATGATCAACAAGAGCCTGAGCTACGCGCAGACCGATCCGGCGTACCTCATCTTCCCGGGCGTGGTGATCTTCCTGCTGGTGCTGGCGTTCAACCTGTTCGGCGACGGCCTGCGCGACGCGCTCGACCCCAAGTCGTCCCGGTAGGAGGCACGAGATGCTGCGATTCCTGATCAAGCGCCTGCTGCTCGGTGCGCTGACGATGTTCGCTGTCAGCCTGGTCGCCTTCGGCATGTTCTTCATGCTGCCGCGCGACGCGGTGGCCACCATGTGCGTGAAGAACTGCAACCCCGAGCGGCTGGAGCGGGTGCGCGTCGAGCTGGGCCTGAAGGACCCGCTGATCGACCAGTACACCGGCTACATGAAGGGCATCTTCGTGGGCCGGGACCTGGGCAGCGCGCAGGGCGGCTACTGCGACGCGCCGTGCCTGGGCTACTCGTACACCAGCAGCGAAGAGGTGTCAGACATCTTCGCCCGGGTGCTGCCGGTGACGCTGAGCATCGTGCTCCCGGCGGCCGTGCTGTGGCTGGGGCTGGGCATCGGCCTGGGCATGCTGTCGGCGCTCAAGCGCGGCACCGTCTTCGACCGGCTCGCCATCGGCTTCTCGCTGACCGGCGCGTCCATGCAGCTCTACTTCGTGGGCGGCATGCTGATGATCATCTTCGTGTACACCCTGAAGATCCTGCCGGTGCCGCACTACACCTCGCTGTGGGAGGACCCGCTGGACTGGGCGGGCGGGCTGGTGCTCGCCTGGGTGGCGCTGGCCTTCCTGTTCTCCGCGGTATACGCGCGGCTGTCGCGGGCGCAGATGCTGGAGACCCTGGCCGAAGACTTCGTGCGCACCGCGCGGGCCAAGGGCCTGAGCAAATCGCGGGCGTACGGCCGGCACGCGCTGCGCGCCGCGATCACCCCGATCGTGACCATCGCCGGGCTGGACATCGGCGGCGCGCTCGGCGGCACCGTGATCACCGAGACCACCTTCGGCATCCAGGGCCTGGGCCGCACCGCCGTCGAGGCCGTCCGTCTCGGCGACCTTCCGACGATCATGGCGACCGTGCTCATCTCGGCGGTCTTCATCGTCGTCGCCAACATCGTGGTCGACCTGCTCTACGCGGTCATCGACCCGCGGGTGCGGCTCGGCTAGCGCACCCGCCCGCCGTACGAAGAGGTATGGCGAAATTCGTCAATCACTGCTACACAGTTCGTAAGTTTCCTTCACACCACCGGCACGGGAGTGAATATGAGATCGAGAGCGGTATTGGCCCTGGGCAGCGTGCTCGCGCTGTCCGTGGCCCTGGGCGCATGCAGCGAGAACACGAACACCGAGAACGGCGTCGACACCGACCGCCAGTCCAGCGGCGTGATCGCGACGGACCCGAAGGACTCGATGGGCCCGGCGGCCGCCGTCTCGGGCGCCAGCAAGGGCGGCACGTTCACCGTCATCCGGCAGACCAAGATCTCGCACATGGACCCGCAGCGGGTCTACTCGTTCGTGGGCCTGAACACCGCCCCGCTCTACGCCCGCTTCCTCACCACCTGGAAGGACGACGGCAAGGGCCACGTCGTGCTGGTCGGCGACCTCGCGGAGACCCCCGGCGTCAACGTCAACAAGGACTGCAAGGTCTGGGAATTCAAGATCAAAGACGGGGTGAAGTTCGAGGACGGCAGCGCGATCACCTCCAAGGAGGTCGCGTACGGCATCGCCCGCTCGTTCGACCCGGACCTGGCCGGCGGCCCGACCTACATCCAGGAGTGGCTGGCCGACGACGCCGCCTTCGACAAGAAGTGGGACTTCAAGGCCAACAAGTCTTCGCTGCCCCCGGGCCTGACCACCCCTGACGCCAAGACGCTGCGCTTCGAGTTCGCCAAACCGCACTGCGACCTGCCCTTCGCCGCCTCGCTGCCGGCCACCGCGCCGCTGCCGCCGGCCAAGGACCTCGGCGTCGACCTGGACAACAAGCCGTTCTCGTCCGGCCCGTACAAGCTGGTCAAGAACACGGTCGGCGTGGAGATGGTGTTCGAGCGCAACGAGCACTGGGACGCCAACACCGACCCGGTGCGCAACGCGTACCCGGACAAGTTCGTCTACCAGTTCGGCCCGAACGCCGAGGCGCAGACGAACCGCCTCATCGCCGACGGTGACGCGGACAAGGCCACCCTCGGCTGGAACGGCGTGGACTCCTCGCTGGTGGCCAAGGTCGCCGGTGACTCCGCGCTGATGGGTCGCACCCTGCGCGAGCCCACCCCGAGCGCGTGGCGTCTGTCCATCAACACCCAGCGGGTGCCGGACCTGTCGGTCCGCCAGGCGCTCAACTACGCCATCGACCGGCCCGGCATGGTCAAGGCCGCCGGCGGCGACCTGAAGGTGGCCCCGCTGACCACCCTGATGCCGCCGTCGACGCTCGGCTTCAAGAAGTACGACGCCTACCCGGCCGACATCGAGAAGGCGAAGTCCACGCTGGCCGGCAAGACCCCCGAGCTGGTGCTGGTCATCGGCGACGACTCGGGCGCGCAGGAGCTCGGCACCCAGGTGAAGAACAACCTGGAGAAGGCCGGTTTCAAGATCACGATCAAGGTCATCCCGGCGGACAGCAAGCTGGACGAGACCAAGAAGAAGAGCAACCCCTGGGACCTGTACCTCGACTCCTGGGCGGCGGACTGGCCGAGCGGCGCAGCGCTGCTGCCGGTGCTCTTCGACGGCCGCACCATCAAGGACGAGGGCAACAGCAACACGTCCTACGTCAACAACGACGCGATCAACGCGGAGTTCGACCGCGTCCTGGCTCTCGACCCGGCCGCCCAGGCGCCCGAGTGGGCCAAGCTGGACGAGCGGATCATGAAGGAGCTGGCCCCGGCCGTCCCGCTGTACGCGGACGTCATGTTCGTGATGCACGGCTCGAAGGTCGGCGGCGTCTACATCGACAGCATCTTCGGCTACCCCGCCTTCACCCGCGCCTTCGTCAAGCAGTAACCCCTGCCTGACCCCCATCGGGGCGGCACCCCTGCCAGGGTGCCGCCCTTTTCCTGTCTGGCGTTCCGTTCGGCCTTGCCGGGCAAGATCGCCGTTTTTTGGTCAAGATCTGCGGTGAAACCGCGCGATCTGACCGGAAACGGCGATCTCTGCCGGGGCCTGTGGCACGGCGTCTCCATGGGAGGCGGGGTCGGGTGGCGTCGAAGATGCTTACCTTCGGGGGGTGCGGGAGCTGGCTTTCGGGGGGTGTGTGGCGCTTTGAACTGCGGGATCGTAGGAGGTGCCCGGAGCGACGACGAGGTGGCCGGGCACGTAATCCAGCTCACACGGGGGTCAGGTCATGGCACTGCGCACGCGTCGATTCGCCGTACTCGCCACGCTCGCCGCCGCGCTCGGCGGGCCCGCGATCATTCACGCCACTCCGGCGCTCGCGGCCCCGCCGCCGCGTCTGATCGTCGAATCGCGCGACGCCGAGGCCGCCGAGCGGGCGGCGCAGCAGGCAGCCGCCGCCCAGGGCGTCGCCGACGAGACCGCGATCCAGGCGAGACTGTCGGCCCGATCGGCCGCCAAGGCGAAGCAGCGCGCCGCCGACGCCAAGCTTGCTGCCAAGGCCGCCGCCGACCAGGTGCGCGCCGACGTGAAGGCTGGGCTCGACGGGGCTCGTGTGGAGCAGGACGCGTGGCTGGCCAACCGAGCCAAGCGCAAGGCCGCGAACGCGGCCAGGCTGGCCGAGCAGACGGCCGTGCGGGCCCGCCTCGACGCCACGGCCGCCGAGAAGGCGCGCGAGAAAGCCGCCACCGCCGAGGAGATCGCCGAGCAGGCTGCCGTGAAGGCGCAGCTGGGCAGCTGACTGCCCCACAGCCCTCCGCCCACGCATCTGGCTGCGTGGGCGGAGCTGTCTCGCCCGGCGCGGTGCGCGTGCATGCGACGGGCATCGGTCGGTGAAGGGGAGGGTCGGCGGGTCAGGTGCGGATCTCGGCGGGCTCGGTCTCCTGGATGATCACTGTGGGTGGCAGGTCGTCGAGGGCGTGCCGGGCGTAGATCTCGCTGTCCAGCTCCTGTGGGCCGAGGTAGCGCTCGGCGAGCGGGATGGGCAGCAGCGCCCAGTCCCACGGCTCGACCGCCACCGCCGCCCGGACCGTCTCCGGCCGCCGGGCCGCCAGCAGTGCCGCCAGCCACCCGCCGAAGCCGCGCCCGTACGCGGTGACCCGGGTCAGATCCAGGTCGGAGTGTTTGTCGGCGATGATGCGCAGCGCTTCGGCGTGATCGGCGACGGCCAGGTCGGCCACCCGCCGATGGGTCACCTTCTCGAAGCTCGGCGACACCCCGACGGTGCCCCGGCCGTCGACCATGACCACGGCGAACCCGGCCTCGGCCCAGTGCCGGGCGGCGGTGAACGCGTCGTGGTCGTTGCGTACCTGCTGCTGGGTCGGGGTGTCCGGCAGGCACAGCAGCACCGGCAGGCGGCGGCCGAAGACGTGGCCCGGCGGGTACAGCACGGCGGTGGGCAGCCGCCGGTCGGTGACCCGGTCCAGCGCGGGCCGGTTCGTGGTCGCGGGCACCGGGCGGCGCGGGGTCAGCTCGGCCACCTGGTTGCCGCCGAACCATACGGTGAGCTGCACGTCCTCGTCGTCGAGGCTGCGCAGGCCGGTCACCACGGTGTCCCCGCCGCAGGCGGCGCTGTGCCAGCCGGGCTGGCTCGTCAGCCGGTGCACCACCATGCCGCCGCTGGTGCTGCTGCGCACCCGGAACAGGTGCTGCTCGGCGGGTTCGCCCTCGCTGGCCTCGATGAGCAGGTCGCCCAGCTCGCCGCCGGCCGAGCCGGGGCCGAGCCGTCCGACGACGCGCCTGACGTACAGGTTCGGCGGGGTGAGCAGGGTGCCGTCGGCGAACAGGCAGCGCGCGTCGTACCCGTCATGGGAGATCTCACCGCCGACCAGCACGCGCCCGTCGGCGAGGTGGCGCGGCGTGCCGGCGATGGGGTTGACCCAGCGCGGGTCGGCCAGCTCGGCGTGCACCTGGGTCTCCCCGGTGCGGCGGTCCACCGCCAGCACGAGGCCGTGCCCCTGCGACCGGCGCAGCGCCGTGATCAGCGGACCGCCGTCGGCCCAGCGCACCATGCCCAGGTACGGGTAGATCTCGCGGTCCCAGTGCACGTCGACCCAGCCGCCGTCGAGGTCCAGCAGGTGCAGCGAGACCTGGTCGCCGCTGCGGCGGGTGGCCAGGATGCTCTCCCCGTCAGGCGACCACCACCAGCCGGTATGCCGGCCGAACCAGCTCGCGTGCGGATCGGCCTCGCCCCAGCGGACCCCGTCCGGCTCGCCGGCCAGCAGCTCGTCCTCGCCGCCGGTGGCCACCCGCAGCGCGCCGTCGTGCAGGTACGCGATGCGGCGGCCGGTCGGGTCGGGCCGGGCCGCGAGCACCGGACCCGGGGTCGGCAGGACGGCCGTGCCGTCGGCGTCGCGGCGATGGAGCCGGCCGCCCGAGGTCCAGACGAGCACGGCCCCGGTGCGGTCGAACGCGAAGTCGTCCACCGCGTCGGCCACGGTATGGCTCCGGCCCGAAGCCGGTTCGCACACGTCCAGTACGTGATCATGCAGGTGGCCCACCCGAAGGCCGTCAGCACTGACGGCTATGCGGTGGCCAGGACCTGGACCGTCAGGCTGCTGCGCCTCCATGGCCGCGATGCTATCGACGCGGGAGGCAGCCGCGTGGCGGTTTGCCGCGGAACGCGGCTCGTCCCGGCACGCCGCCGCTGTCGCGGCCTGCCAGGCGACTCTCCGCATTCCGTGATGCGGGCTAGAGTGGCCGGGTGGCTCGCAGCATCCTCTTCGTGCACGCGCATCCCGACGACGAGTCGATCGGCACCGGCGCGACCATGGCTCACTACGCGGCGCAGGGCGCACACGTCACCCTGGTGACCTGCACGCTCGGCGAGGAGGGCGAGATCCACGTGCCCGAGCTCGCGCAGTTGGAGGCCGCGCAGGGCGACCAGCTCGGCGGATACCGGCTGTCCGAGTTGAGGACGGCACTGGGCGCGCTGGGCGAGATCGACCACCGCATGCTCGGCGGGGCGGGGCGCTACCGTGACTCCGGCATGATGGGCACGCCCGCCAACGAGCACCCGCGCAGCTTCTGGGGCGCCGACCTCGAAGAGGCGTCCGCGCATCTGGTCGAGATCATGGACGAGGTCCGGCCCCAGGTCGTCGTCACGTACGACGCGAACGGCTTCTACGGCCACCCCGACCACATCCAGGCCCACCGGGTCGCCATGCGCGCCTCCGAGATCGCCGCCGAGCGCGGCTTCGGCCCGTCCAAGATCTACTGGACGGCGATGCCGCTGAGCGTGCTGAAGGCCGGGGTCGAGGCGCTGGCCGACTCGACGGACAACCCGTTCGCGGGGATCACCGACGTGGCCGACTTCCCGTTCGGCACGCCCGACGAGGAGGTCGCGGCCTGCATCGACGGCTCCGATCACCACGACGCCAAGGTCGCCGCGCTGAAGGCGCACGCCACCCAGATCCCGGATACGTCCTGGCTCTACTCCATCGCCGGCAACTTCGGCCAGGAGTTCATGGGCGTCGAGCACTACACGCTGGCGCACGGGGAGCGTGGGCGTGGTGATGGGCCGTACGGGTGGGAGACCGACCTGTTCAGCGGCCTGCCCGACGGCTCGCCGCTCGCGCGGTGAGGCTGCTGCTCGACTACGCGCTGCGCGCGGTCGGGGCGCTGCTCGCGCTCGTCCTGGGCGCCGCGTCGGCGGTGCTGGAGGCGGTCTTCACGCCGTACCGCATCGCCGGGTGGCCGGCGGTGTGGCTGGTGCCGACGGCGCTGCTGGTCAGCCTGTTCCTGAGCTGGTTCGCCCGCGCGGCGACGGGGCTGGCCTGGGGCTGGTGGCTCGCCGCGGTGCCATGGTTCCTCGTCATGATCTTCGCGGTGGGCGGCACCCAGGAGGGCGACCAGATCGCCTCCAGTTGGCTCGGGCTGCTGGTGCTCGCCACGGGTGGCATCGGCTTCGTCGGCCCCGCGGCCTACCGCGCCGGCAAGCGCACCACCGCGCCACCCCCGCGAACCACCGCGCGGCAACTCGCGGCTCCACAGCCGGGACCGTCCGCACCCTGACCGCTTCCACCCCAGCTCAGCACCACCGGCTGGTGAGGAAGGGCACCTTGCGCACCACATGCGTTAACAAGGTGCCCTTCCTTCGGATTGTTCAGGTGGCGAGGCTGTCGAGGCGGGCCACGACGTTCTGGTAGGCCGTCGACGGGACACGTTCGGTGCTGGTGAACGGGCGCTCGATCTGGTGGATCGTGAACAGCAGCAACGTGATCATGCCGACCACGGCGGTGGTCATCGCGAGCTGCGTGCCGATGTGGTCGAACCGGAAGAACAGGATCGGCATCCCGGCCAGCAGCGCACCGAACAGCAGCGCGAACCACGTCACGTCGCCGATCCGTTTGTCCGCCAGAGCGAGCCGGTCCTCGCGGGCCTGCATCACCGCGTGCACCGTGGTCTCCGGCGACTCGCTCTCCGGCGGGACCGGCACCCGGGCCGTCGCCTCCCGCAGGTCGTTGAGCAGCGCCCAGCCCTGCTCGCCGACCGGTTTTCCGGCCCGCAGCCGGGGCAGTTCCTGGTCGACGATCTCGCGCAGGTAGGCGCGCGACAGCAGCCGGATCGACGCGCGCACCTCCGGTGGCCCGGTCTCGGCGGCCCACGCCACTGACTGCACGGCCTGCGCCTCGCGGTACGTCGCGTCGCGGGCGTCGTTGCCGATCTGCCACACGTCGATGAACACGAACGCGGCGACCACGGCGTACAGCGTGCCGGTCATCGAGAAAACCACGCTGAGCACGTCGTGGGTGTCGGCGCGGCGGTCCGGTGGCCACGAGCGGCGGATGAACACCACGGCGAGCGCCGCGATGCCGCAGATGCCGAGGAACCACAGGAGACCGCTCGCGTATGCCCGCATGAGTTTCCTCCAAAAACACTATTCGCCCAAACAGGGCGTTTAGGGCTATACAAGATGCTATGCGTGCGACGTCCAGATTTCGACCCCTCGTCGTGGGGCTGTTCCTGGCCACGGCGATCGGCCTCCCGTCAGCCGTCGCGCTGCTGGCTCCGCGCGCCGCGCTGGGACACGCCGCCGCACCGCCGGGTGAGCTGCTGCAGGTGCGTTCCGCGGTGCCCAACGCACCGTCCGAGCTGGTCAGTCTGAATCCCGACACCGGTGCGGTGATACACCGGAGGTGGCTGCAGCACACGGTCAATGCCATCGGGTACGACCCGGCGCAAGAGCTTCTCTACGGCATCGCGGCGCGGTTTCGACTGGTGCCGCTCGGTGGTGGCGGCCATCTCGTCGCAATCCGTCCGGATGGGACGGTCGTCGATCACGGTCCGGTCCATGGCTCCCTGAGCAGCGCGAATGCGGGGGCCGTCGTCGACGGGGAGTTGCTGCTTCCGGTCGGCGGGCGGTTGAAAGGCGTCGACGTGCGAGCCGGTTCGGCGACGTTCGGGCAGGTCACGAGGAATGTGGCACTGTCCGGCCCGGTGCGCGTGGATGACTGGGACTACGACCCGAACCGGCAGGCCCTGGTGGGAGTTGACGGGTCGGGGCCGTCACCTCGGCTGGTCGCGGTGGATCCGGTCAGCGGGCAGGTCAGCCGCGGCGATCTCACCGGTGACCTGCGGCCGGGCGGGTCTTACGGTTCCGTGGCGCTGATCGGCGACACGCTGCACGTCACCGCCAACGGGCTTGGCCGGCCGCTGCGGCAGTACCGCATCGCGCTGTCCACCGGGGTCGCGACGCTGCTGTCCGGCTCGCAGCCGGTGTACCTCACGGACGCGGCCTGGCTACCCGCCATCCCGAGCCCACCATCCCCGAGCCCGTCGCCGTCACCGAGCCCGAGCCCGTCGCCACCAAGTCCGAGCCCGTCATCAAGCCCGAGCCCGTCTCCGAGCCCGAGCCCGTCTCCGAGCCCGAGCCCGTCTCCGAGCCCGAGCCCGTCTCCGAGCCCGAGCCCGTCTCCGAGCCCGAGCCTGCCTCCGTCACCGAGTCCGTCGCCGTCGCTTAGTCCGAGTCCGAGCCCGTCACCGTCGCCCAGCCCGAGCGCTGCGCCGTCCACGACCCCATCGCCCAGTCCGAGCCCATCGCCCAGTCCGAGCCCATCACTCAGTCCGAGCCCGTCACCGTCCCCATCTCCATCCCCGAGTCCGTCAGCGTCGCCGAGTCCGTCGCCCAGCGCCGCGCCGCCGCCCGTGGGGCTGGCTCCGGTAGTGCCGCTGCCTGAGCCGCCGGCGCCGTCTCCGGAGCCCAGTCCGTCTCCGGAGCCGTCGCCGCCTCCGCCGCCGAGCCCGGTGCGACGACCCGTCGTGATGGTGCAGGAGCAGGTGCGTCACGTCCGGGACGTCGCCGAGACAGGCCGGAACACGGTCGTGATCTTCATCCTCGGCCTGTCGGGCAGCCGCCTGCTGCTCGCCGCGCGGCGGCGACGCCGCTGACCTGCGGCCGCGTACGCGAAGATCATCGGTCTTGCCTGGCATCTGTGCGTATCTTGACTGCGCTTTCGCCCGGTTGCCTGGCAAGTCGAGTGATCAAGGTCAGGTCAGGGCGGTGGAGGGCCGGGCGGGGTGTCGGTCGCGCGGGTGGCGGCGGCTTCCACGACGGCGAGGTCGGCGGGCAGCATGTCGGTGGCGCGAGCGCCCTGCAGGGTCAGCTCGACCTGGCGGTCCAGCGCGGCGATGGTGCGTACCCGATCGGGGGTCATCTCGCCGCGGTAGCCGGACAGGCAGCAGTCGCGCAGCATGCCCATGGTCCGCAGCAGCGGCACGACGACGCTGGGATGGGGCGCGGCGTAGCGCCGCAGCTGGTTGAACGCGTGCTCGACGAACTCGGTGTGGTCCAGGTCGCACGGGGTGAGCAGGATGCGGCCCTCGGCGTCGCGTACCGCCTGGGTCGGGCAGTCGGCGAGCAGCAGCGGCCGCATGACCGAGCCGACGCGCAGGACGACCTCGACCGCGGTGGTCGGATCGTTGACCGCTGGGGACAGGGCGCGCAGGGCCACGTCGGACAACTGGCGCAGGCCGAAGTCGATGTCCTGCTGCATGGTGCGGGCGGGGCCGACGATGACGGCCTCGGCGATGAGGCGCGCCGCGGTGGCGGTGTCGGCCGGCGGCGGCCATACGGTGGCGAGCGGGGTGCCCGCGGTGAGGAACGCGCCGACCCTGGTCTCCAGGCGCAGTACCGTGCCGGCCGGTACGGCGGCGACGACGGCGCGTCGGCTGAGCTGCTGCACCCAGCCGTCGGCGGCCGCGGTGACGACCATCGGTCGGCCGAGCGTGCCCACGTCGGGCGGGTCGACGGGCTCGCCGACCTTGGCCCCGATGTGGGCCCCGTACGGCAGCTCGCTGATCAGGCCCTGGGTCTCCCGGGCGACGCGCTGCACGATCCGGCCGACGTACTGGTTTCGGCTGATCCGGTCCAGGTAGACGACGATCGCGATGACCGAGAGCAGGGTGAGCAGCAGGGCGAAGCCCACGGTGAGCGGGGGAGCGTGCACGGCGGCGGTGTCGATGCGCGCGAGTGCCAGCACGCAGAACGCGAACGTGCTGAGCAGCAGGCCGACGAGTACCTGGCCGTGGCGGTCGCGCCAGAAGCCGCGCAGCACCCGCGGCGAGAACTGCCCGCTGGCCAACTGCAACGAGACCACCAGCAGCGAGAAGACGACACCGGCGGTGGTGATCGTGGCGCCGGCGATGATGCCGAGCAGGGTGACGGCGACGTCCGGGGTGAACGTGATCACCTCGTTGGGGTTGATCATGTAGCGCTCGTCGATCTCGGCGAGGATCCCGCCGAGGAGGACGGCCCCGGCCAGCATCATGATCGGCAGGAACAGCAGGCTTTCCGCCAGGCGGTCCCGCAGCGCCCGGGAGCGCAGCCGGCGTACGTGCGGGGCCACCTCGTGCTCGTAGTATGCGGCCGTCCCGCTGTCACCATGTCGGACAAAATCGGCCATTAGCCACCATTTTCTCGAATGTGGGCGACTTTCGTGTAATGCGCTAGCCTTGCCGGTCAACGTCTCCCACCAATGATGATGAGGTGCCGTCTTGTCCGTCGCCCCCGTTCCTCACCGACGCTGGCTGATCGCAGGGCTGGCCTCCGTGCTCGCGCTCACCGTGTCCGGCGCGTTCGCCGGCCACGCCTTCAGCGCCGACGTGCCCCGCGGCGCGAAGGTGCTCGGCATCGACATCGGCGGGACCACGGCCGAGGCGGCCGACGCGCTGCGCACCGGGCTCGCGGGCAAGGCCGACCGGCTCGCCGCGCCGCTGACCGTACGCGTCGGGGAGCAGACCGCGACCGTGCAGCCGCAGGACGTCGGCCTCGCGGTCGACGTGGACGCGACCGTCGCGGCGGCCGTGAAGCGGGGGCACAACCCGTTCGCCACGTTGTTCGGCGGCGACGAGGTGGCCCCCGTGGTCACCGTCGACGAGGCGCGGCTGGCGACGGCGCTGGCCCCTGCGGCGCAGAAGTCCGGCACCGCGATGACCCTGCCGGGGGTGAGCTTCGACGGCACCACGCCGAAACCGGTGTACCCGAAGGCGGGTCGCGGCCTCGACTCCGCCGACGCGGCGGACGCGGTCCGCGACGGCTGGCTGCGGCACGCCGAGGTCGAGGTGCCCCTGGGCGACCGGGACCCGGCCAGCTCGAACGCCGACGTCGACAAGATGATCGCCGAGGTGGCCCAGCCGGCGGTGTCCGCGCCGGTCGCGGTCACCACGAGCAAAGGCACGGTCACCATGTCGCCGAAGGCGATCGCGGCGAGCCTCGTGATCGGCGCGGACGCCGACGGCAAGCTCTACAGCCGGGTCGACGAGAAGCGGCTGCGCAAGGCGCTGGGCAAGGACCTGGCCAAGGTCGAAGTGCAGCCCAAGAACGCGACCATCGACGGTTCCGGCGGCGTGCCGCAGGTCGTGGCGGCCAGCGGCGGCACGCTGGTCGACACCGCGAAGCTCGCCACCGACCTGATGCCCGTGCTGAAGCGCACCACGGACCGCACCGTGCCGGCGGGTTTCAAGGAGGTCAAGCCCGCCACGACCACCGGCGACCTCGCCCAGCTGGGCATCAAGGAGCAGGTCTCCAGCTTCACGACGTACTTCACCGGCGGCCTGTCCAGCCCGCGCAGCAAGAACATCGTGCAGATCGCGAAGGAGGTCGACGGCGCGATCGTGCGGCCGGGCGAGACCTTCTCGCTGAACGGGCACACCGGTCCGCGCGGCTACGCCGAGGGCTACCACGACGCGCCCGTGATCATGGACGGCAAGCTGGTCCCCGGCGTCGGCGGCGGCGCGTCGCAGTTCACCACGACGATCTTCAACGCCTCCTACTACGCGGGCATGAAGGACGTCGAGCACAAGCCGCACTCGTACTACTTCACCCGGTACCCGGCGGTCATCGAGTCGACCATCATGTACCCGACGCTGGACCTCAGGTTCACCAACACCACGCCGTACGGCGTGCTGATCGACACCTCGCACACCGAGGACTCGGTGACGGTCAGCATGTGGTCCACCAAGGTCTACGACAGCATCACCACGCAGTACGACCCGAAGCGCGACATCGCGCAGCCGGAAAAGGTGGTGCTGGAGGACGGCCCGACCTGCATCGCTACAGCGGGTAGCGAAGGTTTTACTCAGGATGCCTGGCGTATCTTCCGCAAGGACGGTAAAGAGATCAAGCGGGAGAAGTTCACCTGGCGGTATGACGCTGAGCCACAGTTCGTGTGCGAGGCGAAGAAGCCGCCACTGACTGCCAAGCCCTGAGGAGGCTTCGATGAAGGAGCGGTGGCTGCCGGTAGGCGTGATCGCCGGCGTGCTGTTCGTGATCAATGTGATCGCCCGCTGGGTGGCCAAGGGCATCGATGATCCGGACACCGAGGCCACGGCGGGGTTCATCGCACTGGGTGTGGTCGGGCTCGTGTTCTTCGCGATGGCGCTGTACTGGGGCCGCACCCGGCCGTGGTCGCGGGTGGCCGCCGACCTCGGCTTCGCGGCCCTGGCCGGCTGCCTGCTGAGCATCTTCCTCGGCCCCCTGGCCGCCGGTGAGAACCCCTTCGTGCACGGCGCGGGCGCGTTCTTCCAGCAGGTCTGGTTCTACGGCGCGGTCTTCGCCGTCGGCACCGGCCTGGGCATGGCGGCCCTGATGGCGTTCGCCGCCGACTACCGGGCCAAGCAGCTCAAGGCCTACTCCGACCGCGCCAAGGCCCACCCCCGCCGCGTCTAGCCCAAAGGAAGGGCACCTTCTTAACGCTCCGCGTTATAGAAGGTGCCCTTCTTAACGTCTCAGTGCGGTTGAGCTGCGGGTTCAGGGGGCCGCAGGCTCAGGAACCCAAACCCCCAGGTCGCGCCGGGGTCGCGTTAACAAGGGCACCTTCCTCTACGCATGGCGATGGGAAGGTGCCCTTCCTTTCAGCGGAGTTGGTAGCGGGTGTAGTGGTGGTGGCGGGTGAAGCCGAGCTTGGCGTACACGGCCAGGGCGGGGGTGTTGCGGGATTCGACCTGGAGGAAGGCGTCGGTGGCCCCACGCTGGGCGGCCCAGCGGGCCAGTGCGCCCATGGACTGCCGTGCCAGGCCGCGGCGGCGGGCGGCGGGGGCCGTTTCGACGCCGAAGACGCCCAGCCAGCGGCCCTCGCCGGTGATGGTGCCGCGGGCGCGGGCCAGCAGGGTGCCGTCGTCGTCGTACCGCTGGGCGAACACCAGCTCGGGCACCGCGGTCAGCACGTGCAGCGCGGCGTCGGGCAGCGGACCCCGGTCGTCGGTCACCATCGCCAGGTAGCCGGGCGACATGGTCCGGGTCAGCTCGAACCCGTCGCCGGGCGGGGTCACCGCGATCAGCTCGTCGATCGGGCAGACCTGCACCTCGACCGTGCACTCGGGGTGCCAGCCGGCCTTGAGCAGTTCCCGCTCGACGCTCGCGGCCAGCGGGAGCGGCACGTCGACCTGCGGGGGAAGGCCCTGGCGGCGGTAGAAGGCGACGACGGCGTCCAGCGCCTCGGGCAGCGGCAGGCCGGGGTCGCCGACGGGCAGCGCGGAGTTGGCCCGGCCGGTGTAGCCGCCGGCCGCCCGCAGCCGCCAGGCGCCCAGCTCCTCGACCACCGGCGGCGGCCAGGCCTCGGTGGCGGCCAGTTCCAGGGCCGCGATCTCGCGGGCGGTCGGGCCGCGCCGGGCCGGCACGACCTTCGCCCGGTGCACCTCGGCCAGTGGTACGACGACCACTCCGTGGGACGTCGCGACGGTCAGGGACGCGTCGCCGATCTCGGTGAGATCGCCCAGCACATCGGTGAACTGCGGGCGATCCTCCCGGATTCCGACGAATCTGCGTACCACCACGCGGGACCCGAGATCATGCTTAGCCAACACTGACTACCTACCTCCCTCACCCGGATACTAGGCTTTGACTTGGCCGCGTGGAGCGGCGGAACGTGCACTGTCATGTTCCGTATGAGAGTGCGTGGAGGGACGACCCGTGACCTACATCATCGCCGAGCCGTGCGTCGATGTGCTCGACAAGGCCTGCATCGAGGAGTGCCCTGTCGACTGCATCTACGAGGGCAACCGCATGCTCTACATCCACCCGGACGAGTGCGTCGACTGCGGTGCGTGTGAGCCGGTCTGCCCGGTGGAGGCGATCTTCTACGAGGACGACGTGCCGGAGCAGTGGCGCGACTACACCACCGCGAACTACGAGTTCTTCAACGAGCTCGGCTCGCCCGGCGGCGCCTCGAAGATCGGAAAGATCAGCGCGGACGCGCCGTTCGTCGCGGCCCAGCCCGCCAAGGAAGGCGACCACTGAGCACGCCGGTTTCCGGTCCAGGCCGGCGGAGAGTCTCCGCCGGCCTGCCGGACTTTCCCTGGGACCTGCTGGAGCCGTCGAAGCGCCGCGCCGCGGCGCACCCTGACGGCATCGTGGACCTGTCCATCGGCACGCCGGTCGACCCGGTGCCCGCGGTCGTGCGCAAGGCGCTGGCCGAGGCGTCGGACGCGCCCGGCTACCCGCTGACCGCCGGGACCGTCGAGCTCCGGCAGGAGATCACCGCCTGGACCGCCCGGTCCTGCCGGGCCGCTCCCGGGTTCGGCGTGCTGCCCACCATCGGCTCCAAGGAGCTGGTGGCCTGGCTGCCCACGCTGCTGGGCGTCGGCGCCGGTGACACCGTCGTCATCCCCGAGGTGTGCTACCCGACGTACGAGGTCGGCGTGCAGCTGGCCGGGGCGCGGGTGCTGCGGGCCGATGTGCCGCCCGAGGGCGAGCGGCCCGCCCTGATCTGGATCAACTCGCCCGGCAACCCGCACGGACGGGTGGCGTCCGAGGCGGAGCTGCGCGCCTGGATCGCGTACGCCCGCTCGACCGGTGCGGTGCTGGTGAGCGATGAGTGCTATCTCACTCTGCCGTGGACGGCGCAGCCGGTCTCGGTGCTGTCGCTGTGCGACGGGGACTACACCGGCGTGCTGGCGGTGCACTCGCTGTCCAAGCGGTCCAACCTGGCCGGATACCGTGCCGGGTTCGTCGCCGGGGACGCGGAGCTGGTGGGGGAGCTGCTGGCGGTGCGCAAGCACGCGGGCATGATCATGCCCGCGCCGGTGCAGGCCGCGATGATCGCGGCGCTGGCCGACGAGTCCCACGTGGACGAGCAGCGGGCCCGCTATGCCGCCCGCCGCGAGCTGCTTCGGGACGCCCTGCTCGGCGCGGGGTTCGCCATCGAGCACTCCGAGGCCGGGCTATACCTGTGGGCGACCCGCGGCGAGGACTGCTGGACGACGGTGGACGCGCTGGCCGAGCTGGGTGTGCTGGTCGCTCCCGGGGCGATCTACGGACCCGGCGGCGCGAAGCACGTCCGGGTGGCGCTGACCGCCACCGACGAGCGCGTCCGGGCCGCGGTCCAGCGGCTGTCCTGAGCGGTCAGACCACCGTCACCGGCACCTGCACCGCCCAGTAGATCTGCTCCTGGGGGCCGTGGAAGATCAGCGCGACCAGCAGATCGTCCGGTGTCATGGCGGCCGCGTCGGGGAAGTAGCCGAAGAAGCTCGTGGACCGATCTGCCGGGTCGGGGTAGACCGTCACCGCGTCCGGATCAAGCATCTTGTCGCCCTGCTGGATCGGGGTCAGCGCGGACAGCCACGGATAGCGCAGCCAGGCGTCGGGGAGGTTGACCGCTTCGCTGCCCCACGCGGCGCCCGGGTGCCGGGTGCTGATCACCGGCGCGATGCGGTTGGTCCGTCTGTCGATCACGATCAGGGCGTATCGGCCGGTGGTCGTTCCGTCGGCGGGCACGGACACGTCCAGCCGGCCGAGGAAGATCCGGGAGTCCTTGCCGCCGAACACGCCGTCGGGAACGTACAACCCGACGATCCCCGCGTCGGCTTCGAGGTGCTCCGGGTCGCTCAGCCGGAGCCTGACGACGGGACGAACCTGCTCCGGACCGTACGGCGGCCGGTCACACCACACGCCGACGCCGATCGCCGACACGGTGGCCACGACCAGGACGACGGCGATGGCGGGCGTCCACCGCGGCCGCCCTGCGGGCTCCGACTCCCGCCACAGGGCGACCGCCAGGAACAGCACACCGAGGGTGCAGGCGGTGCCGACGTGGCTCACCCACACCAGGGTCTGCCCGGCCAGGCCCTCGGCGACAACGCCGAGCTGCTTGAGCAGGCAGAGCCCGCCGAGCAGTACGCCGATCGAGCTCAGCGCGGCGATCGAGTGGACGCGTACCGCCCGGTCGATGCTCGTCGCGTCGCCCGCCCGCGCCCGGCGGCGGGCGATCTGCCGGTTGGCCAGCGCGACCACCAGCCCGACCGCGACCGCGGCGACACCCCACCAGACGGCCCGACCGAGGCCCTCGCCGAAGCGGGTCGTGATGCCCGCATGCGGCACGGCGTCACCGTCGGCCGCCAGGACATTCGACAGCGTGACCGCCGTGGCCGTGGTCAGCACGGCGAGCCCGGCCAGGACGAGCGGCACTCGCGCGAACCAGCGTGGGACGAGCTCGGCCACGGCGTGCTGATCGAACACGGTGAACGGGATTCGCCGGGTGGTCACATCCAGGTCGAGCTCGGGCCCCGCGGCCGGGACCTTCGCCGCCGTGGCGGGCTGGGCGTGCGCCGGGTCGTCAGCGGGCAGCGGGCCCGCCGAGCGGTGGATTCGCAGCTCGGCCAGCAGCGCTCCGGCCAGCCAGCCGGCCAGCAGCGGTAGGGCTTCCAACGACGCCCGCTGCTCGGGCAGGCCCGCCAGCAGCACGACCACGGCGGCGACGAGTGTGCCGAGGGTGCACCAGTGCCGGGTGTGGGTGAGGTAGGCGACGGCAGAGGCGGCGCGGTGCGGCGTCAGGTCGAGGCCGTGCCGCAGGGCGAACCGCGTGATGCGGGTCGGGGTGACGGGCCGGAACGCGGCCAGCATGCACACCAGGCACACGCCCATGATCACGAATACCGAGATGACCGGCAACGACACCGTTCCACCTTCCGTCTCCCCGAGGGCCGCAATGTAGCGGCCCGCCGCCAGCGCCGCCGCCCGCCGGTCGGTTGCGGCGTGGGTTCTGTTCCCCCACCCCGTCAGGTACGCAGGACTCCAGCGGTCGGCAGCCACCAGGGCGGCCCGGTCAGTGGGCGGTGATGCGGTGCGGGTTCAGCCGTTCCAGGAAAGCCCGGTTGGCCTCCCACCCGTCGACCTGCGGCGGGTCCGTGCCGAGCCAGACCGGCTCCGCTGCCGGGTACGCGTGCAGCTGCTCCTCGACGCCCGCCCGGCTGACCACGACACACGCCTGCCGGTGCCGGGACGCGAGCACGCACAGCCGTCCCGCCTCCAGGTGGAACGCGCTGGCGTCGCGCCGCCCGCTGAGCGGGTGCCAGGCCAGCACCACCTCGTACTGCCTGCCCTGCAGCCGGTTGGCGGTGTCGACGGTGACCCCGGTGACGCCCCGGCGCTGCAGCGCGGCTTCGACATGCGCCTTCTGGTCCCGGTGCACCACGCCGACGGCGACGTCGGCCCGGCTCAACGGACGGGGCCCCGACGGGTCCACGGTGGACACCTCGGCGGTGACGAGCTGGTGCACCAGGTCGGCCAGCGTCGCGACCAGGGCCGGGTCGGTCCGCGGCACGTGCGCGGCGGGCAGTTCCAGCAGCGCCCAGCCGTGCTCGGCGGCGTGCGCCAGTGCCGGGTGGGCCAGGCTGGCCAGTTCCAGCCGCCGGTCGGTCGGCGCGGCTCCGGCGGTGAACGCGCGGGTGTAGAACGCGTCGGAGATGACCGGTGCGGTGTGCGGGGCGAGCCGCCAGCTCACCGGCAGTGGGATGACGGGCGTGTCCGGGTGGTGGCGCAGCAGCGTGCCGGCCGCGGTGTCCAGCGGCCAGGTCGCCAGGGAGCGCACCGAGTGCTCGTCGGCGACCGTGAACGGGGCGAGCTGTCCCGGGTCGCCGACCAGCAGCAGCCGGTCGAACAGGTGCCCGACCCGGACCAGCGCCGCCGCCGACATCTGGTACGCCTCGTCGATGACGCCCAGCGGCCAGGTGCGCTCGTCGGCCTTGACGAACGCCCACTTCGCGGCCGTGCCGACGATGACGTCGCAGCCGCCGAGTTCGCCGAGCTTGGTGCCGGTGCGCACCCGCTGCCGGGGCCAGCCCGCGGGCGGCGTCCAGTCCTGGCCGTGCAGGCGGCCGGTGGACAGCCCGGCCCCGGCCAGCGCGATCACCAGGTCGTCGGCCTGGTCGTTGGTCTGCACCACGATGGGCACGTGCTCGCCCACCGCCACCAGGCGTTTCGCCAGCTCCCGGACCAGCGTGGACTTGCCCGCGCCGGGCGGGGAGTCGACGACGACGGCCCGGTCGGTGCCGCGTACCCGATCCCAGACCTCCTCGATCGCGGCCTCGTGCCGCGCTCCGGCGCTGCTCACCGGGCACCTCGCGGCTCGGTGGGGGCGACCGCGCCGTCCGGCGCGGCGCGGTGCCCCGGGACACGACCGGCTCCCGCGGTGTCGCCGGGGTCGGGCGACGACGCCACGGTCTGCGGGGCGAGGGCGGCCAGGTCGGTATCCAGGTCGTCGTCCTGCTCCGGCTCGGGCGCGGCCTGCGGGCGCGACGACCGGGTCGGCCAGGGCAGTTCGTCGGGCAGGTTGTCGGGGAAGTACTGCAACGGCCCGAACGGGGCGAGCACCACCTCGGCATCGGCGTCGGGCAGCAGGCCCAGCTTGGGCCGGGTCACCGCGCCGCTGGTCACCATCAGTTCGACGGTGTCGTCGGTGGAACCGCGCACCACCATGCCGACCTTGCCCCACCACAGCTCGGTGCCCGCGGGCCGGTCGAACGCGGCCGGGGTGCGCACCCACAGCAGCGGCCGCAGCACCGACCGGCCGCCGGAGTTGACGACCGTGTGCTCGGGGTCGCGTTTGATGACGACCCCGGCGACGGCCTCGCCGGTGGCCAGGTAACGGGCCATCACCAGCGGATCGTCCAGCGCCATCTGCCGTTCCAGGGCCGCCGTGCGGGTCTCCAGCTCGTGCAGGAAGCGGTACGCCGGCACGTCGGACAGCCGCGCGCTGAACGACACCGTGCCCGCGAGCACCCGCTCCCGGTGCCGGGTCCACGACCAGCGGTCCGACTCCCAGCGCTTGGCGACGTGCTCGCCCGGCGGCAGCATCCGCACCAGGTCGATCGCCGCCCAGGTGTCCCGCCATGCCCCGTCGAGCACCTCGGCGGCGGCGAGCTTGAGCCGGCGCACGTCGCCCTGCTCCTTGGCCCGCTCCAGGGCGGGGCGCAGCACGACCTGGTCCCAGGACGGGTCGCTGGCGGGCCCGGCCGGCGGCATCGCCTCGGCGTCGCGGGCGGCCTGCCAGGCGTCGGACCCGGCGGGTGGCTCGATCCAGGCCAGCAGGCGGCCCAGGTGGCCGTCCTCGGTGGGCAGCTGGCCGGTGCGCCAGTGCGTGGTGAGCAGGTCGGTCGCGGTCAGCAGCACGCTCGACCCGGGCAGGTGGCGGCGCGAGGCGATCCAGCCCAGGTGCGCCCCGGCCGCGGCGAGCACCGGGTCGTCGAGGGTGCGCAGGTACTGCCCGAGCAGGCCGACCCAGTGGGCGGTGGCCTCGTTGGGCACCACCAGCTGCGGGGCGTCCACGCAGCACTGGTCCACGTCCAGCTCGCGGCCGTTGCCGGTGGCCCGCACGACGGGTTCGGTGACGGTGTAGCGGCTCAGGTAGGTGGCCAGGTCGCGGGCGAGCCCGCCGAGCGCGGCGAAGCGCAGCGCGCGGTCGCGGGGCTCGGCGACGGTGAGCAGTTTGGGGGAGTCGCGGAAGGAGCCGTAGCGGATGGCGACCGGGGCGGACGGCTCACCGGCCAGGTGGTATCCGGTCAGCAGCCAGGGCCGCGGCGACAGGTGCCGGTGCGCGCGGGACGCCGCGGGCACCGCACGGCCCTGCGACAGCGCCAGCAGCCGCTGGTACACGTCGAGGCTCACCGAGCACCCCGCTTCCCGTCCACGGCGAAGCCGGATCCGCCGACCGCCCAGCCGTACGCGGCGGCGGCGCGGGCCAGCTCGTCCGAGATCGCCTGCTCCGCCTCGCCGGAGGGGGTCCGCTCGCCGTGGGCCAGGGCCAGCGCGTGCACGGCCGTTCCGACGGGCCCGCACAGGTTCGCCGCCGCACCGCCCGCACGGGCCACCGTGCCGGAGCGTTCCGCGTCCTGGCGGCAGTGGGTGTACATCGGACAGCTCGGGCAGCCGTCGCCGAACCGTGCCTCGACCTCGGTCAGCGCGCTGACCAGGGTGTCTCCGGCGAGCTGGGGCAGCCGCAGGGCGGACGGCAGGTCGACGGCGTCGAGCTGGGCCAGCGACCAGCTCAGCCGCCGCACCTGCGGGGCGACGTCGAGCAGGGTGCCGACCGGGGCGAGGCCGAAGTTGCGCGGCAGGACCAGCAGGCAGCGGCCGCTGACGCGCTCCGGCACGGGCGCGGCCTGCCGGAGCGCCGCCACGACGACAGCCAGCTCACGGGCAGTGCCGGCGACCTTGGTCGGGTCGGCGTGACCGTCCAGGCAGGCGTACGACCTGATCTCCACGGGGTGCAGCAGCTTGCCGTCACCGGCCAGCACGATCTGCTCCGGGGTGACCGGCAGCCCGCCGAGCCGCAGCTTCGGCGAGCGCCACACCCACAGGCCCGCACCGACCGGCAGCTCCGACGTCTCGACGGCACCGTCGCAGTCGATGCCGAGGTGCCGTCCGACCAGCTCCGGCAGCCGGGCCGTGGCCAGGTGCGTGAACGTCCCGTCCCGCTCCCGGGCGTACGGGCTCTGCCCGCCCGGGGGCGCGCCGATGGCCTCGGCCAGCAGCCCGAGGTCCACCTGCGCGGCGTCCAGCACCTGCCGGCGACGGCAGCCGGGCGCGTCGAGCAGCCCGGCTATCCGTCGCGGGTCCAAGAGGCGCCTCCGTGGTGAGGTCAGTCGTTGGCGTGCAGTGCGGCGTTGAGCACGATGCCGGTGCCGGTGCGCGGCCGGGCCTCGACCGCGCCGGTCACCGAGTTGCGCAGGAACAGCACGTTGGACGCGCCGGACAGGGTAGCCGCCTTGACGACCTCGCCGGTGGCGGTCAGCGTGACCTTGGTGCCCGCGGTGACGTAGCAGCCGGCCTCGACCACGCAGTCGTCGCCGAGCGAGATGCCGATGCCGGCGTTCGCGCCGACGAGGCTGCGCTGCCCGACGCTGATGGTCTCCTTGCCGCCGCCGGACAGGGTGCCCATGATGGACGCGCCCGCGCCGATGTCGGAGCCCTCGCCGACGACGACACCGGCGGAGATGCTGCCCTCGACCATGGAGGTGCCCAGCGTGCCGGCGTTGAAGTTGACGAAGCCCTTCTGCATGACCGTGGTGCCGGAGGCCAGGTGCGCGCCCAGCCGCACCCGGTCGGCGTCGGCGATGCGCACACCCGCCGGCACGACGTAGTCGGTCATCCGCGGGAACTTGTCCACGCCGTACACGGCGAGGTGGCGGCCGGCGGCGCGCTCGATCAGGCGCAGCTCGTCGACCCGGTCCGGCGGGCACACGCCGGCCGAGGTCCAGGCGTTGTTCGGCAGCAGCCCGAAGATGCCGTCGAGGTTGGCCTGGTGCGGCTGGATGAGCCGGTTGGAGAGCAGGTGCAGCCGCAGGTACGCGTCGGCGGTGTCGCGCGGCGGCTCGGCCAGCGTGGGGATGACCGTGTGCACCCGGGCGATCCGCAGGCCGGGCAGGACGGGCTCGGCGCCCTTGAGGTCGAGCGCGGAGACACCGCAGATGTCGAGGCCGAGCTGGCCGACGGGGTACCACACTTCGAGGGTCTGGTCGCCGCTGACGGTGGCGAGACCGAAGCCCCAGGCGGGCCGGTCGGAACGTGTGCTGCTCACGGTGTCTACGCTACCGGTATGCCCAACCCGCTGACGCCGCAGGTGCTCGCTCCTGAAACCCTGAACGACGCAGTCGCGTTGACCCGTGCGCTGGTCGACATCGAATCTGTCTCGGGCAACGAGAAGGAGATCGCCGACGCGGTGCAGGAGGCCCTCGAAACCTGCGCCCACCTGCGGGTCGAACGGATCGGGCACACCGTGATCGCGCGCACCGAGCTGGGCCGCGAGCAGCGGGTGGTCCTGGCCGGACACCTGGACACGGTGCCGATCGCGGACAACTTCCCGTCCACCGTGGACGGCAAGATCATGTGGGGCTGCGGCGCCTCGGACATGAAAAGCGGCACCGCCATCGCGCTGCACCTGGCGGTGACCTGCCCGGATCCGCGCTATGACGTCACGTACTTCTTCTACGAGTGCGAGGAGGTCGAGGCGGTCCGCAACGGCCTGAAGATCGTCGCCGACCGGCGGCCAGAGCTGCTGGAGGCCGACTTCGCGGTGCTGCTGGAGCCGACGTACGGCATCGTCGAGGCGGGCTGCCAGGGCACCATGCGGGCGCGGGTGCGCACGAGTGGCGTACGGGCGCACGCGGCCCGCTCGTGGCTGGGCGAGAACGCGATCCACAAGGCGGGCGAGGTGCTCCGGCGGCTGTCGGACTACCGGGCCCGGGAGGTCGAGATCGACGGCTGTCGGTACCGGGAAGGGCTGAACGCCGTGTCGATCAGGGGCGGGGTGGCCGGCAACGTGATCCCCGACGCGTGCGAGATCGAGGTGAACTTCCGCTTCGCCCCGGACCGCTCGGAGGAGCAGGCCGAGGCGCACCTGCGCGAGGTGTTCGGCGGATACGAGATCGAGATCACGGACTCGGCGCCGGGCGCGCTGCCCGGCCTGTCGGCACCGCCCGCGGCGGAGTTCCTGGCGCTGACCGGGGCGACGCCCGCGGCGAAGCTGGGCTGGACGGACGTGGCACGGTTCGCGGCGCTGGGCATCCCGGCGCTCAACTTCGGGCCGGGCGATCCCAACCTGGCGCACAAACCCGACGAGCACGTGGAGATCGACAAGATCGAGGCCGGCACGGACCTGCTCCGCCGCTGGCTGAGCAGGAGCCCGTCGTAGCGGCCGCTCGGTGTACATCCGGAGCGAAGCGCAGGATGTGCGGCCGATCAAGGCCGCGGAGCGGCTCCGCATGATTCTGGCAGGCTAAGCCTGATCAGCGGGCGGCGGCGGGCTCGTCGGCCGGCTCGAACTCCTTGGCGTCGACCACCATGGCGATGCGGCGGGCGTGCACGGTGGCGCGGATGCGCTGGCGCATGGCCTGCTTCTGGCGAAGCACCTCGCTGCGGGTCATCACATTCATCGCCTCCCTCGTCGTCGGCCTTATTCAAGCAACGCTGTATGACATCCTTGACGCCACAGCATGGCGAAAAGTTGCGTAATCCGCTGGGAATTTGCTGGGGATGTGCGTGCCGCGTCGTCACGTAAACGAGCGAGCCGGACTACGGTGATGGCATGACGCAAAGCAACCATCGACACGAGCGGCACCGCGGCCGGGTGACCCTGCGCCGCGACGCGGTGTCCTCGGGTACCGCGGACCAGGCCCTGCTGGACTCGGCGGGGCGTCCGGATTGGAAGGTCCGCGACTCCTGGCGGACGCTGCGCATCCTGAGCGAATTCGTCGAGGGCTTCGACACGCTCAGTGACCTCCCCCCTGCGGTGAGCGTGTTCGGCAGCGCCCGCAGCGCGGCCGACTCGCCGGAGTGCGAGATGGCGCAGCGGCTGGGCGCGGCGCTGGCCCGCGCGGGATACGCGGTGATCACCGGTGGCGGGCCGGGGGTGATGGAGGCGGCCAACCGCGGGTGCACCGAGGCCGGCGGGCTCTCCATCGGGCTGGGCATCGAGCTGCCGTTCGAGCAGGGCATGAACGAGTGGGTCGACGTCGGCATCGACTTCCGCTACTTCTTCGTCCGCAAGACCATGTTCGTGAAGTACGCCCAGGCCTTCGTGGTGCTGCCCGGCGGCATGGGCACCATGGACGAGCTGTTCGAGGCGCTCACCCTGGTGCAGACGGAGAAGGTCACCCGGTTCCCGGTGGTGATGATGGGCACGGCCTACTGGAGCGGCCTGCTGTCCTGGATGCGCGACACCATGCTGGCCGATGGCAAGATCAACGCGGTGGACCTGGACCTCATCGTGTGCACCGACGACGTCGACGAGGCCGTCGAGCACATCGCGCACGCCGACAAGACCCTCGCCGCCGAGCAGCAGGCCATCCGCTCCTCCGGCGGCATCGCCGACTGACCCGAGGAAGGTGCCCTTCCTTGGGTTAGACGCGTTCGCTGAGGCGGTCGGCGGCGCGGTGCAGGCGCGAGTTGAGTTCGGCTTTGTGTTCCAGGATTTCGAGGTCGATCTCGGCGCGGCGTTTGCGGAGCACGGCCTCGCGTTCGGCGTACTCGGCCTCGATGTCGTGGTTGAGGTCGCGCTCGGCGACCGCCAGCTGGGCGCTGACCAACTTGTCGTACGTCGTGGAGCCGCCGACGAACTTGACCAGGATCGGCATGCAGTCGACCAGGATGAAGAAGATGCGCACCGCCCAGATGCCGACGGCCAGCACGCCGCTGGAGTCGGCCAGGTCGTGCAGCGCGCCCAGGCGTTCCAGGAGGCCGATCCGGCCCTGGTGGCTGCGCTCCTCGGCGACCCGCTCCTTGATCTTCGTCTCGCGCTCGGCCTCGAACGCGGCGTGCGAGGTGCGGGCCGCCGACTCCAGTTCCGAGATCTGGGTACGCAGGTTGACCAGCTTCACGCCGTTGGCGTCGATCTGCCGGGTGCGTTTGAACGCGTCGGCCTCGGCGCGCAGCCGGCGGCAGTTGGGGCCGACGCCGCGCTGACCCGTCAGGCCCGCGCCGGAGTCGCCGACGCACTCCCGCCGGGCCATGTCGTTGATGGCCCGCAGCTGGACCGAGTCCGCGTCGACGGTCTTGGCCAGCGCGTCCGCGTCGGCGCGGCGAGTGGCCAGCTCGCGCAGCGTCGCCACCGGGGACTGGTCGAAGTTGAAGGTCTCGGTGGCCTTGCAGTCGGCGGGCGCGGCCGGCTCGGTGGAACCGGGCACCGGGTTGCAGGTCTTGAGCCGCCCGGCGAGCTGTGCGAGCGCCTCGGTGCGCTGGTCGGCGACGTGCTGGATGACGGCGGTCTCGAAGATGCGCAGCACCAGCGGCTCGGCGATGATCACTCCGAAGAAGAACGCCATCAGCACTCGCATCGCCAGCACGGGGACCCGGCGGAACCAGCCCTCGCCGAGCCGGCTGGAGACCAGCCAGCGGTCCACGTTCAGGATGAACAGGAACCAGACCAGCACCGGGAACACGGCCAGCCAGCTCGACGCGCCCATCGCCTGGGTGATCGCGAAGTACATGGAGATGGCGGCGATGGTCGCGGTGCCCAGCACCACGCCGCCGAGCGAGGTGTACCAGGCGCGTTCCTGCGGCACCCGGTCGAGCAGCCGCTCGTCGACGCCGGCCAGCACGCGCAGCCGCCGCCCGAGCTGCGGCCGGGGCAGCCGCCGCCGCGGCGCGCCCTCCGCCGCGCGCCCGGCGGCGATGTCACCGGTGGGCTCGGTCGCGGGTGCGGGCGGGGTCGCCGAGCCGGATTCGGGGGTACGCCCCGGCGGGGTCGCCGGATCCGGCTCGGGGACGTGCCGCAGGGGCACCGTCGCATCCGGGTCGGGCTCGCGACGCCACGGCACCGTCGGTTCCGGATCGGATGCGGCCGCGTGCCGTCCGTGCGGGTGGGGATCCGGCCGGGGGTTGTCGTCCATGGGGTGCACTCCGAGCTCCCTGCGCTGAGGTGGTCTGCCGTCGGTGATGCCGGGTCCATCGTCCGGTGAACACACGCCCGGTGTCTGTCCGGTGGTTGTCGGGGTTGGCCCCTACGTGCGCGGTCGCCGCTCGGGCATCGACTGTGGTCTTCGCAAGGAATTGCGTTAGGAGCGCAACAACCTAATGGGTACTTGTATTTGCCGTGCCAGCGTTACGAAAAGATTACGCAGAACCTTGTGGTGGGCGACACAGGGAATCTAAAGTCACCTACACCTCCTGGCGTCCGCTCCGCCTCGAGCGTCTCAGGCGTTCCATCGTTCCTCCGTTCCCTCCAGAAACGAGTCTTCGATGTCACGGAGCATCACAGGAGCTGCGGCGGGGTCCCGCCGGCCCCGGCGGTGGGCCCCGATGGCGGTCGCCTCCGCCACCGTCGCCGCCGTCGGTCTCAGCCTCGTCGGCAGCGCCGGCACGGCCAATGCCGCCACCACCGGCGCCGCGCCCGTGGTCACGCGCGCCGCGCTCGACCCGGCCCTCGTCGCGGGCCGCGGCGCCAGCGTCAACTTCCTCGAGCAGGAAGCCGAGAACGCGGCGACCAACGGCACCGTCATCGGGCCCGACCGCGCGGCGTACACGCTGCCCGCGGAGGCCTCGGGCCGCAAGGCGGTCAAGCTGACCCCCGGCCAGCACGTCGAGTTCACGCTGCCGGCCGCCGCGAACGCGATCACCGTTCGCTACAGCATCCCGGACGCGCCGAACGGCGGCGGCATCACCGCGCCGCTGAACGTCACCGTCAACAGCAAGAACAAGCAGGTCATGACGCTGACCTCCGAGTTCGCCTGGCTGTACAACCAGTACCCGTTCAGCAACGACCCCAACGCGGGCCTGCTGCACGAGGACTGGTGGATCACCGAGTGCGCGTGCGTGCCGGCGTTCACCGACCCGAAGCCGGTCATCAGCACGCCGTTCCGTCCCATGCACTTCTACGACGAGCAGCGCCTGCTGCTCGGCAAGACGTACAAGGCCGGCGACAAGGTGCGCCTGACCGTGCCGGCCGGCAGCAACGCCGCCTGGACCGTCATCGACCTGCTCGACTCCGAGCTGGTCGGCAAGCCGCACGTGCGCCTGGTGGCGTCCAACGTGCTGGCGTTCGGCGCGGACCCGACCGGCCGCCGCGAGTCGGCCGACGCGTTCGACCGGGCCATCGCGTTCGCCAAGAAGTGGAACCTGAAGGTGTACGTGCCCCCGGGCGTGTATCAAGTCAACCGGCACATCATCGTCGACGACGTGACGATCGAGGGCGCGGGCAGCTGGTACACGATCATCAAGGGCAAGGAGGTCGCGCTCAGCGAGCCGGCCGAGGACGGCTCGGTGCACACCGGCGTCGGCTTCTACGGCAGGTACGCCGAGGACGGCGGCAGCAGCAACGTGCACCTGTCCGGCTTCACCATCCAGGGTGACGTGCGCGAGCGCATCGACACCGACCAGGTCAACGGCATCGGCGGCGCGCTGAGCGACTCGACGATCGAGGGCCTGTACATCCGGCACACCAAGGTCGGCATGTGGTTCGACGGTCCGATGGACAACATCAAGATCAAGAACAACATCATCGTGGACCAGATCGCCGACGCGCTGAACTTCCGCAAGGGCGTCACGAACTCGCTGGTGCAGAACAACTTCGTGCGCAACACCGGTGACGACGGCCTGGCCATGTGGTCCGACGGCGTCGCCGACGCGAACAACGTGTACGACCACAACACCGTGCAGACCCCGACGCTGGCCAACGGCATCGCGATCTACGGCGGCACGAACAACACCGTCTCGAACAACCTGGTCGCCGACCCGATTCGCGAAGGCTCCGGCCTGCACGCCGGTTCCCGCTTCGGGGCGACCGCCTTCGACGGCTACCTGAAGTTCACGAACAACAGCGTGGTCCGGGCCGGCACGTACGAGCTGAACTGGAACATCGGCCTCGGCGCGATCTGGATCTACGCGCTGGACAAGACCATCGACGCGGACATCCAGGTGACCGGGGACCACTACCTCGACAGCACCTACAACGCGATCATGATGGTCAGCGAGTGGTCGGTGAAGGACCTGTACCAGATCCGCGGCGTCAAGTTCAAGGACCTGCGGATCGACGGCACCGGCACCTCCGTGGTCAGCGGCCGGGTCGAGGGCGGCGCGTCGTTCGAGAACGTGGACGCCCGCAACGTCGGCGCGGTCGGCATCAACAACTGCGGCTCGTTCCACTTCACCCCGGCCGGTTCCGAGTTCGTGGTGACCGACCTGGGCGGCAACGACGGCGGCGGCACCACCGGCCCCTGGATGGCCTCCTGGGAACTGCCGAACACCATCACCTGCGACGACCGCCCGCCGGTCGTCGTGCCCCCGGCGCCGTCCCCCTGGTGACGACGCGCAACTGCCAGACCGGATGAGGCACGGGCGGGCGTTCGAGTGCATGGACACCGGGCGCCCGACCGGAAATCCGGTACCCGCCCCGGGCGGGATCCGAGCGGAAGCCGCGCTCGGATCCCGCCCGGGGCCTATTCGCGGGCATGCCGTGACGGCCTTCCGACGCTCATTCAGGGACCGTCGGCCGTCCAGCCCGGATCGTGCGTTCAGCGAGGTCGCACCTTTCCGAGTGGATAGGGATGCGTCCGGATGACCCCGCTTATCGGCTCATTGGGTTATGGAGCGGTTCCGGGCCTGCGTGCGAGGGTGTAACCCGGCCACGATGAGGGGGATCATCCTATGCAGATCAGCAAGACGCGGTTGCTCCGCTCAGTCGGCAGACTGGGCGTGGCCGCCGCGCTGGTGGCCGCCGGTGTCGCCACAGGTGCCACACCGGCACACGCGGTCGCCACCAATACGGTGGCCTTCTGGAGCATGGACGAGCCGAACGGCTCGACCGTGCTCGTCGACAGCAGCGGCAACGGGCGCAACGGCACCATCGGGTCTGACCTGACCACGGGTGTCGTCTACGCCGGTGCGACCGGTCACCGCTTCCCGGTGGTGCTTCCGGGCGAGATGGCATACAAGCCGGGTCACATCAACCGGGTTCCGGCGCACAGCGACCTGAACCCCGACTCCGGCGACTTCTCGCTCACCATCCGCTACCGCAGCACATACTCCTTCGGCAACATCATGCAGAAGGGCCAGGGCGCGACGGCCGGCGGTTACTGGAAGTTCGAAGCGCCGGGCGGTATCCCGCGCTGCCTGTTCCGGGGCGGCAACGGCGCCTCGCGGACCGGCTACGCCACCGAGTCGATCTCGGACGGCCAGTGGCACACCGTCACCTGCAACCGCACCTCCGCCTACGTCGAGATGTACGTCGACGGGGTGCGCACCAGCCGGGCCAACGGCCCGACCGGCAACGTCGCCAACACGTGGCAGCTGTCGATCGGCGGCAAGGGCACGTGCGACGGCGTCGAGGTCACCTGCGACTACTTCATCGGTGACATCGACTACATCAAGATTCTGAAGGGGTCCGGCGGAACCGGCAACACGCCGCCCACGGCCGACCTGGAGCCGTCCTGCACGGGCCTGGTCTGCTCGTTCGACGGCACGGGCTCCACCGACAGCGGCGGCGCGATCCAGAACTACGCCTGGAACTTCGGTGACGGCACCTCCACCGACACCGACAGCATCGGCACCGCGTCGCACACGTACGCGGCGGCGGGCACCTACAACGTCACGCTGACCGTCACCGACGACTCGGGCAGCACCGACACGGAGACGCGGCAGGTCACCGTCGCGCCCGTCGCGGAGCTGATCTCGTTCGTCGGGCAGGCCACCTCGAACGTCAACGCCCTCACCCACACGGTGACGGTGCCGTCGGGCGTCCAGGCGGGCGACCAGCTGCTGCTGTTCCTGAGCCAGAACACGCACGGCACCACCGGCACGCCGACCGGCGGCGGGTGGACCCAGCTCGACCGTCTCGACGGCGGCTACGCCACCACCACGGTGTGGCGCAAGACGGCCACCGCAGGCATGGCGGGCACCACCGTGCAGGTGACGCTGGGACAGCAGTCGAAGGGCAACTTCGTGCTCGCCGCCTACCGCGGCGTCGACACCGTGTCGCCCCTCGTCTTCGCCAACGGCACCGAGACGACCAGCTCGGCGGCGCGCGTCACGCCCTTCGCGACCGTGACGGCCGCGCAGAGCTGGGGCGTGTCGTACTGGGTGCACGGCGACGCCGCGTCCACCTCGCTCACGGCCCCGGCCGGTGTGGAGGTGCGCAGCAACTCGTCGCAGACGGGCGGCGGCCGGGTCACCGGTCTGCTCGCCGACACCGGCGCCTCGCTGCCGGCCGGCTCCTACGGCGGCCTGACCGCCACCGGCGCCGCGGCCAGCACCACGACCACCACGTGGACGCTGATCCTGCAGCCGGCCTGACCCGCTACACCCTGATCACGGCTGAGCCGGCCACCCCCGCACCGGGGTGGCCGGCTCAGCCGTTTCAGGGCTTTCGTGACATCTGTTCCCGGCGTCGGGATGCAGGCGGCGCCACAACCGGCTCGGCTGCTGCCGCGGTGTCGCCCGCTCGTGCTGGAATGTTCGGCGTGAGCAGCGGCGTTCAGCGGGACTGGCGGCTGGTCCGGGGCAGCGGTCCCGACCGGCCGTCGTTGCGTGCCGACGCCGCTCAGCAGCGGGTGATCGAGCACGGGTCGGGCCCGCTGCTGGCGCGTGGCGGACCGGGCACCGGCAAGACGACGACCCTGGTCGAGGCGGTCGCCCGCCGCGTCGCCGAGGGCGTGGACCCGCAGCGCATCCTGGTGCTGACGTTCGGCCGGCGCGGATCGCAGTCGCTGCGGCGGCGCATCGAGGCGCGCATCGCCCGGGGCGTCGGGCATGAGCCGCTGGTCAGAACCTTTCCGGCGTACGCCTTCGGCCTCCTGCGCCGCTCGGCGGCGCTGCAGGGCGACCCGTCCCCGCGCCTGCTCTCCGGCCCCGAGCAGGACCTCGTCATCCGGGAGCTGCTGCCCGGCGAGGACGCGTCCTGGCCGGACCGGCTGCTCCCCGCGCTGGGCACCCGCGCGTTCGCCGAGCAGTTGCGTGACCTGCTACTGCGGGCCGCCGAGCGCGGCATCGGCCCGGAGGACCCGCTCTGGCAGCGGCGCGACGACTGGCAGGCCGCCGCCCGTTTCCTGCACGAGTACGAGCAGACCATGGCGCTGCGCGACGCCTCCACCCGCGGCTCGGCCGGCTACGACCACGCCGAGTTGGTCCGCGCCGCCACCGCCATGCTGCGCCGCGACCCCGAGCTGCTGGCCGCCGAACGCTCCCGGCTGTCCGCCATCTACGTCGACGAACTCGCCGACACCGACCCGGCGCAGGTCGAGCTGCTCCAGCTGATCGGGACGGGACTGCCGCTGACCGCGTTCGCCGACCCCGACTCCTCCACCTACGCCTTCCGTGGCGCCGACCCTCAGATCGTGCGCACCTTCGGCGAGCTGTTCCCGGGCACGGAGCAGGTGGTGCTGGCGACCACGCACCGGGCCGCTCCTGCGGTCCGCAATGCGACGGCCCGCATCGCGCGCCGCCTGCCGGGTCATCTGCCAGTGGTGCCCGCGCCGCGCCAGGAGCAGGCCGGGCTGCTCGCCGACGGACCCGCACGGGCAGCGGGAGGTCCGGGTGTTCGGCCACCGGCGGTAGCCACCGGCGCGGGCGGCTCCGGGCAGCAGGCGGCGGCCACGGGCGGTGCCGAGCCGGCCGTCCGGGGCGAGTCTGCCGACGACCCTGACGTCGGGGTCGAGGTGGTGGCCTTGCGCAGCCGGGTCAGCGAAGCCGCGTTCGTGGCGCACCGGCTCCGGCGGGCGCACCTGGTTGACGGCGTGCCGTTCTCGCGCATGGCGGTCATCATGCGCTCTACGAACTCGCAGCTCCCGGCCTATGAACGGGCCCTGCGCCAGGCTGGCGTGCCGACCAAGGTGCTGGCCGAGGACCTGCCGCTGCACCAGCAGCCGGCCGTGAAACCGCTGCTCACGCTGCTGCGCTGCGCGCTGAAGCCGGAGTTGCTCACCGAGGAGGCGGCGGTCGCGCTGCTGCACTCGCCGCTGGGCGGGGCCGACCCGATGGCCGAGCGGCGGCTGCGCCAGGGCCTGCGGGCGCTCGCGATCGCGGGTGGCGACACACGGGGCTCGGGCGAGCTGCTGGTCGAGGCGCTGCGCGATCCGGCTGAGCTGGCGGCGCTGGACCGGCGCTGGGCCGCGCCCGCGACCCGGATCGCGATGCTGCTGGCCACGGCGCGGGAGACGGCGGGCCGGCCGAGGGCCACCGCCGAGGAGGTGCTCTGGTCGGTCTGGCGGGCCAGCGGTCTGGCCGAACGCTGGGCCGTCGTCGCCACCGCGCCCGCGATGGGACTGGACCAGCAGCGCCGCGCGGAGACCGCGGACCGGGACCTCGACGCGATCATGGTGCTGTTCGACGCCGCGGCGCGGTTCACCGACCGGTTGCCGGGCGCGCGTATCGACACGTTCCTGGAGCACGTCGCGGACCAGCAGCTGCCCGCCGACTCGCTGGCTGCCAGCGGCGACCGGGGTGAGGCGGTGCGCCTGCTCACCGCGCACGCGGCCAAGGGCCTGGAGTGGGACGTCGTGGTGGTGGCCGGGGTGCAGGAGGGCGTCTGGCCCGACCTGCGGCTGCGCGGCAGCCTGCTCGGCTCCGAGCAGCTCGTGGACGAGGTGGCGCAGCGCGCCCAGCCGGGGGAGAAGGCGCAGCGGGTCGCGCAGACCGCCGCCCTGCTCACCGAGGAGCGGCGGCTGTTCTACGTGGCGGCGACCCGGGCCCGGCGGCGGCTGGTGGTGACCGCGGTCGACTCCGGCGCGGTCGGCGGCGCGGACGGCGAGGACCGGCCCAGCCGCTTCCTGTTCGAGCTGGCCCCGCCGGTCAAGGTGGACGAGGACGAGGTGGCCGAGCTGGAGCTGGCCCGGCCGCCGCGCGCGCTGACGCTGTCCGCGCTCGTCGCGGAGCTGCGCTCCGCGGTCACCGGCCCCGATCCGGTCCGGCGGCATGCAGCCGCCCGCGAGCTGGCCCGGCTGGCCGCCGCCGGGGTGCCCGGCGCGCACCCGGACCATTGGTGGGGTCTGCCGGAGCTGTCCGACGACGGCCCGCTGCACGGCCCGGACGAGCCGGTGCGGGTCACCCCGTCCACCATGGAGAGCGCGCTGCGCTGCGGGCTGCGCTGGCTGCTGGAACGGCACGGCGGCGCGGCGGCCTCGACGGCCGCGCAGGGCGTCGGCAACCTGGTGCACGCGGCGGCGATGCTGGCCGACGAGGCGATGAGCGACCCTGCCGTGCTGGTGGACTACGTCGCGGCGCGTTTTGACGCGATCGAGCTGGCCGCGGCCTGGCTGGCCGGGCGGGAGCGGGACCGCTCGGCGGAGATGCTGGGCAAACTGACCCGCTGGCTGGCCGAGAACCCGCGGCGGCTGGTCGCGATCGAGCGCGAGTTCACCGTACGGCTGGACGCCGAGCCGCCGATCGACCTGGTCGGCCGGGTGGACCGGCTGGAGGTCGACGAGCAGGGCCGGCTCGTGGTGATCGACCTCAAGACCGGCAAGACCACCACGGCCACCCGCGAGGAGCTCCCGGAGCACCCGCAGCTGGGGGCGTACCAGGTGGCGGTCGAGGCGGGCGGCTTCCCCGAGGGCGACGAGTCGGGCGGGGCGGCGCTGGTGCAGCTCGGCACCGGTCACAAGGACGCCAAGGAGCAGGTGCAGGACGCGATCGGCGAGACCGCCGACCCGCAGTGGGCGCACGCCATGGTGCACCGCACCGCGGCCACCATGGCCGCCTCCACCTTCGTCGCGAAGGTCAACGACAAGTGCCGGGTCTGCCCGGTGAAGAGCAGCTGCCCGGTCTCCGGCAAGGGTCGCCAGGTGGTCGAGCCATGAACGCAGTGGCTGCTCACGGGAGTGCCGAGCGTAGCGAGGTGCGAGCATGAGCGAGCTGGTCAGGACGGTTGTCGAGGAGGGGCCGCGGTGGACGCCGGAGGAGCTGGCGGCGGCGCTGGGGCTCAAGCCGCCGACCGCCGAGCAGGCCGCGGTGATCAGCGCCCCGGTCGCGCCGCTGCTGGTCGTCGCGGGCGCGGGTTCGGGCAAGACGGAGACGATGGCGGCGCGGGTGCTGTGGCTGGTCGCGAACCAGCACGTACGCCCGGAGCACGTGCTGGGGCTGACCTTCACCCGCAAGGCGGCGGGTGAGCTGGCCCACCGGGTGCGGGTGCGCCTCGGCCAGTTGCGCCGCCACGTCGGCACCCGGTTCACCGAAGGGCTCGACGGCGAGCCGACGATCGCCACGTACCACTCGTTCGCGGCGCGCATCGTCACCGAGCACGGGCTGCGCGCCGGGTACGAGCCGAGCACCCGGCTGCTCACCGAGGCGTCCTGCTGGCAGCTCGCCGACGAGGTGGTGCGCTCGTACACCGGGGACATGTCGGCGGTGGAGGCCGCCCCGAGCACGGTGGTGTCGGCGGTGCTGGCGCTCGCCGGTGAACTGGCCGAGCACCTGGTCACCGCGGACAGCCTCGCCACCTGGACGGGTCGCTTCCACGCGAGCGTCGACGCGAAGCCGGGCCGGGTGATGGCCGACGTGCGCGACCTGCTGGCCCGCCAGCGTGCCCGGCTGCAACTGCTGCCGCTGGTGCGCAGGTACGCCCACCGCAAGCAGCTGCTGGAGGCGATGGACTTCGGCGACCAGATGTCGCGGGCGGCGCGGGTGGCCCGCGACCATCCCGAGGTCGGCGCGGCCGAACGCGACCGGTTCCGGGTGGTGCTGCTCGACGAGTACCAGGACACCAGCCATGCCCAGGTCACGTTGCTGCGGGCGTTGTTCGCCGGGGACGTGGCGGTGGTGGAAGGCGGGGTGTCCGGGCTGGGGCATCCGGTGACCGCGGTCGGCGACCCGTGCCAGTCCATCTACGGCTGGCGCGGGGCCAGCGCGGGCACCCTCGACCGCTTCCCGGGGGAGTTCCCCGACCGCGACGGCGAGCCGGCCGCGCAGGCGCAGCTCGGGCGCAGTTTCCGGAACCGGTCGGAGATCCTGTCGGTGGCCAACGCGATCTCCGCGCCGCTGCGCGACCGGGGCGCGCGGGTGGTCTCGCTGACCTCCGGCAGTCCCGAGCCGGGCATCGTGCAGTGCGCGCTGCTGGAGTCGCACCTGGACGAGGCGGAGTGGATCGCCGACCAGATCGTCACCGCGTGGCGCAGCGAGGCGGGCACGGCCGACGACCAGAACCCGGCGCACATCCCCGTGGACCGGCGGCCCACCTCGGCGGTGCTGGTGCGGGTGCGCTCGCAGATCGCACCGATCGAGGCGGCGCTGCGGGCCCGGGGCCTGCCGGTCGAGGTGGTCGGCCTGGGCGGCCTGCTGGACACGCCCGAGGTGCGCGACGTGGTGTGCACACTGCGGGTGCTCAACGACCCGACCGACGGGGCGAGCCTGCTGCGCCTGCTCACCGGGGCGCGCTGGCGGATCGGGCCGCGTGACCTGGTGGCGCTGCACCGGCGGTCCCGGGCGCTGGCGCACGAGCGCCGCCCGGCCGGCGACGACGCCGAGATCGTCACGGACCGGCTCGACGACGCGGCGCTGGCCGAGGCGCTGGAGGATCTCGGCGAGCCGGACCAGTACTCGCCCGCGGCGTACACCCGGCTGTCGGCGTACGCCAGGGAATTGGCGGCCTTGCGCTCCCGCCTGGACCAGCCGGTGGGCGACCTGATCGCGGACATCGAGCGCACCGCGGGCCTGGACGTGGAGGTCGCGGTGCGGGCCGGCGACGCCGGGCTGGCCCGCGCGCACCTGGACACGCTCGGCGAGGTCGCGGCCCGGTTCGCGGTGGAGACCGACGGCGCGCCGCTGGGCGCGTTCCTGTCCTACCTGTCGGCGGCCGAGGACGAGGAGCGCGGGCTGGCCCCGGGCGAGATCGACGTGGCCGAGGGCGCGGTGCAGATCCTCACCGCGCACGCGGCCAAGGGCCTGGAGTGGGACGTGGTCGCCGTGGCGGGGCTGACCAAGGACGTCTGGCCGGGCCCGAGCAAGGGCACCGACCACTTCCTCAAGGGCCTGGGCGTGCTGCCGTTCCCGCTGCGTGGCGACCGCGACGGACTGCCCGCGCTGGCCGTGAAGAGCGCCGCCGACCAGAAGGAGTTGGGCCGCGCCGTCGCCGACTTCGAGCAGCAGTGGAAGGAGCACGACGCCCGCGAGGAGCGCCGGTTGGCGTACGTGGCGGTCACCCGCCCGCGCACCTGGCTGTTCGCCTCCGGTTACTGGTGGGGTGACAAGGTGCGCAAGCCGCGCGGCCCGTCCGTGCTGCTGGAGGAGATCGTCGAGGTGTGCCGGTCCGGGGAGGGCCACGTCGACGTGTGGACGCCGGAGCCCGAGCCGGACGCCGTCAACCCGACCAGCGGCGAGGTCGCCACGACCTGGCCCAGCGATCCGCTGGGCGCGCGGCGGCCCACCGTCGAGGCGGCGGCCGACCTGGTCCGGGCCATGCTCGACGCGCCGGACGGCGGGTCGGCCGAGCACGACGAGGTGACCCGGCGCTGGCGGCAGGAGGCCGACCTGCTGCTGATCGAACGCGAGGAGCAGGCCCGCCGGGCGAACCGGGCCGACGTCGTGCTGCCCGCGCACCTGTCGGTGTCGCAACTGGTGGCGCTGCGCAAGGACCCGGCCGCGCTGGCCCGGCGGCTGCGCCGGCCGCTGCCGGCCGCCCCGGACCCGTACGCCCGCCGCGGCACGGCCTTCCACCACTGGCTGGAGCAGCGCTACGGCGCCGACCAGCTACTCGACCTCGACGACCTGCCCGGGGCGGCCGACGAGGACGCCGCGCCCGATGAGGCGCTGGGGGTGCTGAAGGAGCGCTTCGAGCAGAGCGTCTGGGCCGACCGGGTGCCGGTCGAGGTGGAGACGCCGTTCGTGGTGGAGCTGGGCGGCACCGTCGTGCGTGGACGGATGGACGCGGTCTTCCGCGACGCCGCGGGCGGTTACGAGGTGGTCGACTGGAAGACCGGCCGCGTGCCGACCGGCGCGACGGCGACCGCGGCCGCGGTGCAGCTGGCGGCCTACCGGCTGGCCTGGGCGGCGCTGGCGGGCGTGCCGGTGGCCAAGGTCAGCGCCGCTTTCCACTACGTACGCGACAACCTGACCGTGCGGCCCGCCGACCTGCTCGACGAGGCCGGGCTGACGGCGCTGCTGACGGCACTGCCCACGCAGGACGCCGACTAGTCGGATGTCCGACCCGGGGCGTGCCGTCATCCTTTTCGGTGGCATCTCAG
Organism: Catellatospora sp. NPDC049133; assembly: GCF_040648455.1. Classification (NCBI taxonomy): domain Bacteria; kingdom Bacillati; phylum Actinomycetota; class Actinomycetes; order Micromonosporales; family Micromonosporaceae; genus Catellatospora; species Catellatospora sp. NPDC049133. The sequence goes on from NZ_JBEZDT010000003.1 coordinate 106,600, forward strand.
CCGAACCGGCGGACAGACCGGTCCGGAAACCGACTGCGTGATGTCGCACGCAGCGGGCATTGTGTGAGCGGACACACGCATCCCGAGGGAGGCGCGCCGTGGAGTCATCGGTCCGGGAACTGCTCCTGGTGATGCTCCTTGCGCTGATCGGTGTCGGGGTGGCCGGTGCCGTGGTGCTCGCGCCGTGGCACGCGGCGCAGGCCGGTATCGTCGTGGAGGTGCATCCGCCGGCTCCGTCCATGGCTGGCTGACGATGACCGTGGTGACCGCCTCGATACCCGCCGGAGTACGTGCGATGTCTGGTCCGAAGTCCCTGATCACGGCTGCTGTCTCGGCTGCCGTGCTGCTGCTGGGCGCGCCGGTGCCCGCAGCCGCGGCCGAGCCGGACGTGGTGCGTGGCATGCAGTGGCAGCTCGCGAACCTCGACCTGCCCGCGGTGCATCAGCGTGCCACCGGTGCCGGAGTTCTGGTCGCTGTCCTGGACTCCGGTGTGGACAGGACACACCCCGACCTGAGTGGCCAGGTGCTCGGCGGCCCCGACCCGGTCTCGAACACCGATGTGGACGGTCGGGGCACCGGACTCGCCGGACTCATCGCAGGTCACGGCCATGTTCCCGGGGTAGCGGCGGGTGCGCCGCGGGCGACGCCGTCCGGCTCTCCGGTGCCGAGCCCGAGCGCGGCCCCAGCTGACCCGCGCACGGCGGGTGTGCTCGGGGTGGCCCCCGGCGCGCAGATCCTGCCGATCGCGTTCGCCCCCTCGCCCGGCGCGACCGGTGATCCGGACGCACTGGCCAGCGCGATCGACCGGGCCGTGTTCGGCGGCGCGAAGATCATCTGCATCGGGCGGGGCGTCGTGCCCGGCAGCAAGCTGCAGGCCTCGGTCGAGGCGGCCGTGGCACGGGGCGTGCTGATCGTCGCGGCCGACGCGGACCGGGCGGGCCGGCCGTTCACGCCGTGGCCGGCCTCGTATCCCGGGGTGCTCAACGCGATCCCGGCGGACCGTTCGGGCCAGGTGCCCGTCGCGCCGCTGAGCGGGCGCACCACCGGCATCACGGTGCCCGGCGTCGACCTGATCACGACAGGGGTGGGCGGCGGCTACCGGATGGACGGCGGATCGAGCGCGGCGGCGGTGCTGGCGGGCGCGGCGGCGGTGGTGTGGTCGGCGTACCCGCAGGCCACCGTCGCGCAGGTGCTGCAGCGGCTGCGTACGACCGCGACCGACGCCGGCGCTCCCGGCGCGGACAGCCGGTTCGGGGCGGGCATGCTCAACCTGAGCGCGGCGCTGGCGGCGAACGTGCCGCAGGAGGCCGCGCCGAGCGTGCGGCCCAGCCCGGTGCCGTCGAGCCAGGCCGCCTCGCCCAGCCCTTCGCCGGTGCCGGTGGCTCTCGCCGACAGCCGGGACTGGCGGCGCTGGCTGGTGGCCCTGCCGCTGCTGGTCTTCCTGGCCGGCCTCACCGTGTGGGCGGTCCGCTCGGCCCGGGTGCGGCAGCAGCCGGCCGCCTGATCCGTCCAGGGTTCGGGACCGCGACCGGAGCGGGCGCGGGACGGGTTAACAGATCATTGCCGAAGACGGCTGCTCGCGCCCCGCGGTCGGCCGCCACTGGCGCGTGTAGGCTCTATATCCTATCGTGCCGGTAGGTTATATGGGCTTTGTGATGGCCGCCGCGCGTGCTGCGGGCGGTTCGGCGCTAACTTGATCAGCGACACGGAGGAGGTAGGGCCATGGGCATCGCGGTGGTGGTCGGCGGCGGTTGCAGTGGTGTGCTCGCCACCCGTGAGCTGTTGCGAGCCGGCTGGCACGTGGTGCTGGTCGACCCCGGCGCACGGCCCGGCCGGGGGCTGGCCTACAGCACCGCCGCACCGTGGCACCTGCTGAACTCGCCCGCCGCCGCGATGAGCGCCGATCCCGACCGGCCCGACGACTTCCTGCGGTGGTGCCGCCGCCGCGACCCGCGCACCGGCCCCGCCGATTTCGTGCCCCGCAGCTGGTACGGCGACTACCTGACCGAGGTGCTGCGGACCGCCGACGAGACGGCGCAGGGCAGGCTCACCGTGCAGCGCGGCCGGGTGGCCCGCATCTTCGAGCCGTCCGGCAGCGGGGGCCCGCTCACCGTGCTGCTCAGCGACGACGTGGTGATCCCGGCCGACCGCGTGGTGCTGGCGCTGGGCCACCCCGCCCCGTCCGTCCCGGCCCGGCTCGACGCCGCCGCAGCGCGCTCGGGGGCGTACGTGGCCGACCCGTGGCGGCCGGGCGCGCTGGACGCGCTGCCCGAGGGCCCGATCCTGCTGATCGGCACCGGCCTGACCGCCGTCGACGTGGCACTGAGCCTCTCGAACGCGGGCCGCCAGGACCTCACCGCCGTGTCCCGGCACGGGCTGCTGCCGCAGCCGCACCGCCGGCCCGCGGCTGCGACCGGGGAGCCGGTTGCCGTCGGGTTGGCGGCGTCCGCGCAGGTCGCCGCCGGGCAGGCGACGGCGTCGGCACAGGCCGCGACGGTGGCGGAGCTGCCGGAACTGCTGGCCGCCGGCTCGGTGGCCGGGCTGCTGCGCTCGCTGCGGCGGCTCGCCGCGGACACCGGGGACTGGCGGGCGGTTCTCGACGCGCTGCGCCCACACTGGGACGCGCTGTGGCAGAGCCTGCCCGAGCCCGGCCAGCACCGCTTCCTGCGGCACCTGGCGCGCTACTGGGAGGTGCACCGGCACCGGATGGCGCCCGACGTCGCGGACGCCATCGGGGAACTGCGTGACAGCGGATCGCTGCGCATCCGCGCCGCCGAGCTGTGCGGCATCGAGGCCGCCGACCAGGGGGTACGCGTCGCGCTGCGCGAGCGCCACGGCGGCGCGATCACCGCTCCGACGTTCGCCGCCGTGGTCAACTGCACCGGTCCCGGCCGCATCGTCGAGTCCGACCCGCTGGTCCGCGCGCTGGTCGCCGAGGGCATGGCCCGGCCGGGCCCGTACCGGCTGGGGCTGGACACCGACCCGCACGGGGCGCTGCTGCGCCGGGACGGGTCGGCGCACCCGGCCCTGTGGACGCTCGGCCCGACCCGCCGCGGCGTGCTCTGGGAGACCACGGCCGCGCCGGAGATCCGCGCGCAGGCGCGGGCGCTCGCCGTCGCGCTGGGTGATGCGGGGGACCGCTCACCGGTCGCCGAGTGCGTGGAGTCCTGACCCGTCCGAAGCGGCGGCGGTCGTACATTTCACCGCCGCTGCTGCGGACGCCTCCTCCGCCAGCTTGCTAGGGTCGGCTTTGTGTCCACCGAGACCAGCATCCAGATCCCGCGCACGGCGTACGAGGTCGAGCGGTTCACGCTCCCCAACGGTTTGCGCGTCGTGCTCAGCCCGGACCGCAGCGCACCGGTGATCGGTGTCGCGGTCGTCTACGACGTGGGAATCCGGTCCGAGCCGCAGGGCCGCACCGGCTTCGCCCACCTCTTCGAACACCTGATGTTCCAAGGCTCGGCCAACCTGGAGAAGCTGGCCCACTTCCGGCACGTGCAGGGGGCGGGCGGCACCTTCAACGGCTCCACCCACCTGGACTACACCGATTACTTCGAGACCGTGCCGAGCAACGCGCTGGAGCGCATGCTCTTCCTGGAGGCCGACCGCATGCGCGGGCCCCGGCTCACCGAGGAGAACCTCAAGAACCAGATCGACGTGGTCAAGGAGGAGATCCGGGTCAACGTGCTGAACCGCCCGTACGGCGGCTTCCCGTGGCTCAAGCTCCCGCCGGTCATGTTCGACACGTTCCCCAACGCGCACGACGGCTACGGCTCCTTCAGCGATCTGGAGGCGGCCACCGTTCCGGACGCCGCGGAGTTCTTCGACAAGTACTACGCCTGCGGCAACGCGACGCTCAGCGTCTCCGGCGACTTCGCGTCCGAGCACGCCCGGATGCTGATCGAGCGCCACTTCAGCGACGTGCCCGCCCGCCCGGCGCCGTCGCGGGCCGACTTCGCCGAGCCCGACCTGACCGCCGAGCGGCGCGAGTCGTACGTGGACAAGCTCGCCCCGCTGCCCGCGGTCGCCTCGGCGTGGCGCGTCCCGGACCCGATCACCGACTTCGCCGGCTACCTGCCGTACGTGGTGCTGGCCGAGGTGCTCACCGACGGCGACGCGTCCCGGCTGGTGGAGCGCCTGGTGCTGAAGGACCGCAGCGTCACCAGCGTCGGCGGCTACCTGGGCTTCATGGGCGAGCCGTTCGAGGTGCGCGACCCCACGGCGCTGCTGCTGCAGTCGCACCTGCCGCCCGGCGGCAGCGTGGACAAGGTGCTGGTCACCATCGACGAGGAACTGGACCGGCTGGCCACCGACGGGCTGACCCCGGGCGAGCTGGCCCGCACCCAGGCCCGGATGGCCACCCACCTGCTGCGCGAGACCGACGCGGTGCTCGGCCGCGCCCTGCGCATGGCCGTGCTGGAGCTGCAGCGGGGCAACCCGGGGCTGCTCAACGACCTGCCGCACCAGATCGCGGAGGTGACCGAGGAGCAGGTCCGGTCGGCCGCCGCCACCCTGCGCCCGCACCGCCGGGCTTCGATCGAGGTCGTGCCCGGAGGAAACCAGTGAGTGAGCGCAGCGAACGAACCAGTGGGCTCGGTGCAGCCGACGACGAGCGTAGCGAGGACTTGGCATGACGACGCTTGCCCTTCCCGAGCTGGACGAGAACCGGCCGCTGGCGCTGCCGCTGGAGGCGGAGCAGACGCTGCCCAACGGGCTGACCGTGCTGGCCATCCGCCGGCCGAGCGTGCCGCTGGCCGAGGTGCGGCTGCGCGTGCCGTTCGCCAAGGCCGAGCTGGCCGAGGCGGCGGTGCTGGCGCAGACGCTGTTCTCCGGCACCAGCACGCGCAGCACCGTCGAGATCGCCGCCGAGCTGCAGACCGTCGGTGGCGGCCTCGGCGCCGGGATCGACCCGGACCGCCTGCAGATCAGCGGCAACTCGCTGGTGTCCGGGCTGGACCGGCTGCTGGAACTGCTGGCCGAGGTGCTCGACGACGCCGCGTATCCGGAGGGCGAGGTCACCACCGAGGTGGAGCGGCTGGCCGACCGGATCCAGGTCGCCCAGAGCCAGCCCGCGCACCTGGCCCGCGTCGCGCTGCTCAAGCGCATCTACCCGGGGCACCCGTACGCGGTGCAGACGCCGTCGGTCGAACAGGTGCGCGCGGTCGGCCCGGAGGCGCTGCGCGCGCTGCACGCCCGGCGGCTGCACCCGGCCGGGGCGACGCTGGTCATCGTCGGCGACATCGACCCGGAGCAGGCGGTGCAGACCGCGGCCAAACGCCTCGGCGGCTGGAACGGTGGCGGCGAAACGGCCGACCTGCCGCCCATCCCGCTGCTGGTGCCGGGCCCGCTGCTGCTGGTGGACCGGCCCGGCGCGGTGCAGTCGTCGCTGCGCCTCGCGCTGCCGGCGGTGGGGCGCACCCACCCCGACCACGCCGCCCTCCAGCTCGCGAACATGGTCTTCGGCGGCTACTTCTCCTCCCGCTGGGTCGAGAACATCCGCGAGGACAAGGGCTACACGTACGGCCCGCACTCGGTGATCGAGCACTCGGTGGCCGGTTCCACGCTGACCGTCTCCGCCGAGGTGGCCACCGAGGTCACCGCCCCGGCCCTGGTCGAGACGCTGTACGAGCTGGGCCGCATCGCGGCGCTGCCGGTGCGCGAGGAGGAGCTGGAGCAGGCGCGGCAGTACGCGCTGGGCACGCTGCAGCTGGGCATGTCGACGCAGTCCGGCCTGGCCGGTCTCGCCAGCACGTACGCCGGTTTCGGGCTGCGGCTGAGCTTCCTGGCCGAGCACTCGGCGCGGCTGGCCGCGGCCACCCTGGAGGACGTGCACCGCGTCGCGGCTACGTACCTCGCGCCCGCCGTGGCGGCCCCGGTGATCCTCGGCGACGCCGAGAAGATCCAGGCCGCGGTGTCGGCGATCGTTCCGGTGACGGTCGAGTCGAGGCCCGCGGCGTGACGGTGAGCGGAGCGAGTTGCCGGTAATGAGCGAAACACCTTCCGCGGCCCGGTCGGATCTCGACCGGGCCGCGTTCCGGCGCGCCGACCCGCAGTGGCTGGCCGACGCGTGGGCCCGCGGCCAGGTGGTGGTGATCGGAGACGACGGCCGGGCACTGATCCGCGCCGACCGGCTGGTGCTGGTCGGGTCGGCGCAGGTCGGCACCGGCGGTCCGGCCGCCGAGCCGCTGTTCCTCGGCGTCGACGCGAGCGGCACGGCCTACTTCGCGGTGAACAGCGAGCTGCCCGAGGTGCCCGGCGCCGAGCCGAAGCACCTGTGGGAGGTCGGCGCGGACCTGCCGCCACGCGACACGGCGCTGCTGACCCAGGCGCTGGCGCTGGTGCGCTGGCACCGCGACCACCTGTACGCCCCGCGCAGCGGCAAGCCGACCACCGTGGAGCAGGGCGGCTGGGTGCGCCGGGACGCCGACGGCGACCTGCACTTCCCGCGTACCGACCCGGCTGTGATCATGGCGGTGCACGACGGGGTGGCCGGCCCGCAGGGACGCATCCTGCTCGGCGCGAACGTGGTGTGGGCCGGGGCGGCCAAGCGCCGCTACTCGGTGCTCGCCGGTTTCGTCGAGGCGGGGGAGACCGCCGAGGACGCGGTCGCCCGCGAGGTGTACGAGGAGGCGGGGGTGCGGGTCTCCGGCATCCGCTACCACGGCAGCCAGGCGTTCCCGTACCCCCGCTCGCTGATGCTGGGTTTCATCGCGGTCGCCGACCCGGCGGCCGCGCCGCTGCGCACCGACCCGGACGAGCTGATCGACGCGCAGTGGTTCACGCGCGAGCGGATCGCCCGGGTGCTGGACGGCTCGGACGACTCCTTCACCCTCCCGAACCGCTCCTCCATCGCCCACCAGCTCGTCCTCACCTGGCTGCGCGGCGGCTGACGGCGGGGTCAGCCCGCGCCCGGCCCACAGGTACAACGCGGACGGGTGAGGCCTCCCGCTGTCGGGCCGCCCAATTCTGCGTTGATCATGAACTTGTGGCAAGGTTCGGCGGCGCGTCGTGGCCACAAGTTCATGATCAGTACGTCGGCCGGTGGGTGATCCATCCAGGTAGGGGCGTGTCGGTGCGGGGGTGAGGACAGGCGGGCGGCTTAGCCTGAGGGCTGGTTCGCCGACGGAGGTCCCCTTGCCGCGAGGATCCAGCCCGATCGTCCGCCGCCAGCGCCTCGGCGTGGAGCTGCGCCGCCTGCGTGAGACCGCCGGTCTCACCGGTGAGCAGGTCGTCGACCAGGTGGGCTGGGCGGCCAAGTCGAAACTGTCGCGTTTGGAGAACGGGCGCAGCCGTCCGGATCTCGCCGATGTGCTGGACCTGCTCGACCTCTACGAGGTGCGCGGGCGAGACCGGGACCAGTTGGTGGCGATCGCACGCGACGCCGGCAACACGCGGGGCTGGCTGCGGGCGTACCCGGTGATGACCCAGCGGCAGCGCGGTTACGCCGAGCTGGAGGCGGGCAGCGCCCGCATCAGGGAGTACGGCCTGTCGATCGTCCCCGGTCTGCTGCAGACACCGGAGTACGCGCGGGCCCGCATCCTGTCCTCGCGGCCGCTGTCCGGGCAGGCGTCGCCCGCGGCAGGAGTGCCCGCGCAGCGCCCGAATCCGGTGGTGGGACCGGTGGCGGAGCTGCCCGCGCCGCAGGAGCCGGACACCGAGGTGGCGGCGCGGCTGGCCCGCCAGACGATCCTGACCAGGACCCCGGACGCGCCACGCTATGAGGCGATCCTGGACGAGCAGGCGCTGCTCGGGCGGGGTGCGCCGGACGAGGTGCGGGACGGCCAGCTGGCCCACCTGGCGAGCCTCGCACAGTTACCCAACGTGACGATCAGAGTACTGCCGTGTGCGGCCGTGATCGGCCAGCACTTCATACCATATACGGGGTTTTCAATCTATCACTTTCCCGACCCGGATGATCCGGAGACGGTGGCCGTCGAGACGCTCGCCCGTGAGCTGGTGCTCACCGACCGCAACAGCGTCGAGCGATATGCACGTGTCTTCGGCTGGCTCGGCGAAGCGGCGCTGGACCCGCCGCGATCGCGGGCGTGGATAAGCGCCCGGATCAGCTGATCTCCTCGGCGGAAAACTACGCTCCGTCACCCGTTCGGGCGGTGCTGCCCGACGATCGTCGCGTCTTGCTTGATTCCAGCTGGGGAAATGCACAAGCATGACATCAGCCGAATGTGGAAGTTCCACCCATGGACTCCACAGTCGACCTCCGCCCGGCAGGCAGTGACGGAGCAGTGCATGCGGTACCTGATCGTTCGCACCGAGGTACGACCCTTCGCGCCCGAGGACGTGAACGCGTCGTTCCTCGATGAGCAGCCGCTGCGCGACGAGACAGCCAGTCCTGAGCAGCGCCGACAGGTGGCGGAGGCGGACAGCCTCGACGCCGCGCTCCAGCTGGCCCGCGCCCTCGCCTCGGTCGGCGCCGTCCGATCCGGCCGCCAGCGCGTCAAGGTCGTCCGCCTCGACGCCCCCCGCTGGCCCAGCTGACCCTCCACCGCGCCTCAGCGGACCGGTACGCCGCGGCCGCGGCGCACGCGAAGATCGCCGCTTGAGGTCGGAAGGTGAGGTCTGGCCTCATCTCGTGTCCTGAAACGGCGATCTTGAACGGTCGTGCGGAAACCTCAGGCCGGGTCGGCGGCGGTTTCGGCGATCGCGGCCAGGTGGGCCTTGACCTGGATGACGCTGGGGTTGGTCAGGGCGCTGCCGTCGGCGAAGCGCAGGGTCGGCACGGTCTGGTTGCCGCCGTTCACGCTCATCACGAAGTCCGCCGCGTTCGGGTCCTGCTCGATGTCGATCACCGTGTAGGCGATGCCCTCACGGTCGAGCTGGCTGCGCAGCCGGTGGCAGTAACCACACCACGTGGTCGAGTACATGGTCAGCATGGCGATCCTCGGGTCGGGGGAGCGGGGGCTCCCGGGGACTCTAGCGGTGGCAACATCAACGACACCTGGGATGATTCCCTGTTGTGACCAGAGACGCTGCCCCCGACACGGCCCAGAAGGTACTCGCGGGGCTGGACGAGGAGCAGGCGGCCGCGGTCACGGCGCCACCCGGTCCGGTGTGCATCCTGGCCGGCGCCGGCACCGGCAAGACCCGGGCGATCACCCACCGGATCGCGCATCGCGTGATCACCGGGCAGGTGCAGCCGAAGCACGTGCTCGCCGTCACTTTCACCGCACGGGCCGCGGCGCAACTGCGCGAGCGGCTGGCCGGGCTCGACGCGCACGGCGTGCAGGCCCGTACGTTCCACGCCGCCGCCCTGCGCCAGCTGCGCTTCTTCGCGCCCCGGCTGCTGCGCGGCCGGGAGATGCCGGAGCTGGTCGAGAGCAAGGCGCGGCTGATCGTGCTCGCCGCGGCACGGGCCGGGGTGCGGGCCGACCGCACCGGCGCGCGTGACCTCGCGGCCGAGATCGAGTGGTCGAAGTCGTCGCTGGTGGAACCCGGCGAGTACGTGGTCGCCGCCGCCAAGGCCGGCCGGGAGACCCCGCTGGAAGCGGCCCAGGTGGCGTCCGTCTACACGGCGTACGAGCACGTCAAGCGCCAGCAGGGCGTGATCGATTTCGAGGACCTGCTGCGCGCCATGTGCTGGGGCATCGAGGAGCACTCCGACGTCGCCGAGCAGGTCCGCGCGCAGTACCGGCACTTCGTCGTCGACGAGTACCAGGACGTGAACCCGCTGCAGCAGCGGCTGCTGGAGGCATGGCTGGGGGGGCGCCGGGACCTGACCGTGGTCGGCGACGCGGCGCAGACCATCTACTCGTTCACCGGCGCGACCTCGTCGTACCTGGTGGACTTCGCCCGTACGCACCGCGACGCGACCGTGGTCCGGCTGGTCCGCGACTACCGATCGACCCCGCAGGTGGTGGGCCTGGCCAACGCCGTCATCCGGCAGGCCAGGGGCAGCGAGGCCCGGCTGCGGCTGGACCTGGTCGGCCAGCGCCCGGCCGGACCCGAACCGGACGCGAGGGTCTTCCCCGACGAGCACGCCGAGGCCGCCGCGGTGGCCCGCCGCTGCGCCGACCTGATCGCGGCGGGCACCCCCGCGTCGGAGATCGCGGTGCTGTTCCGCGCCAACGCCCAGTCGGAGACGTACGAGGAGGCGCTGGCCGACGCCGGGGTGCCGTACGTGCTGCGGGGCGGGGAGCGTTTCTTCGAGCGGGCCGAGATCCGCCAGGCGATGGTGGCGCTGCGCTCGGCCTCCCGCGCCGACGGCGGCGACGACCTGGTCGGCACGGTCGGCGCGGTGCTGGTCGGCCTCGGCTGGCAGCCCGAGCGGCCGCCGTCCGGCGGAGCCGCGCGGGAGCGCTGGGAGGCGCTGGCCGCGCTGGTCCGCCTGGCCGCCGAGTTCCGCCCCGCGCCGGGCGCCGACGAAGGACTCGCTGGGTTCACCGCCGAGCTGGGCCGGCGCGCCCAGGCGCAGCACGCCCCGACCGTCGCCGGGGTGACCCTGGCCAGCCTGCACTCCGCCAAGGGCCTGGAGTGGGACGCGGTGTTCCTGGTCGGGCTCGTCGAGGGCACCATGCCCACCGCGTACGCCCGCAGCGCCGAGGCGCTGGAGGAGGAGCGCCGGCTGCTGTACGTCGGCGTCACCCGAGCCCGGCGGTTGTTGTGGCTCAGCTACGGCGAGGCGCGCTCGTCCGGCGGCCGGGCCCGGCGTCCGTGCCGGTTCTTGCAGGGCGTGCCGGGACTTGCTCCGTTCGGTGGGCAGGCCGCCGCGCCGCGGGCCGAGCGGCCCGGGCCGGGTGCGCCCCGGGTGCCGCGCAAGACCGTCATCGTGAGCTGCCGGGTGTGCGGGGCGACGCTGCTCGCCGGGCCGGAGCGCAAGCTGGGCCGGTGTGCGGGCTGTCCCTCCTCGCTGGACGAGGAGCTGTTCGAGCGGCTGGGCGACTGGCGGGCCCGGGTCGCCGCCGCGGCGAAGATCCCGGCGTACGTCGTCTTCACCGACGCCACCCTGACCGCGCTGGCCGAGCGTCAGCCATCCGACAGAGCCGGCCTCGTGGAGATCGCCGGCATCGGCCCGCGCAAGTTGGAGCTCTACGGCGAGGCAGTTCTCGCGCTGTTGAAGGGCGCTTCGGTGGCGGATTTGCTGCCTGAACAACCGACTTCAGAAGATCTTCAAAAAGATTTGGCAACAGAGCCGTAAAACCGTTTGCGCCTTCCCGCCCGGGAGGCATAGCCTTCGGTCACACCTCCAAGAGCGCGCATCAGTGCTGCTCCTGGATGGTGGATCACGTTCTGTACCGACGAGGCAAGTAAGGAGGCGAGTCCCATGGAGATCACGTTCAAGACCACGAACGCGGCCGTTCCGGCGGCGCTCGCCGCCGCCTGTGCTCAGTCGGTCATGGTCGCGCCGTTCGCCCCGGAACTCGCACCCGCCGGCCACGCCACGCGTGGCGTCAAGGGCGCATTGGGCGCACTGGGCGGCTCGACCGCCACCGGTCTGCCGGTGGAGCAGCTGCCGGTCCTGCGACAGCTGGCCTGGAACCCGAACCCGATCAAGGTGGCCCCCGCGGGAGCCGCCAAGCCGAAGAGCATCACCAGCACCATCAGCACCACCCTGGCCTACCGGAACCAGGAGTCCTCGGGCATGAAGCTCGATGGATTCAGCGGGCTCCCACCTCGAGGTAAACCAAAGGTCTAAACCAGACCACCGGCTCACCTCGAGGCCGCGGAACCCGTACACCGGGATCCGCGGCCTTAGTTATTTCCACCCCCATGGAAAGCGATCCACGAGATCGAGATGAAAGGAAGGTGACCGGAAGATGAGTCTGGCGTTGGCCCCAGTACTCGACTTCAGCGTCGAGCTGGGTGCGGAGCTGCCCTGCCGGAAGTTCGACCCGGACCTCTGGTTCTCCGACGCTCCTGCGGAGCTTGAGCTGGCGAAGTCGCTTTGCGGCGAGTGCCCGCTCAAGGCCGAGTGCCTCTCCGGGGCGCTGGAGCGCGAGGAGCCCTGGGGCGTCTGGGGCGGCGAGATCTTCGAGCGTGGTGCGGTCGTGGCGCGCAAGCGTCCGCGTGGCCGTCCGCGTAAGGACGACCTCGCTCGCGAGGCGGCCCTGGTGGCCGAGACCGAGGCGCGTGTCGCCGCGGTCACCGCTCGCGAGTCCGTCCGTCTCGCAGCCTGAGCAACTCCGCAACACCCAATCCAGCCGCCTGCCGGCTAAGTCACTACCAGCGCAACGGAGAGAAGCAATGAGAAACGGAATCAGCGACATCTATATGATCCACGAAATCATGAGTCGGGCTCGAATGCTTGAGCCTCAGAACATCCCCTCTGAGGCTTCCCGTTCCGCCCGCCAGATCATGGTCGCCGCGCATCGGCGTGCACGTGAGCTGTCGCAGCGATAAGTGAATCAAGACGGATGCCCGCCGGCGAAGCCGGCGGGCATCCGTCTTTTGGAGTGTGAGCAGCTCAGTCGGTCGGTTCCGCGAAGCCGGGGAGCCAGCGCTCCAGGATGGCGCGGTACGGCGCCTTGGCCTCGAGCTGGCACAGCACGCCGATGGAGCCCAGCGTCACCCGGTGGATCATCAGGTACGACGGCGGCAGGTTCAGCTGCCGTCCCAGCGCGTACGCCGGGCTGCGCGGGCTGGCCAGCCGGGCCGCCTCCTCGCGCAGCCAGGCCCGGGTGAAGCGGAACTCCTCGGCGGCCAGCGGCTCCAGCATCGGCCGCACGTAGTCCAGCACCGCCTGCGCGTCGATGTCGGCGTTGGCGCGCACGAAACCCTCGCCCTGCAGCCCCCTGAGCACCTCGTCGGCGCGCCCGGCCAGGGCGAGCCGGGTGATCCGGCCCACCGGCTCGGGCAGGCCCTGGGGCAGGCGCGCGACCGCGCCGAAGTCGATGACGGCGAGCCGGTCGTCGGGCAGCAGCCGGTAGTTGCCCGGGTGCGGGTCGGCGTGCAGCAGCCCGGCCCGCTCGGGGGCGGAGAAGTGCAGCGTGGCCATGAGCGCCCCGGCCCGGTCGCGCTGGGCCACCGTGCCACTGCCGATGATCTTCGACAGCGGGATGCCCTCGACCCACTCGGTGACCAGCACCCGCGGCGCGGCGGCCAGCACCTGCGGCACCAGGATCTCCTCGTCCCCCGCGTACGCCGCCGCGAAGGCGCGCTGGCTGGCCGCCTCCAGCTCGTAGTCCAGCTCCTCGACCACCCGCGCGCGCAGCTCGGTGACCAGCGGCTTGACGTCCAGCCCGGGCTGGATCACCTTGAACAGCCCGGCCAGGCGGGAGAGCTGGGCCAGGTCCGCGATCAGCGCGTCGCCCGCGCCCGGATACTGGATCTTCACGGCGACCGGGACGCCGGTGCGCTTGCGCGGCACCTTCCACTCGGCCCGGTGCACCTGGCCGATGCTGGCCGCGGCGGCGGGCGTGTCGTCGAACTCCCGGAACAGCGTCCGCCAGTCGCTGCCCAGCTGCTCCGCCAGCACCTTGTGCACGGTGGCCGCGGGCAGCGGCGGGGCCGCCTCCTGGAGCTTGGTCAGCGCGTCCCGGTAGGGCTCCGCCAGGGCGTCGGGCAGCGCCGCCTCGAACACGCTCAGCGCCTGGCCGAGCTTCATCGCGCCGCCCTTGAGCTGACCCAGCACGCTGAACAGCTGCTCGGCCGTACGCTCCTGGATCTCCGCGGAGATCACGTCGGAGGCGAGGCCGGTCACCCGCTTGCCGAAGCCGAGCACGGTCCGCCCGGCGAAGCCCAGGGGAAGAGAAGCCAGCTTGGCGGTCCGGGAGACGGCACGGCGCGGGATGTCGGTCACCGTGCCATTGTTGCCGACCACGCGGATTTCGGCCTGTTCCGGCCGGTGAAGACCCTGTGGAGATGTCAGCCGCGCCGCCGCCGGGTGCAGTCGCAGGACGGGTGGGGCGACCAGGAGCGCCGACGCCAGGGCAGCACGCCGTTGATCTCCACCGTGCTGCCGATCGTGGTCGGCGCGGCCCCGTCGAGGTAGGCCAGCACCTCGGCGGCGGCGAAACCGGCGGCGGTGAGCCGGGTCGCCGCCGGGCACGGGTCGCCCCCGGCCGACGACTGGGCGAGCTGGGCCGCCAGCCGTGGCCAGGACGGGTCGCGGTCGGTGCGGTGCAGGTCGAGACAGCGCAGGCAGGGACCACCGGTGGCGGGCACGAGCGGCCCGACCACGGCCACTCCGTCGCGTACGGTCAGCGCCAGGTGCGGCACCCTCCGGCGGGTTCCGCGGGTGGAGACCGCGTGCCCGACCTGCACGCGGAACGTGGCGTCGGTGGCGCGCAGAGTGCCCGCCTGCGGTCTGCTCCCTCGCGCCAGGGGCAGGCTGTCCGCCGCGCCAGGCAGGTCGTCCGCAGCGGCCGTCACACCGCGCGAGCCGCCCGAAGCGTCCGCCGCGCCTCGGGAGCAGGCCACGGCGTCCACCGCGCCGCGTGGGCTGGTCACGGTGGCGGCCGCGCCGGGGGAGGCCACCGTGCCCACCTTGCCCACTCCGGCGTCCAGCAGGGCCGTGGCGACCAGGCGGGCGGTGGGGCCCGCTCCCGCGATGATCACGCGGGCCTGGCCCCGCCGCTGGAGCACACGGGCCGGGGTCCCGGCGGTCTCGGTCCGGCGCAGGGCGAGCGCGGCCGCCTCGTCGGCCAGCCGGGCCCGGTGGTCGGCGGGCAGAGCGGCCGGCATCAGCGCGTGCGCCGGCAGGACCAGCCCGTGTGCGGCCAGCGCGGCCAGCACCTCATGCACGTCCTCGGCCCGCATCCCCAACCGCGCCATTTCGGCCAGCACGGCCCGCTCGGTGCGGGAGCCGTCGAGCAGGTCGAGCAGCCGGGCCGCGGACCGGTGCGGCAGCTCCAGCACGACGGCGTGCTCTGGATCCGTGCCGAGCTGGACGGTGTGCCGGTCGCGCCACATCGGGCGCAGCCCCGGCAGCAGGGCGGGGCGGGACATCGGGGAGGGGCTCACAGCCGCCGAGGGTGCCAGCGCCTGACGGGTACGCCCGCGGTTATCCACAGCTCTTCCCCGCTGATCAAGAGGTTTTCCACAACACTGACCTGGGTTATCCACAGATCTTGGGGAGGAATGTCGGGAAAGCGACAGGAGCCCGCAGTGTCTGCGGGCTCCTGTCTCGCGTTGTCCCTCAGGCCTTGCCGAGAATGCGGTTCACGGTCGTCCCGCAGACGGGGCAGGGCCCCTTGGCCATCCGCATGCCAGTCTTGGAGATCTCCACCTTGCCGGTGAAATCACGCTTTTCCTTGCACTTCACGCAGTAGCCGTTGTACTTCTCTTCGGCCACGATTCCTCCTCATGATCCACGGTGACTCGTCCCGGCGGCTTGCGCTGTGACGGTGGAAGTCTGCCTGCCCGAATCGATCTGAGTAGTCAGGTTACGCGGGACACGCCGGAGTCATCACGCTTGTAGAAAATGAGGCATTTTCTTAAAGACGCCTGTGCATTGAGTAATGTCCCTTATGCGTACCAGTGGCGCGGGTCACGGCCGGAAGAATTTTCTTGGCGAAGGCCACCTATCCCGGCAAATCTGGCGATGATCACAAGATTGACTCTTGCGCCCCCCTGGCACCGGGCCGCTAGCGTCCCTTCCGTGAGTAACACCCCCCTGGTTACCCCCGGGTGCCCCCTGGTCTGCGCCGGTCGCTAATGGCCGCCGCACGCAAACCCGTGGTAGAGGTCCGGCGCAGTGAGCGCCGGCGGCGGACGGTGTCCGCCTACCGCGAGGGGGAGCGGGTCGTGGTGCTCATTCCCAGCCAGTTCTCCCGAGCAGAGGAGAGCGAGTGGGTGAGCAAGATGCTCGCCCGGCTCGCCGCGCGCGATCAGCGCAGCCAGCGCAGCGACGCCGATCTCGAAGTCCGCGCCCGCCAGCTCGCCTGCCGTTACCTGCCCGAGTTCGGGGCCGTCGCGGTGCCCGCGACCGTGCGCTGGGTCGGCAACCAGAACGGCCGCTGGGGCTCCTGCACCCCCGCCGACCGCACCATCCGGCTGTCCGAGCGGGTGCGCGAGATGCCGGGCTGGGTCGGTGACTACGTGCTGCTCCACGAGCTGGTGCACCTGATCGTGCCCAGCCACAACGCCCGGTTCTGGGCTTTGGTCGGCCGCTACCCGCGCACCGAGCGCGCCCGGGGCTACCTCGAAGGCATCGCCGCCGCCGAACACGCCCGCGCCGAATAACGCCTGCCCGCCCCGGCCGCCGTCCCGTCGACGCCGCTGCCGCCCCGTTGCCCGTCGACGCCGTCACGCGCCCTGCTGTCGACGTTGGCCTATCAGGTCGATTCCGGGGCGCGGATTTTCGATGTGATAGGCCAACGTCGGTAAAAGCGCGGGCGGCCGACGGGATCAGTCCTGCTTGGGGCCGCTCTCGGGGTTGCCCTCGTCGTGGCTGGGGAGGTCGTCGAGGCCGCTGAGGTCGAGGACCGTGGTGTCGGCGGCGGCCGCGTAGGCGGCCGGGTCGGCGAAGTCCTCGTCGTCGGGCAGCAGGTCGGGGTGCTCCCACAGGGCGTCGCGGCCGGACACGCCGCGGTGCTCGGTGAGCGCCGCCCACAGCGCCGCCGCCTCGCGCAGACGGCGGGGCCGCAGCTCCAGGCCGACGAGCGCGGCGAACGTCTGCTCCGCGGGTCCACCGGCCGCGCGGCGGCGGCGGAACGTCTCGGAGAGGCGTACGACGTTGGGCAGGCGGTTGCCCGCGGCCTGCTCGACCACGTGCGTCACCCAGCCTTCGACCAGGGCGAGCACGGTCTCCAGGCGGCGCAGGGCGGCCTGCTGCTGAGGGCTGTCGTCGGGGGTGAAGATGCCTTCGAGCTGCAACTCGGCCATCGACTCCGGGTCGGCGGGATTGACCCGGCCGAGCGCCTCCTCGATGGCCTCCCGGTCCACCCGGATGCCGTTGGCGTACGCCTCCACAGCGCTGAGCACGTGCCCGCGCAGCCACGGCACGTGGCCGAAGAGCCGCTGGTGGGCGGTCTCCCGCAGGGCCACGAACAGGCGCAGCTCGCCGGAGTCGATGTCGAGGCCGTCGCCGTACGCCCGGATGTTGGCCGGCACGAGGGCGGCGGTGCCGCTGGGGCCGAGCGGCAGGCCGATGTCACCGGCCGAGAGCACCTCGACGGCGAGCTTGGCCAGTGCGGTGCCGAACTGGCCGCCGAACAGCGCGCCACCCAGGCTGCTGATCATCGCGGCCATCGGGCCGAGCTGGGCGCGGGCCTCCGGCGGGACCAGGTCGCCCATGGCGTTGACCATGCGTTCGGCGACCGGGTCGGCCAGCTTGCGCCAGACGTCCAGCGTGTTGAAGATCCACTCATTGCGGTTCCACGCCGCGGTGGTGACCACGCCGCTGGGTAGCGCGGTGGCGGGGTCGAGCCACAGGTCGGCCAGGCGCAGCGCCTCGTCGACCGCGGCGCGGTCGGCGGCGGTCACGGCCGGGTCGCCCTCGCTGTTGAGCGAGGTGGTGGCGACCTGCCGGGCGAGGTCCCAGTTGACGGGGCCGCCGCCGCTGGAACTCATCGCCATCAGCTGCTGCAGCCCGGCGAGGAACTGCTGCATCTGCTGCGGGTCGTTGGGGTCTGGTGGTTGGCCGCCAGGAAGGGCGAACCCGAACGGGGTGTCAGGCACGCTCTCCACCGTACGCGAAGTTGAGCCGAAGTGACTCATACCCTCCCCGTGATCGGGGACAAGTCAGGGTCCGGCGCGCACGAGGGACGCTTGGATAGGCTGGCCGCCATGAGACGTCGCGGGTTGACTGTGGTGCTGGGCGCGGTCCTGGCCGTGCTGCTGCTGTTCGCCATCGGGCAGGTACGGGTGCCGTACGTGGTGGAGAGCGCCGGCCCGACCGTGGACACGCTGACCGCCGTCGACGACAAGGGCGAGCTGTGCACACCGGGCGCGGCCGGCGCCGGGGAAGGCTGCCACGAGGTCATCTCGATCACCGGCGGTCCCGCGGTCTCGAAGTCCGACGGGCAGCTGCGGCTGGTCACCGTCAACGTGCAGTCGTCGACCGACCTGGTCTCGGTGATCCGCGGCTGGTGGTCCGACGAGGAGGCGGTCGTGCCGTACGAGCTGCTCTACCCGCCGGAGGCGACCCGCGAGGAGATCGACCAGCAGGGCCAGGAGGACTTCAAGAACTCGCAGTCCAGCGCGGAGACCGCGGCGCTGCGCGAGCTCGGCTACCCGGTGCGCATCTCCGTGGAGAAGGTCGTCGCGGGCGGCGCGTCGGACGGCAAGCTGAAGCCGGGCGACGTGATCGACACCGTCGACGGCACCGCGGTCACCTCCAACGGCAAGCTGCTGGAGCTGATCCAGGCCAAGCCCGCGGGCTCCACCCTCAAGCTCGGCGTCACCCGCGACAAGGCCCCGGCCACGGTCGAGGTGACCACCAAGCCCGCCTCGGCCGAGGACAACACGCCGCGGGTCGGCATCGAGGTCAAGACCGACCAGCCGCACCCGTTCACGTTGAACATCAAGCTCGACGACATCGCCGGCCCGAGCGCCGGGCTGATGTTCGCGCTCGGCATCATCGACAAGCTCACGCCCGAGGACCTCACCGGCGGCAAGGTCATCGCGGGCACCGGCACCATCGACGACGAGGGCAACGTCGGGCCGATCGGCGGCATCCCGCAGAAGCTGTACGGGGCGAAGGCGGCCGGCGCCAAGATCTTCCTGACCCCCGCCGCGAACTGCGAGGAGGCCAAGGCGAACGCGCTGCCCGGCCTGCCGCTGGCCAAGGTGGCCACCCTGGACGACGCGCTGGCCGCCCTGGCGACGGTGCGCTCGGGCGGCACGCCGCCCACCTGCTGATCGGCCGAGGTGCGCTTTCCTGTCAATAAGCTGAGAAACGCGGGCTCCGCTCCGGCGCGGGCCCGCGTGAAACAGCACGTCAGACGACTCACCACGGTTCCGTAAGGCCTGCCATCAGTGCCGCGCTCTTGCACGGCAACGTAGGCTTCCACCGTGGTGACCCGATCAAGTCAACTGCCGCACATGAGCCGTCGCGGACGAGCCTGGCTCATCGTGCTGACCGGCCTTCTTGTCTTCTTCGCCGTCCTGGGCTGGGTGGTCGAGGCCTGGACCGAATGGCTCTGGTTCGACGAACTGGGCGCGACCCAGGTCTTCACCGGCCAGCTCGGCACGCGGATAGGCCTGTTCGCGGTGTTCGGCCTGATCATCTGGGCCTTCCTCTTCGGCAACCTGTACCTGGCGTACAAGCTGCGCCCGTTCCTGCCGCCGACCGGGGTCGAGCAGCAGGCGCTGGAGCGCTACCGGTATCTGCTCGGCCCGCACCTGATGCGCTGGTTCGCGCTGGCGGCAGGCGCTGTCGCGTTCTTCGCCGGGCTGGCCGCGCAGGGGCACTGGCAGCAGTGGCTGCTGTTCGAGAACGCCCAGCCGTTCCACCAGACGGACCCGCAGTTCAACATCGACATCGGGTTCTACGTGTTCAAGCTGCCGTTCTGGCAGTACCTGCTGAACACCGGCTTCACCGTGACCGTGCTGGCGCTGATCGGCGCGCTCGGCGTGCACTACCTCTACGGCGGGGTGCGGCTGTCCGGCGCGGGCGACCGGATGACCACCGGCGCGCGGGCCCACCTGACCGGCCTGGTCGCGCTGTTCGTCAGCCTCAAGGCGATCGCGTACGTGCTGGACCGCCGGGCGCTGCTGCTGGACACCATCTCCGGCACGGACCTGACCGGCGCGGGTTACACCGACATCCAGGCGCTGCTGCCGGCGAAGGAGATGCTCACCTACATCTCGGTGATCGTCGTCATCGCCATCCTGATCTTCTCGAACGCGGTCATGCGCAACCTGGTGTGGCCGGGCGTCGCGCTGGGCCTGCTGGCCATCTCGGCGGTCGCCATCGGCGGCATCTACCCGTGGGGCGTGCAGACGTTCCAGGTGGACCCGAGCCGCAACGTCAAGGAAGCGCCGTACATCGACCGGACGATCCAGGCCACGCGCGCCGCGTACGGCCTGGACACCGCGACGACCACGCCGTACGCGTCGGACACGGTGGAGCCGCCCGCGTCGCTGGCGCAGGACAAGACGATCGTGCCGAACATCCGCCTGCTCGACCCGGCCGTGGTCGCCGAGACCTACACGCAGCTGTCGCAGGTGCGCAGCTTCTACCAGTTCGGCGACAAGCTCGACATCGACCGCTACACCATCGACGGCAAGACCGCCGACTACGTGGTGGGCCTGCGGGAGATCGAGTACAGCAAGCTGACCACCGCGCAGAGCAACTGGATCAACAAGCACACGGTCTACACCCACGGCTACGGCCTGGTGGCGGCACCCGCCAACACCACGGTCTGCGCCGGCCAGCCGTACTTCGTCTCCGGCTTCTTCACCGGCCAGGCGCAGGGCGCGGACCAGGGCTGCTCGTCGTCCACCGACAAGCTGCCGGTCGACCAGCCGCGCATCTACTACGGCGAGCGCATGGGCGAGTACGCGATCGTCGGCAAGCCCGACGGCGGCACCAGCGCCGAGTACGACCGGCCCACCGGCGACGCCACCGACGCCCGCTACACCTACACCGGCCAGGGCGGCGTCGACCTCGGCTCGACCTGGCGGCGGCTGCTCTACTCGATCAAGTACGCCGAGTCGAACTTCCTGCTGGCCGACGCGGTCAACGACAACTCGAAGATCCTCTACGAGCGCGACCCGCGCACCCGGGTGCAGAAGGTCGCCCCGTTCCTGACGCTGGACGGCGACCCGTACCCGGCCGCGGTCGGCGGTCGCATCGTGTGGATCATCGACGGCTACACGACCAGCGCGAACTACCCGTACGCGCAGCGCATCGACCTGCAGGACGCGACCAGTGACTCGCTGACCGGCGACGGCACGTTCCGGCTCGCCCGGCAGGACATCAACTACATCCGCAACTCGGTGAAGGCCACCGTCGACGCCTACGACGGCACCGTCACGCTGTACGAGTTCGACGACAAGGACCCGATCCTCAAGGCGTGGAACAGCGCGTTCGGCGGCAAGCTGATCACGGAGAAGGCGAAGATCCCGGCTGAGCTGGCGCAGCACTTCCGCTACCCGGCGGACATGTTCAAGGTGCAGCGCGACCTGCTCACCCGGTTCCACGTCAACAACGCCAACGACTTCTTCAACGCGCCCGACTTCTGGGCCGTGCCGAACGACCCGGCCAACGCGGGCTCGGCCAAGCAGCCGCCGTACTACCTGCTGACCCAGCTGCCGGGGCAGACCGAGCCGCGCTTCCAGCTCACCGCCGCGGTGACCCCGCGGGAGCGGCAGAACCTGGCCGCGCTGATCTCCGGGTCGTACGTCGACGGCAAACCGACACTGCAGGTGCTGGAGCTGAGCAAGGACGGCCGCATTCCCGGACCGGGCCAGGCGCAGCAGCTGATGGAGAACTTCGAGACGGCGCGAAGTCAGCTCAACATCTGGAGCACCAACGTCGTCAAGGGCAACCTGCTGTCCCTGCCGTACGGCGGCGGCATGCTCTACGTCGAGCCGATCTACCTGCGCTCCAGCGGGGAGAAGGCGTACCCGCTGATGAAGAAGGTGCTGGTCAGCTACGGCGACAAGGTGGCCTTCGCGGACACCCTCACCGACGGCATCAAACAGCTGGTCGGCACGGGCACACCACCGGTGACCACGCCCGGCAACCAGCCACCGCCGACGACGGGTTCGCCGACGCTGGCCGCCGCCGCCGAGAAGGTCAACAAGGCCATCGACGACGTGCGGGCCGCCCAGCAGTCCGGCAACTTCGAGGCGTACGGCAAGGCGCTGGCCGCGCTGGAGGCGGCGATGAAGGAGTTCGAGCAGGCGAGCGGCACGACGCCGCCCCCGGCTGCCTCGCCCTCCGCACCCGCGCCCTCCCCGTCGCCGGCCACCACCGGCTGACGGCGGCAGGCCGAGACGACACGGGGTGAGACGCTGAGACGGCGCTCACCCCGTGTCGATTTGCGGGCGATGCGATCAACCGGCTATGGTTTAGAGACCGCCGCGGGGTGGAGCAGCTCGGTAGCTCGCTGGGCTCATAACCCAGAGGTCGCAGGTTCAAATCCTGTCCCCGCTACGAACGAAGGACCCGGTTCCGATGGAGCCGGGTCCTTCTGCATGTGGGTAAGGTGACCAGAGTGACGAGGGAAGACCTGGTCCGGCTGCGGCAGGCCCGTGACCGGATGGACCGCGAATACGCGCAGCCGCTGGACGTGGCCGCG
This sequence comes from Catellatospora sp. NPDC049133, assembly GCF_040648455.1. NCBI lineage: Bacteria > Bacillati > Actinomycetota > Actinomycetes > Micromonosporales > Micromonosporaceae > Catellatospora > Catellatospora sp. NPDC049133. The sequence continues at coordinate 128,745 of NZ_JBEZDT010000003.1, forward strand.
CTGGCGCGCACTGCGCTGATGTCGCAGGGGCACTTCTCGCGAAGCTTCCGGGCCGCCTTCGGTGAGACGCCCTACAGCTACCTGATGAGCCGCCGGATCGAGCGCGCCCAGGCCCTGCTGCGGCGGGGCGACCTGAGCGTCACCGAGGTCTGCCTGGCCGTCGGGTTCACCTCGCTGGGCTCGTTCAGCAGCCGGTTCACCGAGGTCGTCGGCGAGAGCCCGAGCGCCTACCGGGCCCGTGACCACTCCTGGAGCGCGGCCCTGCCGGGGTGCGTGGCCAAGATGTTCCTACGGCAGGTCAGGAACGGCGAGTCCGCTCGGCCGACCCGGGCCCCGGCGCGACCGGCCGGGGCCTGAGCCCGCCTTTCAGGGTGTGACCGCGATGTTGGTCAGGCCGGCGGTGGCGTTGGCGACCGTGTTGGAGGCGTACACCACGTTGAGGTTGCCGGCGCACTTCGAGGTCGAGGTGATCCGGATCGCGTACTGGCCGATGCCGCCCAGGTTCGAGCTGTTGCCGCGCCACACGTTGCCGCAGCCGTTCGGGAAGGACGGGGTGGTCACCGGGTTGTGCGTCTCGTAGCCGTTGACGAACACGCCCGGCGCGGCGAACGTGCCGGTGTTGTTCTCGATGACGTAGCCGATGCCCTTGGCGTCGATCCACGAGTCTGCCGAGTTCTGCCCGGAGATGCCGCGCCCGTCGAATGTGTTGCCGCGGATCACCCCGTCGAACGTGCCCTCCTTGATGTCGATGTGCTCCGCGGCGACGTACGGGCCGATGCGGTTGTTCAGCACCTGGACCCGGTCGGAGCGGTCGACGCCGCCGGAGTTGCCGTGGCAGGCCCAGTTGGACCCGGCCGAGCCGAGGTAGACGCCCTCGCCGTAGCCGGGCTGGACCAGGCCGGTGTACTCGATGACCGAGTCGCGGATGATGCCGTCGGCCGACGAGCGGCGGAAGTGCACCCCCTCGTCCTCGGTGTGGTGCACGTGCACGCCGCTGATCGTCACGTGGTGGGAGTCGTCCAGCACGATGCCCTTCTTCGACTCGGCCACGGTGAACCCGGTGAGGTTCCAGTACGGTGCGCCGAACAGCCACAGGCCGTACCCGGAGTCCCAGCCGGCGGTGGGCGCGGGGCAGGACGGCGCGGTGCCGCTCGGCCCGTCGTTGATCAGCACCGCGGTGCGCGGCCCGGTCAGCGTGATCCGCGCGTTGGCGGTGCCCGGCCGGGTGGTGGCGAACGCCCCGCGGTAGGTGCCCGCCGCGAGCCGGATGGTGGTGCCCGGGATCGCGCTGTTCAGGGCACTGCTCAGTTGCGCGGCGGTGGCGACGTCGACGACCGGGCCGCCGGGCGGGGGCGGGGACGACGGCGGCGGGCCGGACGGTGCGGCGGACGGGGACGGCGACGCGCTGGGGGAGGCGCTGGGCGACGCCGGGGCGGACGGCGACGGGCCGGGGCCGCCGGTGCAGGACGCGCCGTTCACGGTGCAGTCGGCCGGGGTGCCGATCCCGGCGGCGTTGAAGCCGAAGGTCTGCGAGGCGCCCGGGCTGACGGTGCCGTTCCAGCCCACGTTGGTGAAGGTGTATCGCTGCCCGCTCTGGGTGCGGACGGAGCTCCAGGACGAGCTGACCGTGGTGCCCGTCGGCAGGTCGAACGCGACGGCCCAGCCGGTGGCGGGGGCGTCGCCGGTGTTGGTGATCGTCACGTCGGCGCCGTACCCGGTGGCCCACACACTGACCTGGGTGACCGTCACGCGCAGCATCGGTCCGGCGGCATGTGCCGCGGTGCTGGTCAGGTAGGGGACCGCCGCACCCAGCAGGGCGACGGCTGCCGTGACCGCGACCGCGCGGAGGGTTCGCATCGACCGGCTCCTTTCTGGAAGGTTTGTTGCCAGTCATCGAACACGGTGGAGGCCGTCCTGCCAAGGGGATGGCGTCCGTGAATGTGGGCGGATAATCGATTAGACACGGTCGACAACGGTGACATAGTCTGTAACAGCCGACGCGGGGTGGAGCAGCTCGGTAGCTCGCTGGGCTCATAACCCAGAGGTCGCAGGTTCAAATCCTGTCCCCGCTACCAACAGCACGAAGACCGAGGGCCCTCATCCGGGAACGGACGAGGGCCCTCGGTCTTGTGGTCCCTAGGTGAGCGGGCCTGCGGCCTTCACGAAGGCCTGCCAGAACGCCGGAGCCAGCGTCTGCGCGTACTGCCAGGTCAGGTGGTTGCTGTCGCGGTAGACGACCACATCGCCCGCGAGGCCGTAGCACCATTGCGCATCGCACAGCCCGTCACTGAGATCCATGACGGTGACCCGGGGGTCGCCGAGGGCCGCCGCCGCGGCCGAGATCAGGTCAGGCTTCAGCGCCTTGTCCCGGGCCACCGCGCAGCGGCGCAGGTTGGCCTGCTCCTTCTCGACGCAGGACGGAATGGACTTGCCGAGCATGCTCGGGGTGTCGCGCAGCACGACGACGCGCTTGCCAGCCGCCAGCAGCCGCTGCCACTTGCCGATGAACGCCTCGTTCTGATCGGCGAGCGCCGGCCGACCCGGCAGCGCCTCGAACCGATAGGCCGCAGAGTATGCGGTGACCAGCACGTAGTCGATCTCCGGATCGTCGACGATGCGGCTGGTGACGTCCTCCTGCCACGCCGTGCAGTTGTCCTGCCGCTCCTTCGCCTCGCGCGGCAGCACCCGGATCGCCTCGGCGAACGGGCACGACATCTTGAAGTAGGTCTTCACCCGCAGCCGGTTCTCGTCGGCCAGCCGGCGCAGCGTGCCCAGCCACTGGGTGGCGTGCGAGTCGCCGACCATGGCCACCCGGTAGGCCGCGTCCTTCGGGCCGAAGGAGCACTCCAGGACGTGGCGGGTGTCGAGCGTCGGGTCGCAGGCGGTGTACTCCGGATTGGACTGGTCTTTGACTGCCAGCGTCGCCGACATCCGCGGACCCGAACCGAAGGGCGGCGCGCAGTCGGTCCCGGTGAACACGGCCGCGCCGATGCACCCGCCCCCCGCTTCGTCGAGCCGGCTGGTGTAGCTGGCGGCGGCTTCGGCGGCGCGGTCGTCGAGCTCCGCGTTCGCCTGGACGGAAGCGGCGAACATGGCGGCGACCAGGGACACGGCGATCGCGAGCGAGGGCCAGCGGCGCACCTTGAGCGCCCGGTTCGTGCGCAGCGGGGTCTCGAAGAAGTGGGTGCTGAGCCAGGCCAGGAGCAGGGTGGACGCCAGCACCGCGACCTTTGCGGGCAGCGCGAGGGGCACGTCCAGCGCGAGCGGCAGCAGCAGGAGCAGCGGCCAGTGCCACAGGTAGACGGCGTACGAGATGTCGCCGATCGCGGTGGCCGGCCGCAGCGACAGCCACCGGCCCACCGAACCCCGGCCGTCGGGGCGAGCCAGGATGAGCGCGGCGGTGCCGAGCACCGGTAGCAGCGCGGCGTAGCCGGGGAACGCCGTGGCCTTGGTGTAGAGCACCGCCGAGGCGAGCACTGCGGCGAGGCCCAGCCAACCCCAGACGGCCCGGGCCTTGACGGTCACCAGGGCGCACAGGGCGCCCGCGGCGAACTCCCACACCCGAGTCGGCGTGATGAAGTAGGCCTGTTTCGGGTCGGCGCCGGTCTGGTAGACCGAATAGGCGAGCGAGACGAGCAGCAGCGCCGAGAGCACCACGACGACGGCCCGCTTCCGGCTGACCAGCCGCATGGTGACGAGGATGAGCAGCGGCCAGAACGCGTAGAACTGCTCCTCCACGGACAGCGACCAGAAGTGCTGCACCGGACTGTCCGGTGCGTTCTGCAGCAGGTAGTCGACGGAGTTGCCGGCGAGCACCCAGTTCTGGACATATGCCGCACTGGCCAGCAGTTGCTTGAACGTGTCGGCCCAGCGGTCGTCGGGCAGCAGCAGGTAACTCGCCACCGCCGTGGCCACCAGCACCAGCCCCGCCGCGGGCAGCAGCCGCAGCGCGCGCCGGGCGTAGAAGGAACCCAGCCGGATGGTGCCGCGCGTCTCGATCTCGCGCCACAGATGTCCGGTGATGAGGAAGCCGGAGATCACGAAGAACACGTCGACGCCCACGTAACCGCCGGTCAGGTGCGTCGGCCAGAGGTGGTAGAGCACCACCACCATGACCGCTATCGCCCGGAGGCCCTGAATGTCGGGCCGGAACCCTCGGTCGGTCGGCGTCGGCTGCACCGTCGTCGGGGCAGCCGGCGTCGGGTGCGCCATGAGTTGCATGCGGTCGTCCATCCCCAAGATGAGGAATGCACGCTAACACAATCGGGTCCTTCGGAATCCGCCGTGAGCTGGGCGGCAGCCTCGCCCCAGGGCCCTGCCACGACAGACCGGAGCCCGGTTCCTGGCCAGGAACCGGGCTCCGGCGATTCTGGGATCAGCAGGCCGTCACGGGTTGGTGAAACCCATGGCGTACGAGCCCGAGCCGCTGTACGCGTACACCCGGTACCGGTAGTAGCCGGCCGTGCCGGAGTAGGTCAGCGTCTCCGCGTTCGACGGGGTCGTGCCGGAGGCCACGTTCGCCCACGCCGACCCGTTCCACTTCTGCAGATAGAGGTCGAAGTCCGTGCCCGACGGGCCCGCCACGCAGCCGCGGTGGGTGCCGGAGCTGGTGGACTGGTAGTAGCTGTTGTCCGGCTGGTAGGCGCTGCCGCCGCTGGACAGCGAGCCGCTGCGGCTGAACTCGTAGCCGGTGCAGCCACTGCCGCCGGGCGGCGGCGACGACGGCGGCGGGCCGCTGCCGGTCACCAGGGTCAGGCTGTACGCCGACAGGATCTCGTTGACCGGCTGGAAGTAGGTCGTGCCGCCCGACGAGCAGTTGCCGGAGCCGCCGGAGGTGACACCCTGGGCCTGGCTGCCCGCGATGAGCGAGCCGCCGGAGTCGCCCGGCTCGGCGCAGACGTTGGTGCGGATCAGGCCGTTGACGGTGCCCTGCGGGTAGGTGACCGAGGAGTTGCGGGCCTGGATGGTGCCGCAGTGCCAGCCGGTGGTGGAGCCGGACCGGCAGACCGACGCGCCGACGGCGGCCTCGGTCGAGCCGGACACCGTCACGGTGCCGCCCGCGTAGTTGTTGACCAGCCCGCGCGGGGTGTTGCCGGAGTTGACCCGCACCCAGGCGTAGTCGTTGCCGGGGAAGCTGGACCCGGCGAAGGTGCCGCTCGGCTGCGTCGTGGTCGCCCCGGTGCTGCCGCAGTGGCCGGCGGTGATGAAGCCGCCGTTGACCGAGAAGCCGACCGAGCAGCGGCTGCCGCTGCCGATGTAGTACGCGTTGCCGCCGATGACGTCGATGTAGGGCACCGGGGTCTCGGCGCTCGCCTCGACCCGCACCGCGGCGGCGTCGACTCCGCTCTGCCTGACGAAGGCCGCCGCGTCGGCGCCCGACTTGGCGAGCACCACGACCTGGTTGGTGGTCACGTCGACGTACCAGCCGGGGACCGTCTGGGGGGCCTTGGTCGCGACGGCGTCGAGCTGGGCCTTGACCGCGTCGAGCTGGGTGAGGCTGCGGGCGACCAGCCGCGGGGTCGCCCCGGCGGCGCGTACCTTCGCGGCCTGGGACTCGCTGGTCACGCCGACGGTGAACGTCTTCGCGTCGGCCGACAGCCAGCCGCCGGCGTAGGCCCCGCCGAGCGACTTGCGCAGCGACAGGTCGGCCTTGCCGGCCTTGGTCTCGTTGGCGAGCCGGGCCTGCACGCCGGCCGGGTCGAGCTTGAGGTCACGGGCGAGGGCCTGGAAGACCTGGGGCGAGATGCCCGCCGCGGTGGCGGCGTCGGTCGCGGCGTCGGGGCTTTGTCCCGCCGCGGCCGGATACGTCAGTGCGACGGTGATGCCCAGGGTGAGGGTCGCCGCCGCCGAAGCGAAGAGGAGTCTGCGGTTCATGCAGCGAAAACTAGACGCACATATATAGGTGATGGTAGATATCGCTTACGTCCTACCGCGATGCGATGGAAACCCGCGGGCCGAACTGCGGGTTGGCCTTGCCCCATTCCAGGTAGTGCGGGTTGCGGGCGGCCGACTCCGCGTACGCCGCCGCGGCGTGGGCGAGCATGACGTCGGCGTAACCCGCGGCCTCGCTGCGCGGGTGCCAGCCCAGCAGGTGCCGCCACCGCAGCGGCCCGCCCGCGATGGGCACCGTGGCGATGCCGTCCACCCGGCGGAAGGTCGCCTTGCACAGCCCGACCGCGTGCCCCGACAGCACCGCGTCGACGGCGTTGCCGATGTCCATCTCGTACATGGTGCGCGGGGTGAACCCGGCCCGCGCGCACGCGGCGGCGAAGCAGTCGCCGAAGCAGCCGTCGCCCGGCATGCTGGCCCACTGCGCGTCGGCCAGCTCGGCCAGGTCGATCTCCCATCGGTGGGCCAGCGCGTGGTTCTCCGGCAGCATCACGAAGACGGCGTCGATCGCGATCTCCCGCCAGGTCAGCCCGTCGTCCGGGCTGCCCGGCACGGTGTCGCCGCAGACGCCGACGATGCAGAAGTCGAGCTTGCCGGCGACGGCCAGCTCGCAGAGCTGATCGGCCCAGTGCGACGGATGGGTGAGCACCTCCACGCCGTCCTTCTCGGCGGCCAGCCGGGACATCAGGCCGCCGAGGATCGGGCCGTTGACCGCGCCGATGCGCCACTGGTTCGGCCGGGTCCGGACGCCGGTGAGCTGCGCCGCGTCGTCCTGCAGTCCCTTCATCGCGGGCAGCACCACCCGGGCCCGGGCCAGCACCAGCTCGCCCAGTGCGGTGGGCGTGGCTCCGTGGCGGCCGCGCTCGAACAGCGGGCCGCCCAGGGAACGCTCGATGCGCTGCAACTGTGCGGTGACCGCGGGCTGGGCGAGCCCGAGCAGCGAGGCCGCTTTGGTCACGCTGCCGGTGTCCGCGATCGCGCAGACCACGCGGAGGTGGCGGATCTCCAGATTCATGGCCGCTCCAGTGTGGAAGGTGCAACCGGCGAGAGATCCACGCAGTGTAGACAGGCTATAGATGACTGTCACTTGCCAGGCAAGCGGTTGTCCCTTTCGTTACCGGGCGGAACCGCGCGTGTCGGTGCCCTCGCGGCGCGTCGCCAGACCAGGCGGCATCTCGTTACCGCCGTGCGGTTGCGGACGGGCTGGCCCAGCTCGACGCAGGCTGGAACGCGTATCCCAACAGCTCCTGCCGGACCGGCACCGGCTCGCCGCCCGGTGACGATCCCGGACCGCCGCTCGCGGCCGGGTCGGCCGGCCCGGCCAGTTCGACGTGTCCGGCCAGGCGGCCGGTGCCCGGATTGAACAGCAGCTCGTCGCTGACCGTTCCGCTGGTCAGGCGTACCGCCAGGAGGCGCTTGCCCGAGTCGGTGAAGGCTTCGACGGCGGTGAGGCCGTCGAGCCCGCTCAGCAGCCGGTGGAAGGCGGCGCGCTGGGCGGCCGGAAGCAGCGGATCGACCCGGGTCAGGAACCGCCCGTACTGCTGCCACCGGGTGAAGTCGTCGACCTCGGCCGGGCCACGCGAGCCCGCCCGGAAGCCGGCGAGCAGCAGCTCCGGATCGGTGGGCAGCGTGGCCAGCCAGGCCGCGGTCGGATACCCCCAGCCGGGTCCGGCGGCGGCGAAACCGTCCCGCGCGGCGGCGAGCTGCTCCTCGGGGGACTGCCCCTTGACCTCGCCGAGAACCGGTGCGGGTATCTCGATCAGCCCTTCGGGCTCGAAACAGCGCGCCAGCACCCCGGACCACGCCGGGTCGCTGCCCGGCACGGGTGACGGGCCGGGGCGGGTGAGCACGGCGGTGTACGAGCACAGCAGTTGGCCGGCCCGCGGCACGGCTGGGGCGGCGCCGGCCGCAACCTGGTCCAGCTCGGCGAAGACCGCGGCGACCGGCACCCGCGCGCCGTACTTCAGCCACAGCTCCGAGGTGTCCTCCGTCGCGGTGGGCGCGGAACTCGCGGGGTCACTCGGCTGCGAGGTGCCGCCGCCTGCCGTGCCCAGCAGCGTCACGCCGACGACCACGGCGGCGACCACCGCCGCGGTTGCGGCAGGAGCGGCCCAGCGGGGGAGGAGGCGCCGGGGCGCGTTCGGCGCGGTCGCGGTCTGGACGCGCCGCCGCACCCGGTCGAGCGAGGCGGGGGCGGGCCCGGGGCGGTCCTGGTGGAATTCGCGCACGGTGCGCAGGTCGGCGTCGTCGGTCATCGGGAGCCTCCGGGAGCGTTTCGGTCTGCGTCGGGTTCGGTGGCGAGGGCGGCGCGGAGCTTGACCCGCGCGCGGTGCAGCGCCGACTGCACCGAGCCCAGCGGTATGCCGAGCGTGGTGGCGATCTCCTCGTAGCCGAGCTCGGCCACGGCGTGCAGCAGCAGCACGTCGCGCTGGCGGGCGGGCAGCGCGGCCAGCACCGCGGCCAGCCGCCGGTTCTGCGCCGACGCGTCGGCTCGTGCGGCGGCCCGCTCGGCGATGTCGGACACGTCCGGTTCGCGGCCGGTCCGGGCCAGCGCGCGCAGTCCCCGGGTCTCGCTGCGCCGGTGCCGCCGCAGCAGGTTGGTGGCGATGCCGTAGAGCCAGGCTCGGGCCGGCCCGTCGCCGAGCCGGTGCCGGCGCTGGTGCGCGATGAGGAAGGTGTCGGCCACGACGTCCTCGGCGACGGTCGGACCGACCCGGCCCGCGCAGTAGCGCAGCAGCTCAGCCCCGTGCTCGTCGAAGAGGCCCGCCACGTCGGAGCGGCTCGCGCGCGGCTCGGCCATGGTGTGCAACATACTCATGACTGCCCGCAGGCCGCTGTTCTGTTCCCCGTCGCTCGCGCCGGGCTGCCGGGGTGGCCCGGAGGCGGGATGATGAATGAATGGCGGCCCGGTTCACCACGATCGACGAATACATCGACTCGTTCCCCGAGGAGGTGCAGGACGTGCTGCGGCAGGTCCGGCAGACGATCCTGGCCGCCGCGCCGGCGCAGGCGGGGCAGAACATCAGCTACGGGATCCCCACCATCACCCTGGACGGGCGGTATCTCGTGTACTTCGCCGGCTGGAAGCACCACGTCTCGGTGTACCCCGTGCCGGACGGGGACGCGTCGTTCGAGGAGGTCGTCGCGCCGTACCGGGCGGCCAAGGGCACCCTGCGCTTCCCGCTGCGCGAGCCGATCCCGTACGACGTGATCACCCGCGTGACGAGCGCGCTGGTGGAGCGGCGGGCGCGTCCGGCGGGTGAGTGACGCGCCCCTGGTCGTGTTGCCGTCGTCGCACCGGCATGCGTGTCGTCGGGGCCGGTCCATAGGATCGACGGGTGCAGGATGCTTCGCAGGTGTTGAGCAGGATCTTCGGCTACGACTCGTTCCGCGGCGAGCAGCAGGAGATCATCGAGCATGTGATCGGCGGCGGCGACGCCCTGGTGCTCATGCCGACCGGTGGTGGCAAGTCGCTGTGCTACCAGATCCCGGCTCTGGTCCGGCCCGGCGTCGGCGTGGTGGTCTCGCCGCTGATCGCGCTCATGCAGGACCAGGTCGACGCGCTCACCGCGCTGGGCGTGAAGGCGGGCTTCCTCAACTCGACCCTCGACCTCGACGAGCGGCGCGTGGTCGAGGCGCAGTTCGTCGCGGGTGAGCTGGACCTGCTCTACCTCGCGCCCGAAGGGCTGAGCTCGGGCTCGGCGCTGCGCCTGCTGGAGCGCGGCAAGATCTCGCTGTTCGCGATCGACGAGGCGCACTGCGTGTCGCAGTGGGGCCACGACTTCCGGCCCGACTACCTGGCCCTGTCCGTGCTGCACGAGCGCTGGCCGGACGTGCCGCGCATCGCGCTGACCGCGACCGCGACCACCGCCACCCGCACCGAGATCGCGCAGCGCCTGCAGTTGACGCAGGCGCGCCTGTTCGTCTCCAGCTTCGACCGGCCCAACATCCAGTACCGCATCGTGCCGAAGAACGACCCGAAGAAGCAGTTGCTGGAGCTGCTGCGCACCGAGCATGCCGGGGACGCGGGCATCGTCTACTGCCTGTCCCGGGCGTCGGTGGAGAAGACCGCGGAGTTCCTGGTGCAGCAGGGCATCGACGCGCTGCCCTACCACGCGGGACTCGACGCGGCCACGCGCGCGGCCAACCAGTCCCGCTTCCTGCGCGAGGACGGGCTGGTCATGGTGGCCACCATCGCGTTCGGCATGGGCATCGACAAGCCGGACGTGCGCTTCGTCGCCCACCTCGACCTGCCGAAGTCGGTCGAGGGCTACTACCAGGAGACCGGCCGGGCCGGGCGCGACGGGCTGCCGTCGACGGCCTGGCTGGCCTACGGCCTGCAGGACGTGGTGCAGCAGCGCAAGATGATCGACAGCTCGGCCGGGGACGCCGCCTACCGGCGCGGGCTGGCCGCGCACCTGGACGCGATGCTGGCACTGTGCGAGACAGTGCAGTGCCGCCGCACGCAGCTGCTGGCCTACTTCGGCCAGCAGGGCGAGCCGTGCGGCAACTGCGACACGTGCCTGGTCCCGCCGGAGTCCTGGGACGGCACGGTGCCCGCGCAGAAGCTGCTGTCGACCGTGCTGCGGCTGCAGCGCGAGCGCAACCAGCGCTTCGGCGCGGGGCAGTCGATCGACATCCTGCTCGGCCGCAAGACCGACAAGGTGGCGCAGCATCGCCACGACGAGCTGACCGTGTTCGGCATCGGCACCGAACTGCAGGAGTCCGAGTGGCGCGGCGTGGTGCGCCAACTGCTGGCCCAGGGGCTGCTGGCGGTGCAGGGCGAGCACGGCACCCTGGCGCTGACCGACGCCAGCGCCGACGTGCTGGGCCGCCGCCGTGAGGTGATGATGCGCCGCGAGCCGGAGCGCGCCGCCCGCTCGTCGGGTTCGTCGCGCAAGTCCGCGGCCGCGGCGGCCGTGACGGAGCTGCCCGCCGACGCGGTGCCCCGGTTCGAGGCGCTGCGGGCCTGGCGTGCCGCGACCGCCAAGGAGCAGGGCGTCCCGGCATACGTCATCTTCCACGACGCGACCCTGCGCGAGATCGCCGCGTCGGCCCCGGACTCACTCGGCAAGCTGCGCGGGATCAGCGGGGTCGGCGAGAACAAGCTGGCCAAGTACGGCGACGGGGTGCTGGAGACGCTGGCCGCGGCCTGACCGAGGTTGGCATTCCATCGACGTTGACGAAAATGTAAACCTCCTGTTACATGAGTGCTCAGTGAGAGCGCTCTCCTGCATCCCGGTTCATCCCTGAGCAGGAGGTTCACATGCGACTGCCGGTACGTCTCCTGGCCGCCGGGCTCGCCGTCGCGGGCCTGATCGCCGGGCCGATGGCGAGCGCCGCCGCGGCGGCCCCGATCTGCAACCGCTACTGCGACGGGCGCGACCCGGCCCTGTCCCCGGGCGACCGGGCACCGGTCAGTGCCGGGGTCTGGGGGCGGCAGATCGTGCTGCACTTCGACGACGCCGACGCCATGGGCTGGGCGAGCATCGCCAACGGCAATGCGGGCGACCGGGTCTGGCTCGACCGCTCCTTCAACGGCGGCCGCACCTGGACGGGCCTGCTCGGCGACGTGGCCGTGCCGGCGGGACAGCGCGGCTGGCGCACCGCGATGTTCAACGTCGACGATTGGGCCGGGCTCGGCGTCGGCGCGCTGCGCGCCTGCGGCAAGGCCGGCGACCGCCCCGAGATCGCGTGCACCACCTGGGCGCGCACCACCTGGAACGCGGGCAACCGGCGCACCGCCGCCGCCACCGGGCTGATGACCTCCTACAACCTGGCCACCGGGCGGTTCGACACCACCGGCTGGTGGAACACGGCCAACGCGCTGACCGCGCTCATCGACAACGTCCGGGTCACCGGCATGGGCAGCTACCGGTACGCGATCGGGCGCACCTACGACCTCAACCTGAGCGCGTACCAGGGGAGTTTCCGCAACGAGTACATCGACGACACCGGCTGGTGGGCGCTGGCCTGGATCGCCGCGTACGACCTCACCGGCGAGGCCCGCTACCTGAGCACGGCCCGGGTGGCCGCCGACCACATGGCGGCGTACTGGGACGGGGTCTGCGGCGGCGGGGTCTGGTGGAGCACCGCGCGGACCGCGAAGAACGCCATCGCGAACGGCCTCTACCTGCACGTCAACGCGGCCCTGCACAACCGGATCGCGGGCGACGCGGTGTACCTGAACCGGGCGCGGGCGACGTGGACCTGGTTCCAGGGCACCGGGATGATCAACGCGTCTTCGCTGATCAACGACGGGGTCAACCTGTCGACCTGCCGGAACAACGGCCAGCCGGTGTGGTCGTACAACCAGGGCGTGCCCCTGGGCGGGCTGGTGGAACTGCACCGAGCCACCGGGGACGCGAGCCTGCTCACCACCGCGCGGCGGCTCGCCGACGCGTCCACCACGACCGGGCTGCTGCACGTCAACGGCATCCTGCGCGACCCGTGCGAGGGTGGGGACTGCGGCGCGGACGGGCCCTCGTTCAAGGGGGCGTACGTGCGTGGCCTCGCCGCCCTGAACAACGCGCTGCCCGACCGCCCCTACACGGCCTACCTGCGCCGCCAGGCCGACGCCGCGTACGCCGCCGACCGCACCCCGCTCGACCTGTACGGCCTGCGCTGGGCCGGGCCCGTCGACAAACTCGACGCCGCCCGTCAACAGAGCGCCCTGGACCTGATGAACGCCGCCCCGTAACTCGGCCTGCCCCGGCCGGCCGTTCCCGGGCCGCGTCGGAAGGAAGATCGCTGTATGCGGTCAGAACCTGCGGCCAGACCGCAGCTTCTGACCACAAACGGCGATCTCGACCGCGAACCGCGAACCGCGAACCGCGAACCGCGAACCGCGAACTGCGGACCGCGGACCGCGGACCGCGAGTCGGGCGGGTCAGCCCTCCTCGGTGCGGCCCTGGCGCCAGTAGCCCATGAACGCGACCGACTTGCGGTCCAGGCCGCGTTCGCTGACCAGGTGGCGGCGCAGGGTGCGGATCACCGCGGCCTCACCGGCGAGCCAGGCGTACAGCCGCCCACTGGCCGTGGTTTCGGGGACCTCCCACAGGATGTCGTGGTCCACGTCGACGTCCTCGACGGCCTCGGCCGCGCCGGGCACCGGCACCAGGCGCGCCGCGGCCTCCTGCACCGCGGGCACGAGCAGGCTGCCGTGGGCGGCCCCGTCGCGGGCCAGCCAGCGCACGGAGACCCCGGCGGGGGCGGTCAGCGCCAGCACGTCGGCGGCGTACGGCACCTCCAGCAGCGCCGCGCCGAACGTGTCCGCGGGCAGCCGCTCCAGGATCGCCGCGATGGCGGGGACCGCGGTCTCGTCCCCGGCCAGCAGGACCGGCACGCCGGGCGCGGGCGGCACGAACTCGACACCGCCGTGCGGGCCGGGGTGCACGGCGTTGGGTCCCATCAGGACGATCTTGTCGCCAGGCCGGGCGGTGCGGGCCCAGCGCGACGCGGGTCCGGCATCGCCGTGCAAGGCCACGTCCACGTCGACCTCGCACCGCTCCGGGCGCACGTACCGGGCCGTGTAGGTGCGCAGCGGGTTGCGCCGCTCGTCGGGGGTGGCGCGCCAGGTGGCGTACCAGTCCGGGCCGTGGTCCAGGTCGGCGAACCCGCCCGTCGGCGCGGGCAGCACCAGCTTGAGGCGCAGGTCGTACCCGCAGTCGGCGAAGTCGGCGAGGTCCGGCCCCGCGAAGGTGAACCGCTTGAAGGTGGGGCTGAGTTCGGCGACGGACTGCACCTGCACGGTGAACAGCCGCCAGACCATCGGTTCGGTCATGCGCGGGAGCTCCAGAGGGCCGGAGGACGGAGGGGACGCCAGGCGCGGCCACCGGCCCGTGGCATCCCACAGGAGGCCGACGGCCGACGTGCACGATCCTAGGTTAGGTTAGCCTTCCCTCTGATTGTCAAATGGTGACCGTCCGGTCCTGTGCTGTCTGCTCCGCGGCCGGCTCCGGCACACGTGCGGCCCGGGCCGCGGATGCCGCCGATCGAGCACCGGTGCCGGCCTCGGCGGAGTCCGGCGAGCGCGGAGACCGCCAACCGGCCGGAGGCGCTGCCGCGCAGCGTGCGCAAGGCGAAGCTGCTGAAACTGCTCGTCGACCCGGCGCGCTTCCCGGCGTTGGGCCGGGTCATCGCGGCCGGCGTGTTCGACCAGGCCGACGAGCCGTACGACGAGTTCGTGTTCGGACTCGACCGCATCCTCGACGGGGTCGGTCTGCTCATCGCGCAGCGGGCGGACGGCTGACCATCCGCCGTGGACGGTACCGTGCTCCCGTGACGGTCACCCCCTCTCCGCTCGCGCCGGTTTCGCCCGTGGTCGCGACACCCGCACCCCGCCACGGCATCGTCTGGTCGCTGCGCCACCTCGCGGCGGTGCTCGGCACCGTCGGGGTGCTGCTGCGGCGGCACTGGCCGGTGCTGTTCGCGCTGGTGTTCGCCGGGTTCGCGGCCCGGCGCGGGGTGACCCTGGTGGCCGTGCAGGCCAGCAAGCTCGACGGCGTCTTCGGCTTCCTGGTCTTCGCCCTGGTCCCGGTCGCGGTGATGACCGCGCTGGTGCTGATGCTGCGGGTGCTGTCACGCTCGCTGCCGGTCGCGACACCCGAGGGCGAGCCGGGGCAGCGCTTCCGCGCCCTGGCGCACGTGGCCAGCGTGCTGCTGCCGTTCATCGTCGTGTACGCCTCCTACGACTACTTCGCCGAGGACCGCAGCACCTACATCCTGGAGGTGTTCCAGGACGAGCACAGCAGGGCCGAGGCGATCACCGACCCGTCCGCGCTGACGCTCGCCGACCGCCTGCCGTTCACGCTGAACACGACGCTGATCGTGGTGTCGGTCGTCGCGCTGGTGCTGCGTTTCCTGCTCGGCCTGCGCGCCGACCGGATGTGGAGCTGGATCGGCTTCGTGCGGGCCTACCTGGAGGTGCTGTCGCTGACCCTGGTCGCGGTGTTCGTGTCGGGCGTCAGCGACAAGGTGCTGCCCTACGTCGAGCACCGGCGGGCCTACCGGGCGGCGCTGAACGGCTGGCATCAGGCCGTCGCGCAGCTCGGCCCGCTGGAGGAGCCGGTGCGCGCGGTCGGGACGTGGTTCTCGGCACTGTTCCTGTCCCTCGACGTCGTGCTCGTCGTGCCGCTGGCCTGGCTCATCGTCGGCGCGGTGGTGTACGGGCAGAGCCTGGGCACGCCGCCGCTGAACCGGAAGGCCGCCGCGCGGGCGGTGCGGGCGGCCCGCCGGTGGGCGAAGCTGCCCGCGCCGATCCGCAAGCTCAGCGCCGCGAGCACCGCCAACGTGCGCGAGACCATCGCGCCGCTGGCGCAGAGCTTCCGGCTGCTCGCGCACGCGGGCAAGGTGCCGATGCTGATGTTCTGCGTGCTGTTCGTCGCCGTGCAGACGCTGCCGACCTGGCTGTGGGAGCTGGAGCGGGCCCTGATCGGCGCACAGGACGTCAACGAGGTGTGGCGGCCGCTGTCCGGCCCGCTCAGCGTGCTGAACGACGCGGTCAGCATGGTGCTGCTGCTGTGCCTGGTCGCCGCTACCGTCGACCGTGTGCTGCGGGTGCAGTCAGCGGTCGAACCGCACGTACCGGGTCTGGTCGACGCCGCCGAAGAAGACCCGCACCGCGGCGATCTCCACCCCGCGCGGCGTGACGAAATGGGCGACGGTCTGGTATCGGCCTGACCCGGCGGGCACAGGGCTGTTCTCCGGGTTGCAGTTGCCCAGCGGCGTACGCGCCGAGGACAGCTCCCGTGGCTGGTCGCCGTAGCGGTTGCCGGCGGTGTCCTCGATGCTGATGTCGCAGTAGACGACCTCGTCCGGCCCGAGGTCGGTGGGGCCCTCGACGTCGAGCACCACCCGCCAAGCCGTCATGTTGTCCGGCACGACGAAGGGGCGGTCGCCGCCGCGCTTCAAGTCCGTGGCCGGGGCCAGTTCGGCCACCCGCATCCGCAGCCCCGCGAACTCGGCGACGCCGTCCGCGGCGGGCCGCACCACCTGCGGCTTGCCGCGCTGCCAGAACTCCAGATCGGAGTAGCCCGCCGCGGCGAGCATCAGCGCCAGCGTCGGCACCACGGCGACCAGGCCCCAGACGTTGCGCCGCCACCAGCCGCGGCCCAGCGAGTCCGGGCCCCTCACGACACGGCCCGCGCGGCGAGCAGGGTGGTGGGCTCCGGCGAGCACGCCGACCCGTCGGAGATCGGCAGCGGGATCTCGGTCATGGAGTCCAGCCGCTGGTCGATGCTGTTGTCGGCGAGCAGCAGGATGAGGCCCCCCGCCGCAGCGGTGGGGACCTCGATGGCGATCTCTCCCTCGTACGGCAGCCCCGGCTGCATGGTGAGCCCGCCCGTGACCAGGTCCAGCGAAACGCGGTCAGTGGTCTGGAAGACCCGGTCGGCGGCGTCACGCGCCGCGGCGTACGCGATGCTGGTCGGCTCGGACCGGGCGCCCACTCGTAGCTTGGCGACGATCCAGACGCCCTGGGTGTCCAGCACGTGCTCGCCGATCTTCAAGGCGGCCGCGCAGCGCACCTGCTGCACCCGCGCGGTGAAGGTGCGGGCGTGCACGTCCTCGCCGACCTGTCCGACCACCGGGAAGGGCCGCCGGGCGTCGTTGAGGGTGGGTTCGGCGGTCTGCACGGCCTGCGCCGCGGCGAGCGCGGCCAGCACGAACACGGCGGACCCCAACCAGCGCAGCAGTTTCACGCGTCGTCTCCTCGGCTCACGGCGTCGGCCTGGCGCTCGGAGAGCGGCTGGTGGACGGCTTGGGACTCGCCGACGGCCGGGGCCGGGTGGACGCCGAAGGCTCGGCGCTGGGCGACGGACTGGCCGACGGAGGCGTCGTATCAGCCTTGACGGGCACGGTGACGCGGCCGGCCGGATTGTCGTCGCCCTTGGCGTCCGCGTCCATCCAGTGCCACTCGCCGCCGAGGGAGTCCTCGCGCCAGGTGCGCTGCTCCACCGAGATGGTCAGCGACGTGGGCACGGGCGCGCCGCCCGACTGCTCCCAGACGAACCAGATCCGCTCGGGCATGTCCGGCTGCAGCAGGCGCAGGCGGCTGCCGTCACGTTCCAACGCGGACTCCTCCGGGGTCGGCGCGACAAGCCCGGTCACGCCCTCCAGCACCAGCAGGTCGGAGGGCAGCATCGTGCTCTCCTCGGCGGTGATCCGGACCGTGGCGATCACGTACAGCCAACGGTCGCCCTCGTTCTTCAGCCGCAGCTTGCCCAGCTCCCGGCGGATGCCCGCCTCGTGGATGGTGACCTCCCACGGCCCGCCCGGCACGAGCGTGCCCGCCGCGACGGTTTCCGCCTGCGGATCGGCCACCGTGTCGAGGCCGCCGAACAGCCCGGACACGCCCAGCAGCACCACCGCCACGGCCCAGCGCAGCCCGGGTGTCGCCTGGTCCACCAGCCCTCTGGCCAACCTGCGGCTCAGGCCGCCCCGCCCCGTGACAGACACGTCGGCGAGCATAACGAGACGGACGCCTTGCGGCATAACCGAGCCGCCAGGCGTCCGTCCGCTGTGGACTCCTGGTCAGCCCATCCAGGCGAAGACGGCCGGGTCGGGGCCGATGCGGCCGCCGTTGTCCAGGCCGGCGATCGCCGCCATGTCCTCGTCGTCGAGGGCGAAGTCGAACACGGCGATGTTCTCGACGATGCGCGACGGGGTCACCGACTTCGGGATGACCACGTTGCCCAGCTGCAGGTGCCAGCGCAGCACCACCTGCGCCGGGGTCCGGCCGTGCTTGGCCGCGATCCGTCCCAGCACCGGGTCGTCGAGCAGGCCCTTGCCCTGGCCCAGCGGGCTCCACGCCTCGGTCGCGATGTCGTGCACCGCGTGCAGCTTGCGCAGCTCCTCCTGCGGGAAGCGCGGGTGCAGCTCGATCTGGTTGACGGCGGGCACCACGTCGAACTCGTCGAGCAGGCGGCTCATCGTCTGCACGGTGAAGTTGGACACGCCGATGGCGCGCACCCGCTTGTCGGCGTACAGCTTCTCCATCGCGCGCCAGGCCTCGGTGTAGCGGTCCTGCGACGGCACCGGCCAGTGCATCAGGTACAGGTCGAGGTAGTCGAGGCCGAGCCGGTCCAGGCTCTCGTCGAAGGCGCGCAGGGCCTTGTCGTACTCGTGGTCGGTGTTCCACAGCTTCGTGGTGACGAACAGCTGCTCGCGGGGCACCCCGGCGGCGCTCAGCGCACGGCCGACGCCCTGCTCGTTGCCGTAGATCATGGCGGTGTCGATGCTCCGGTAGCCCGCCCGCAGCGCCGTGGTCACGGCGTGTTCCGCCGCGTCGTCATCGACCTGCCACACGCCGAAGCCGAGCTGGGGCATCAGGACGCCGTTGTTGAGGGTCACGTCAGGAACGGTCATACCGATCATTCTTCCAGTGCGGCGGCCCGCGTTCGGCGCGGTCCGCCTTGTTCCGCCGACTTGCCGGGCAAACGTGCGTATCTTGAGCCCGCTTTCGCCCGGTTGCCCGGCAAGTCGGACGATCTTGGTGAGGCGGGCAGTGACCCCTTGCGATGGAAGCGCTCCCATGCAAGACTGATCGGAATTCGCGACCGGGAGCCACGTTCGCGCGACACGGCACGTCAGGGCATGGACGCGCCGTTGCGGCACCGCCGTCATCGCCGACGGCTCGAACGGTTTCCCGCCGGGACCTGGTCCCGGCGTCTTCGCGAGGAGCTCATCTTGTTGCACACACTGCGGCGTTCCCGCCACAGAATCCTGCGGCGCTCAGGCGCCGTCGCCACGGCGGCGGTCGTCGCCCTCGGCGGTCTGGTGGTGGCGGCGAGCCCGGCCCAGGCCGCAGTCGCCTGCGAGGTCGTCTACACCGCCAACCCGTGGACCGAAGCCCCCGGCTCCGGCGGCTTCACCGCCAACCTGACTCTGAAGAACCTCGGTGACCCGTGGACGAGCTGGACGCTCGGCTTCACGCTGCCCTCCGGGCAGACCGTCACCCTGCCCGGCTGGTCGGCGAACTATGCCGTGTCCGGCCAGAACGTCACCGCGACCAACCTGAACTACAACGGCAACGTGCCGACGAACGGGTCCACCGGCATCGGCTTCAACGGCCGCTGGAGCGGCACGTACTCGTCGCCGACGTCGTTCACCATCAACGGCACGGCGTGCACCGGGGCCAACCCGGCGCCGACGGTGAGCATCACCGCGCCGGCCAACAACACCCACTACACCGCCCCCGCGGCGTTCACCATCGCGGCGACCGCGGCGGACACCTCGCCCGGCACCGTGTCGAAGGTGGAGTTCTACCGCGACGGGCTGCTGCTCGGCTCGGACACCGCGTCGCCGTACACCTGGGACGTCTCGGCGCTGCCGGTCGGCACCTACGTGTTCCAGGCCAAGGCGACCGACAGCGGCGGCGCGACCGCCACGGCCAACACCACCGTCGTGGTCGACGCCTCCGTTGCACCGAAGGTGCTGGTCAACGCGGCGAGCACGGCCGCGGTGAGCGTGCCCGAGGGCGCCACGAACACGTTCAAGGTGAAGCTGTCGGCCGCGCCGTCGGCGAACCTGACCGTGGCCGTCGCCCGCACCGCCGGTGACACCGACGTCTCGGTCTCCACCGGCGCGACGCTGACGTTCAGCACCAGCAACTGGGGCACCGAGCAGACGGTCACCCTGGCGGCGGCGCAGGACGCGGACAACGCCTCCGGCTCGGCGACCATCACCGCCAGCGCCACCGGGTACGACCCCGGCGTGGTCACCGCGACCGAGGCCGACGACGAGGTCAACGTCTACACGCAGCGCTTCATCGAGCAGTACAACAAGATCAAGAACACGGCCAACGGATACTTCTCGCCCGAGGGCGTGCCGTACCACTCGATCGAGACGCTGATCGTCGAGGCGCCCGACTACGGCCACGAGACCACCAGCGAGGCGTTCTCCTACTGGTTGTGGCTGGAGGCCTACTACGGCCGGTTCACCCAGGACTGGACCAAGTTCAACCAGGCCTGGACGGTGATGGAGCAGTACATCATCCCGTCGGCGACCGACCAGCCCAACGCGGGCGTGGCCGGCACCCCGCAGTACGCGGCCGAGCACCTCACCCCGGCCAACTACCCGTCGCAGCTGCAGCCCAGCGTGCCCGTCGGAGTCGACCCGCTACGCAGCGAGCTGACCAGCACCTACGGCAACGGCAGCATCTACGGCATGCACTGGCTGCTCGACGTCGACAACAAGTACGGCTTCGGCCGCTGCGGCAACGGCACCACGCGCCCGGCGTACATCAACACCTTCCAGCGGGGCCCGCAGGAGTCGGTCTGGGAGACCATCCCGCAGCCGAGCTGCGACAACCTCAACCACGGCGGCCCCAACGGCTACCTGGACCTGTTCGTCAAGGAGTCCAGCGCGCCCGCGGCGCAGTGGAAGTACACCAACGCCCCCGACGCCGACGCCCGTGCCATCGAGGCCGCCTACTGGGCGCTGACCTGGGCCACCGAGCAGGGCAAGCAGTCGCAGATCGCGTCGACGCTCACCAAGGCGGCGAAGATGGGCGACTACCTGCGCTACGCCATGTTCGACAAGTACTTCAAGAAGATCGGCAACTGCGTCGGCGCGACCACCTGCGCCGCCGGCACCGGCCGTGACTCGATGCACTACCTGATGTCCTGGTACTACGCCTGGGGCGGCGGTCTCACGTCGGCCTGGTCGTGGCGCATCGGCTCCAGCTTCAACCACTTCGGCTACCAGAACCCGATGGCGGCGTACGCGCTCGCCAACGTCAACGAGCTGAAGCCGCAGTCGCCGACCGCGAACGCGGACTGGACCAACAGCTTCAACCGCCAGCTGGAGTTCTACCAGTGGCTGCAGTCCTCCGAGGGCGGCATCGCCGGCGGCGCGACCAACAGCTGGGCCGGCTCGTACGCCACGCCGCCCGCGAACACGCCCACCTTCTACGGCATGTTCTACGACGAGAAGCCGGTCTACCACGACCCGCCGTCGAACCAGTGGTTCGGCATGCAGGTCTGGTCGATGGGCCGCATCGCCGAGCTGTACTACGCCACCGGCAACACCAAGGCCAAGGCGCTGCTCGACAAGTGGGTGCCGTGGGCCGTCGCCAACACCACGGTCAGCGGCACGAATTTCGCCGTCCCGTCCGAGCTCGGCTGGTCCGGCGCGCCGACGACCTGGAACCCGTCCAGCCCGGCCGCCAACACCAACCTGCACGTCACGGTGACCAGCACCGGCCAGGACGTCGGCGTCGCCGCGTCGCTGGCCCGCGCGCTGCTGTTCTACGCCGCCAAGTCCGGCAACGCCGCGGCGAAGACCACCGGCAAGGGCCTCATCGACGCGCTGTACGCCAAGGCCGAGAGCAAGGGCGTCTCGACGACCGAGACCCGCGGCGACTACTCGCGGTTCGACGACGTCTACAACGCCACCACCGGCCAGGGCATCTACGTCCCGTCCGGTTGGACCGGCGACATGCCCAACGGCGACATCATCACGGCCGGCAAGTCGTTCATCGACATCCGGTCCTGGTACAAGCAGGACCCGGACTGGGCCAAGGTCCAGGCGCACCTGGACGGCGGACCCGCGCCGAGCTTCAACTACCACCGGTTCTGGGCGCAGAGCGACGTCGCGATGGCCTTCGCCGACTTCGCCATGCTCTTCCCGAACGGCTGACCCGGTCAGGCCGATAGGCGGGGTGCCTGCGCATGGTGCCCCGCCTATCGGCGGTCGTGTGGCTGCAGGGTCACTCGTCGTGGCCCAGGATCTTAAGTGCGCCTATCATTCGGGGCCGTTACGGATTGGTTGTCCGACGGTGATCGCACATATGACTGATCGACTCTGCAGACTATCTTGACTAAGTAGCCGCACCGGCGATTGGCGGAGTGGGATGAGGATTTCGTGGCGCGGTGCTGCTCGCGTAACTATCGCGCTTATGCGCCACGGCGTATACTCAATGTATGCAGACAAGTATGCGTGTGTCGACAGAGAATCGTGATGCGCTGGCGCGTATCGCCGCCGAGGAGTTCAACGGGGCGAGCCTCGACGAGACGCTTCGGGTGTTGATCTGGCAGCATCGGGCGGCCCAGGACGCGGCACGGCTGGAGGCGGACCCTGAGGCACTGGCTGGCTATCGCAGCGAGGCACGTGAGTGGGCGGAACTGGATGTGGCGGTCGCTGAGTGACTCCTCCCCAGCGTCGCCTCAAGGTTGCTCCATGGCAGGTGTGGTGGGTGCAGTTCAACCCGCAGGTGGGGCATGAGCAGGCGGGGGAGAGACCTGCCGTCGTCGTCGGCTCGACATTGGCGTGCTCGCTGCCCAACGGTCTGGCACTCATGGTTCCCTGTACGACCACTGACCGCCAGCTCGTTTGGCAGCCCGAGATCAATCTCGCGGGCCGGCGGGGATTCGCTATGTGTGATCAAGTCAAGGCGTTGTCCACTGACCGGCTTGTGCGTCGGCATCAGGCCACACTCACCAAGCCTGAATGCGAAGCCATCGCGTTCGCACTGGCACAGCTCATCGCCACAGCCTGACCGACCTCGCGTACCTCTTTGTGTTGCCGCTGCAGTTTCGGGGAAACTGCAGTTTCGCCAGTCGAGATTCGTGCAGTTTCCCGAAACTGCAGAGCCCAGATCAGGCGTGGATCACGGGACGCGGCGGGCGATGGTGTGCAGGGCCAGGAGGAGGTAGCCCACCAGGAGGGGGGCGGTGATCGGGAGGATGGAGCCGATCAGGAAGGCGATGCCGATGACGCCCGCGCAGGTCACGATCAGGGCCGGGCGGGAGAGCGCGGTACGCAGAGCGCGGCGGTAGGTGTAGCCGCGGCCGAGGAAGGGGATCGCGAGCGCGGCCAGGCCGAGGACCGCCACCGCCGCGACGGCCGTGACCCCCAGCAGCACCCCGCCGCCGGGGACCAGGCCCTGGTTCAGCCAGAAGATGTTGAGGGTGAGCAGCAGCAGCGCGGCCAGCAGGACGATCGTGGCCAGCGCGCCTGGCAGCAGCCGCCGGCCGAAGGAGCGGAGCAGGTCGCGCGGGCCGGGCCAGTGGCCGTCGGTGAAGCGCTGGTGCACGGCTTGCGCGCCGACGGCGGCGGCGGCGCCGGTCGTCACGACCGGCACCGCCGCGACGGTCACCACGATGCCGACCAGGGCGAGGTCGGCCGCGTCACGCAGGGTGTCGCGCCAGTCCGTGGTGGTCGTCGCCGTCATGTCTCAGCCCTTCAGTCCGCTGGTGTTGATGCCCTGGACCAGGAAGCGCTGGAAGCCCAGGAAGAACAGGAACACCGGAAGCAGGGAGAGTACCGACATGGCCAGCATCGGGCCGATGGAGGTCTGGCCACTGGAGTCGATGAACAGCCGCAGCGCCACCGGCACGGTGTAGCTGGGCACGCTGGGCAGGTAGACCAGCTGGGTGAAGAAGTCGTTCCAGGTCCAGATGAAGGAGAAGATCGCCGTCGTGATCAGGGCCGGTCGCGACAGCGGGAGGATGACGTGCCAGAACGTGCGGTACGGGTCGCAACCGTCGATCTTGGCGGCGTCGTCGAGTTCGCGGGGGATGCCCCGCATGAACTGGACCATGAGGAAGATGAAGAACGCCTCGGTGGCCAGCAGCTTCGGCAGGATCAGCGGCAGCGGGGTGTCGATCCAGCCGAACTCGCTGAACAGCACGTACTGCGGCACGATCAGGACGTGGCCGGGCAGCAGCAGCGTCGCGATCATGAGCGCGAAGTAGCCTTTGCGGCCCCAGAACCGCAGCCGCGCGAACGCGTACGCGGTGACCAGGCAGGAGGCCGCGTTCGCGACCACCGTGGCCAGCGAGATCACCAGGCTGTTGCCGAAGAAGCGGGCGAAGCTGACGCCGGGGATGTAGCTCCAGCCGTCGGAGTAGTTCGACCAGGTCAGTTCCTCGGGCCAGACGGAGAGGTTGCTGGTCACCTCGGTGGGCGACTTCAGCGACGAGCCCAGCACCCAGATCAGCGGGTAGAGCACGATCGCCAGCACGCCGAGCAGGGCCAGCACCCGCACCCAGCCACGTACGCGGGCCATCAGTTCTCTCCGTCCGAGTAGTGCACCCAGAACTTGCCGGTGCTGAAGAAGACGATCGTGATGAGGCCGATCGCCGCCAGGAAGATCCAGGCCAGCGCGGAGGCGTAACCCATCTCGAAGTCGGTGAAGGCCTTGTCGTAGATGTGCAGGGTGTAGAGCTTGGTCGCGCCCAGCGGGCCGCCGGTGCCGTTGCTGATGACGAAGGCCGAGGTGAAGCCCTGGAAGCCGTTGATCGTCTCCAGCAGCAGGTTGAAGAAGATGACCGGGGACAGCATCGGCAGCGTGATGTGGAAGAACTGCTTGTACTTGCTGGCCCCGTCGACCTGTGCGGCCTCGTAGAGCTCTGTCGGGACCTGCTTGAGCCCGGCCAGGAAGATGACCATCGGTGCGCCGAACTGCCAGATGGTGAGCACCATCAGGGTGGCCAGTGCCCAGTCCGGGTCGTTGATCCAGTTGTTGCCCTCGATGCCGAACAGGCTCAGGCCGGCGTTGAACGCGCCTTCGCCGTTGAACATGGCGACCCAGACCAGGGCCAGCGCGACCGAGCCGCCGAGCAGCGACGGCAGGTAGAACATGCTGCGGAACAGGCCCACGCCGCGGCGTTCCCGGTTGAGCAGCAGGGCCACGCCCAGCGATGCGACCAGCTTCAGCGGGATCGCGATCAGGCCGAACGTGAGGGTGACCCGCACCGACTGCCAGAACGTCGGGTCGAGGGTGAAGATCTTCTTGTAGTTGTCGAAGCCGACCCACTCCACGAACTCCCAGCTCGACAGCACGTCGTAGTTGGTGAAGCTCAGGTAGAGCGAGAGCAGCATCGGGAACGCGGTGATCGCCATCAGGCCGATCAGCCACGGGGACAGGAAGACGTAGCCCGCCAGGCCCTCGGCGCGGCGGGAGGCGTAGTTCTTCTTACGCCGGCCGCGCGCCGGCGGCGGCGTTGCCGCCGGGACCGGGAGGGCCGGTCGGGAGGCCGTGGTGAGTGCCACGCGCGGTCCCCTTCCAGGAACGAGAACGAAAACGGCGGAGATGGAACGGGCCCGGCCCCGGGCCGCCGATCGGCCGGGCCGGGCCCGTGTCCGCTGGTGGTGGTCCGGCGGCCCGCCTGTACCGCGGGCCGCCGGGGGAGTCCCACCAGCGTCAGGTCACGCCAGAGCGGCGGCTGCCTCGGTGAAGAACTGCTTGGCCGCGGCCTCGGGCGTGGCCTTGCCGTACGACACCGTCTCGGCGATGTCGCGCAGCGTGTTGCGCAGGCCGCTGTGGCCCTTCGGCGGCGGCGCGGGGGCCGGGCCGAACTTCGGCGTGATCTCGTTCTCGAAGGAGACCGTGTCCTTCATCTTCTGGTCGGTCAGCGCGTCGGAGACGGCCTTGCGCACGTCGAGGTTGTTCGGCAGACCCCGGTCCACGCCCAGGATCTTGCCGGCCTCCACGTCGTTGACCAGGAAGTTGATGATGTCCGCCACCACGTCGGGCGCCTTGGTGGTGCGCGAGGCCGCCCAGTACGTCGACGCGCGCGCCCACTGGCCCTTCGGGTCGCCCGGGTATGCCGTCATGGCCAGGTCGTTCTTCGTGGCCTTCTGCATCTCGGAGAGCTGGTTGGACCACATGAAGGACACGGCGGCCTTCTTGGTGACCACGAGCTGCGTCGCGACGCTGCCGGTGACGGCCTCGTGGCAGATGTCGGCGGGCGGGGTCGCGCCCTTGGTCCGGGCGTCCACCCACAGCTGGAACCACGCGACCAGGTCCGCCTCACTGAAGGCGATCTTGGGGCCGTCGTAGAACTCCTTGCCCTGGGCGCGCAGCCACAGCCACAGCGCCTTGTAGTCCGAGCTCGGGTCCATCAGGCCCCAGTACTTGCCGCCCGCCTTGGTGGTGACGCCGGCGCCCCAGGTGATGATCTGGTCGTACGTCCAGCCGATCTGCGGCACCTCGATGCCCAGCTCGGTCAGCTTCGTCTTGTCGTAGATGATCGCCGGGGTGTTCTCGCCGGTGGCGATGGCCACCTGCTTGCCGCCGAGCTGCCCGTACTTGGTGAGGCTCTCGGGGTGCTTGGAGACGTCGATCTTCTTGCTCGCCGTGTACTTGGACAGGTCCAGGGTGACGTTGCGGCCGGCGTACTCGGCCAGGCCGTTGTCGTCGATCTGGAAGATGTCGGGCGCGTTGCCGCCGGCGGAGATGGTGGCCAGCTTGTCGTAGTAGCCGGTGAACGCCTGCCAGGTGGGCGTGATCGTGACGTTGGGGTGCTTGCTCGTGTAGAGCTTCAGCGCCTCCTCGGTCAGCTTGGCGCGGGCCTCGCCGCCCCACCAGAAGAAGGAGACGGTGTACTTGGCGTTCGGGTCGAGCGCCGCCGGCTCCTCCTCGCCGCCGCAGGCGGCCAGCAGGCCGCCGACGGGAACGGCGATGGCCGTTCCGGCGAGCATGCGCAGCAGATGGCGGCGATTCCAACCGCCCGCCGGCAGGCTACCGTTGTGCTGCGTCGGCTCGTCGGCCGGCGCAGGTGTCGCTGGGTGCATAGCTTTCACTCCCTGCTCTCGGAAGCGACACCGTCAACGGGCGGTTGCTGCCGCCTGCCCGGGCCCGCAGTGCGATGCGGGCCCGGGCCTGACGAGTCGCGGATGACCAACTCGGTCTGGAGCGTTACCAGTGCGGTGGTGCGGCGGTCGTCGCCATGCTGGAGCAGCATGTCGACGGCTGCCCGTCCGGCGGCCGCCGTGGGGGTGGCCACCGTCGTCAACATGGGGCGGGTGCGGCGGCTCAGCGCGGTGTCGTCTATCCCGACGACGCTGATCTGATCCGGCACCTTGACCCCGCGGTGGTCGAGTGCGTCGATCAGGCCGACGGCCATGAGGTCGTTGTAGGCGAGCACGGCGCTGACGCCGGCCCGCAGCACGGCCTCGGCCTGGGCCGACCCGCTCTCCTCGGTGGGCGCGTTGGGTCCGAGGACCACCAGCTCGGCTCCCGCGGTGCGGGCGGCGAGGGTGGCCGCGCGGCGGATCTCGCGGTTGGTCCAGGACCCGCGCGGGCCGCCCAGCAGGGCGATCTCGCGGTGGCCGAGGCTGACCAGGTGCTCGACCGCGAGCCGGGCGCCCTGCGCGACGTCCATCACGACCGCGGGCAGGCCGGGGACCGGCCTGTTGACCACGACCAGCGGGACCTCGCGGGACAGCTGCTCGATCTGTGTGTTGCTCATGCGGGGGCTGCACAGCAGCACCCCGTCCACCTGCTTGGCCAGGGCGAGCACCAGCTCCTCCTCGACACCGGCGTCCTCATTGGTGTCAGCGACGAAGACGTGGTAGTCGCGGCCGCGGGCATGGCTCTCCGCTGCCTTGATCAGCGGCGGGAAGAACGGGTTGGCGATGTCCGCCACGATCAGCCCGATGTTGTGCGTGCGTCCGGTGATCAGCGCACGGGCGGCGCGGTTGGGCCGGTAGCCCAGCTCTTCCGCCGCGGCGAGCACGTGCGCCCGGGTCTCGGCGTTCACCAACTGCGGTGCGCTGAACGCGCGGGACACGGTGGAGACGTGCACGCCACTGGCCTTGGCGACATCGCGGATAGTGGCCGGCACCTGCACTCCTTTGTGTACACGCGATCCTGTGTTGGCTATCACGGTGGTGACCCATTAATGCAAACGGTTGCGACCGTGTCAACGGTCGAAGATGTCGATCTGGTTTCGACAGTGGACCTTGGTGGTGTCATCAGCCGGAAAATTCGGGACAATCGAGGCAGATTCTGGGCCAGCCATTGACGCGATAGGACCGCGATGGTTAGTTCTGCTGCAAACGTTTGTAGTCGCATGAGGCCCAGGAGGCCGGATGACCACGCGGTACGCGATCGTGGGGACCGGGGCTCGAGCGCAGATGTTCGCCCAGGCCCTCACCAGCCATGGCGAACTCGTCGCACTCGCCGACGTCAACCCCGCCCGGATCGCCGCCCAGCAGCGCCGCCTGCAGGCGGCAGGCGCCCCGCCCGCCGTGGCCTACGACGCCGGCGACGTGCCGGCGATGCTGGCCAAGGAGCGCGTCGACACCCTCGTGGTGTGCAGCGTCGACGCCACGCACGACGAGTACATCGTCGCGGCGCTCGACGCCGGGTGCGCGGTGGTGACCGAGAAGCCGATGACCGTGGACGTGCCGAAGTGCCGGCGCATCCTGGAGGCGGTGCGGCGCAACGACGGCAAGGTCGGGGTCGCCTTCAACTACCGCTTCCACCCGGTGCACGAGCAGGTCAAGACGCTGCTGGCCGAGGGCGCGATCGGCGAGATCGGCTCGGTGCACTTCGAGTGGCTGCTCGACGTGCGCCACGGCGCGGACTACTTCCGCCGCTGGCACCGCGACCGGGCCAACTCCGGCGGCCTGCTGGTGCACAAGGCCACCCACCACTTCGACCTGGTCAACTGGTGGCTGAACAGCACCCCGGTGCGGGTCACCGCAGAGGGCCGGCTGTTCCTGTACGGCGAGAACGGCGCCCGCCACGGCTACGCCCGCGACTACAACCGCGCCCACGGCGCCCCGGCGGCCCAGGGCGACCCGTTCGCGCTGCACCTGGCCGACAACCCGAACCTGGCCGAGCTCTACCTCGATGCCGAGTCCCACGACGGGTATCACCGCGACGTGAACGTGTTCGCCCCCGGCACCGACATCGAGGACGACATGGCGGTCCTGGTCCGCTACGCGAGCGGCGCGACCATGTCGTACCACCTCACCGCGTACTCGCCCTGGGAGGGTTACCGGATCGCCTTCAACGGCAGCCGGGGCCGCCTGGAGCTGGACATCGTCGAGTCCGACCACGTCGCACCCGGGGTGGCCGGCGCGGTCAAGGGCCACTCGGCCGCGCTGCACGGCGTCGAGGCCGCCGCCGAGTCCGGCAGCGTCTCGCTGCGGCTGCGCCGCTACTGGGAGCCGCCGGTCGAGGTGCCGGTGGCGGCGTACGACCGGCAGGGCCACGGCGGCGCGGACGTGCGCATGACCGGGGTGCTCTTCGGCGGCGACGCCGACCCGCTGCACCGGTCGGCGACGGCGCTCGACGGCGCGCGCTCGCTGCTGACCGGCCTGGCCGCGAACGCGTCGATCGCCTCCGGGCGTTGCGTGGACGTGGCGGAACTGCTCGACATCTCGGAATGGGAGTGACCACGTGGACGACCTGCTGTTCCCGGCGGAGGCGCGCACCCGGGCGATCGCCCGGGAGCTCTACACGCATGCGCGGAACCTGCCGCTGATCAGCCCGCACGGCCACGTCGACCCCGGCATCCTGGCCGAGGACGCGCCGTTCCCGGACCCGGCCCGCCTCATCATCGTGCCCGACCACTACGTGACGCGCATGCTGCTCAGCCAGGGGGTGACACCCGACCGGCTGGGCGTGCCGCGCGTCGACGGCGGCCCGGTGGAGACCGACCCGCGGGTCATCTGGCGCACCTTCGCCCAGCACTGGCACCTGTTCCGGGGCACGCCGTCGCGGCTGTGGCTGGAGCAGACGTTCAAGACGGTGTTCGACATCGAGACCCCGTTCGGGCCGCAGACCGCCGACCGGGTGTACGACGAGCTGGCCGCGCGCCTGGAGCAGCCGGAATACCGGCCCCGGGCGCTGTTCGGCAAGTTCAACCTGGAGGTGCTGGCCACCACCGAGTCGCCGCTGGACGACCTGTCCCGCCACGCCAAGCTGGCCGCGGACGGCTGGGGCGGCCCCGGCGGGCGGGTGATCACCACGTACCGCCCGGACGACCTGGTGGACATGGACTGGCCCGGCTGGGCCGCGCGGGTGGCCAAACTCGGCGAGATAACCGGTCTGGACACCACGACCTACGAGGGTTTCCTGGCCGCGCTGGCGCAGCGGCGGCTGGACTTCATCGCCGCGGGCGCGACCTGCTCCGACCACGGGCACCCGACGGCGGCCACCGGCGGCCTGACCGCCGACGAGGCCAAGCTGCTGTTCGAGCGAGCCCTGCACGACGGCCTGGCGCAGACGCCGGACGGCACACCCGTGATCCCCGGCCCGCCGGCCACGGCCGCCGAGGCGGAGGCGTTCCGGGCGCACATGCTGATCGAGTTCGCCCGGATGTCGGTGGACGACGGGCTGGTCATGCAGCTGCACCCGGGTTCGTCGCGCAACCACAACGCGGCGCTGTTCCGCACGCACGGGCGCGACGTCGGCGGAGACATCCCGGTGGCGACCGAGTACACCAGCGCGCTGCGGCCACTGCTCGACGAGTTCGGGCACGACCCGCGGTTCCGGGTCGTCGTCTACACCCTGGACGAGTACACGTTCACTCGCGAGCTGGCCCCGCTGGCCGGCGGCTACCCGGCGATGTTCGTCGGCGCGCCGTGGTGGTTCCTCGACGCGCCCGAGGCGCTGCGCCGCTGGCGGGAGGCGGTCACCGAGACCGCGGGCTTCTACAACACGGCCGGGTTCGTCGACGACACCCGCGCGTACTGCTCCATCCCGGTGCGCCACGACGTGGCCCGGCGCGTGGACGCGGGCTGGCTCGCGCGCCTGGTCGCCGAGCACCGCCTGGGCCTCGACGAGGCCGCCGAGACCATCGCCGACCTGGCATACCACCTGCCCAAGAAGATCTTCCGAGTAGGACAGTCATGAAAATCATCGACGCCAAGGTGCACGACGTACGCTTCCCGACCGCCGCGAAGGGCGACGGCTCGGACGCGATCAACCGCGGGGACTACAGCGCCGCGTACGTCGAGCTGCACACCGAGTCCGGCGTGTTCGGCGCGGGCTTCACCTTCACCAACGGGCGCGGCAACGAGATCGCCTGCGCGGCGATCGAGGCCCTGTCCCACCACGTCGTCGGGCGCACCCTGGAGGAGATCCTCGCCGACCCGGTGACGTTCTGGCGCTCGTTGAGCGCCGACGTGCAGCTGCGCTGGCTGGGCCCGGAGAAGGGCGTCATCCACATGGCGACCGGCGCGCTGGTCAACGCGGTGTGGGACCTGCGGGCCAAGGCCGAGGGCAAGCCGATGTGGCGGCTGCTGGCCGAGATGCCGGCCGAGGAGCTGGTGAACAGCGTCGACTTCCACCACATCACCGACGCGATCACCCGCGAGGAGGCGCTGGCGCTGCTGGCCGACGACGGCGGCTACGCCGAGCGGCTGGCGGTGCTGGAGCGCGACGGCTTCCCGTCGTACACGACGTCGGTGGGCTGGCTGGGTTACCCGGACGAGCAGGTGCGCGAGCTGACCCGGGCCGCGTACGCCCAGGGGTGGCGGGCGATGAAGATGAAGGTCGGCGGGCCGATCGAGGACGACCTCCGCCGCGCCCGGCTCATCCGCGAGGAGATCGGCCCCGACGCGCTGCTGATGATGGACGCGAACCAGGTCTGGGACGTGGATGAGGCGATCGCCAACATGGCGGTGCTGGCCGAGGTGAACCCGTACTGGATCGAGGAGCCCACGCACGCCGACGACGTGCTCGGCCACGCGGCCGTGGCCCGCTCGGTGCGGCCCATCCGGGTCGCGACCGGCGAGGTCGCCGCGAACCGGGTCATCTTCAAGCAGCTCATGCAGGCCGAGGCGATCCAGGTGTGCCAGATCGACGCGTGCCGGGTCGGCGGCGTCAACGAGGTGCTGTCGATCCTGCTCATGGCCGCGAAGTTCGGCGTGCCGGTGTGCCCGCACGCGGGCGGCGTCGGGCTCTGCGAGTACGTCCAGCACCTGTCGATCTTCGACTACCTGCGGCTGGGCCGCTCCCTCGACGGCCGCATGGTGGAGTACGTCGCGCACCTGCACGAGCACTTCGAGGACCCGATCACCGTGGTCGACGGCCGCTACCGGCTGCCGAGCAAGCCGGGCTACTCGGTCACCTTCAAGCCGGAGTCGATCGCGGAGTTCTCGTTCCCGGACGGTCCGGTATGGCGATGACGGTCCCCGCGACCCGGCTCGGCCGGGCGACGCTGTCGCGGCTGCCCGTGGAGAGCCGCCCGGCCGTGCGGCCCGGCGAGGCGAAGGCCGGCGTGCTGCACCTGGGCCTGGGCGCGTTCTTCCGGGCCCACCAGGCCGTCTACATCGAGGCGGCGATGGCCGCGCGCGGCGGCGACTGGGGCATCGTCGCGGTCGCGCCGCGCTCCCGGGACGTGCTGGAGGCGTTGCGGGCGCAGGACCACCTCTACAGCGTGGTGACGCTCGACGCGTCGGCCGAGCGCACCCGGGTGCTGGGCGCGCTCAACGACACGGTGCACGCCGCGAGCGATCCGGAAGCCGTCGTGGGGCTGCTGGCCGACCCGGCGATCCGGGTGGTGACGCTGACCGTGACCGAGAAGGCGTACGCCCCCGACGCGGCGGTGCCGCGCCTGCTGATCGACGGACTGGTCGCCCGCGCCCGCGCGGACAGCGGCCCGATCACCGTGCTCAGCTGCGACAACCTGCCGTCCAACGGCGTCGTGCTGGGCAAGCTGCTGGCGGGGATGATCCCCGACGCGCAGCGCGAGTGGTTCGAGAGCTCGGTGCGCTGCCCGTCGAGCATGGTGGACCGGATCGTGCCCGCCACCACCGCCGCCACCCTGGCCGCGGCGGAACGCTGCCTCGGGGCCCGCGACCTGGCCGCGGTCGCCGGGGAGCCGTTCCGCCAGTGGGTCATCGAGGACTCCTTCGCCGGGGCGCACCCCGACTGGGCCGCGGGGGGCGCGGTGCTCACCGGCGACGTCACCCCGTGGGAGCACCTCAAACTGCGCGCCCTCAACGGCGTGCACAGCGCGCTGGCCTACCTGGGCGCGCTGGCGGGCTGCGAGAGCATCGCCGACGCCGTCGCCCTGCCCGGCATGACCGACCTGCTGCGCCGCTACATCGCCACCGAGGTCGCGGCGTCGATGACGCCGCCGGACGGGGTCACCGTCGCGGGGTACGGCGACGCGGCGCTGGAACGGTTCGCCAACGCCCGGCTCGGCCACCGCTGCCTGCAGGTGGCCATGGACGGCACGCAGAAGCTGCCGCAGCGGGCGCTGTCGGTGCTGAACACGGTCGCCGAGCCGACCCTGGCCACGCTGATCCTGGCGGCCTGGGCCCGCTTCGCCGAGGGTGCCGACGACGCGGGCCGGGCGCTGCCGCTGGACGACCCGCGAGCGGCCGACGTCCGCGCGGACACCAGCACCGAGGCCCTGTTCGGCCCCGGCGGCGTGCTCGAAGTGCCGGACCCGGCCCGACGCCGGATGATCGCGGCATGGCGCACCGCCCTCGCCACGCACGGCGCGGCGGACCTGGTCCGGACGGCGGTGAAGTGATGGCATGCCCGGTGTTCGGGGTGGCCCGCCGAGTCCGGCGGTCACCCGGTCGACCGGTTCGGCCCTCGGGCCGCCCGCACCACGTGAAGGTCGACCCGCGACGGCCCGGGAACCGGGCCACCCGCACGACCGGTCGAGGGAGGGCGGCATGACGGCCACATCGGTCGCGCTGATCGGCGCGAACGGACACGGGCTGCACCACCGGGAGCAGTTGGCCGAGCACGAGCGGCGAGGGCTGGTGCGGTTGGTGGCGCTGGCTGACACGCAGCCGGTGGTGGACCCGCCCGATGGCGTGCCGGTCTACACCGACCACGTGGCGCTGCTCGCCGAGGCCAAACCAGAGGTGGTCATCGTGTGCACGCCGCCGCACACGCACCTGGCGCTGACCCGCGACGCGCTGCGCGCGGGCGCGGACGTGCTGCTGGAGAAGCCGCCCGTGCTCGACAGGGCTGAGCACGACGCGCTGCTCGCCGAGCAGGACGCGACCGGCCGGGTGGTCCAGGTCGGCTTCCAGTCGCTGGCCTCGCCGGCGCTGGTCCGGCTGCGGGAGGCGGTCGCGGCGGGCGAGCTGGGCACGGTACGGCAGATCTCGGTGCTCGGCTGCTGGCGGCGCGCCGACGCGTACTGGACCCGTTCGCCCTGGTCCGGGCGGCGCACCGTGAACGGCCGGCCGTCGCTGGACGGCGCGCTGGCCAACCCGTTCGCGCACGCCGTCATGCAGGCGCTGGCGGTGCTGGACCTGCCGGTGATCCGGGTCGAGGTGGACTGGCTCAGGGTCCGCCCGATCGAGGTCGAGGACACCGCGACGCTGCGCGTCACGCTGGCGGGCGGGGTGCGGGTGCTGGTCGCGGTGACGCTGGCGGGGGAGGACTTCGTGGACGGTGCGCTCACCGTGTACGGCGACCGCGGCACCGCCGAGCTGACCTTCCGCGAGGACCGGCTGCGCCTGCCCGGCGAATCCGTGGCGGAGCTGGTGGAAGGCCGGTCGACGCTGCTGGAGAACCTGCTGGCGTTCCGCGCGTCGGGCACACCGCTGCTGTCCGGGCTGGCCCGGACCGCCTCGTTCACCACGGTCATCGAGCAACTGCGCGCGGCGGAACCGCCCTACCAGGTCGCGCCGGAGGCGCTGGCCGTCGAGGACGGGCACCGCACGCTGGTCGGGGTGAACGACGTGCTGCGCCGCTGCGCGGCCGAAGGGGCCCTGATGAACGAACTTTCCGCGCCGTGGCATGCAACTGTTCCGGGCGGGACTGCAAACGATTGAAAAGACGTGGCAAGGTCGATCTGAATAGTCGCTGCATCCAGCTATTCCGGTAGCTGGAACAGGGAAAACTGTGCTTTAAAGGCTGCAACAAAGCTGCATTCACCATCCATTGACTTCACTGTCGTCTCTTCTTATGTTGCCTGATAAGTAACACGTCGGACACATAATGGAGAGCGCGATGCGAAGGCAAGACAATGTGGTCGGTCGCCGGGTCCGGCGGGCCGTCGCCGGATCCGCCCTCGGCGTCCTGTTGCTGCTGACGGGCGCGTCGCCCGCGGCGGCGACCGGTGACCCCAGCGGCCCCGGCTGGTGGGCGCAGCAGCTCGCCCGCCAGCCGCTCGTGGCCAACGACGGCTGGGCCGCCTCCGGCGCCGGCACCACGGGCGGCTCGGCCGCCGACGACGCGCACGTGTTCACGGTGCGCAACCGCGACGAGCTGGCCGCGGCGCTGACCGGCGCGGACCCGAAGATCGTCTTCGTGGAGGGCGTCATCGACGGCCTCAAGACCGCCGACGGCGCCACGCTGACCTGTGCGGACCTCGCCGACCCGGGCTACACGCTGGAGAGCTACCTCGCCGCGTACGACCCGGCGGTCTGGGGCCGCGCCACCGACCCGAGCGGGCCGATCGAGCAGGCCCGGGTGCGCTCGGTGGCCAACCAGCGAGCCCGCACCGAGCTGCGGGTCGGCCCGAACACCACGATCCTCGGTCTCGGGCACGCCACCCTGCGCCACCTCACCCTGATGATCGACGGCGGCAACAACGTGATCGTCCGCAACCTGAACTTCGAGGACGCGGCCGACTGCTTCCCGCGCTGGCGGCCCACCGACGGCGCCGAGGGCAACTGGAACTCCGAGTACGACCTGGTCTCGGTGCGCCGCTCGACGAACGTGTGGATCGACCACAACACCTTCAGCGACGGAGACAACCCGGACTCGAATCAGCCGGTGTACTTCGGCCGGCCGTGGCAGGTGCACGACGGCGCGTGCGACATCACGCACACCTCCGACCTGGTCACCGTGTCGGCGAACGTGTTCACCGACCACGACAAGACGATGCTCATCGGCTCCTCGGACACCGTCGGCCCCGATGTCGGCAAGCTGCGGGTCACCCTGCGGCACAACGTGTTCGACGGGGTCGGCCAGCGCGCGCCGCGCGTCCGGTTCGGGCAGGTCGACGTGTACAACAACACGTTCCGCATCGCGGAGTTCTACGACTACAGCGTCGGCCTGGGCATCCAGTCCGCGGTGTACCTGGAGAACAACCACTTCACGCTGACCGACGGCATCACAGCCGACCGGGTGCTGAAGGACTGGAAGGGCACCGTCGTCACCGAGCGCGGCAGCTTCGGCCGGGTCGGCAGCGGCCGCCCGGGGCCGCTGAACCTGCTCACGGCGTACAACGCGGTCAACGACCCGGACTTCGGACCCGACGCCGGCTGGACGCCGACGCTGCGCGCGTACCAGCCGCTGCCCGGCTGGGCGGTGCCGCTGGCCACGCTGCTCTCCGGCGCCGGAAAGCTCGGCGCCCGCTGACCCGGCGCCCGGCGGCCGGACCCTGCCCGGCCGCCGGGCCCCGTTAGCCGGCGGTCCCGCTCAACCGACGGCGCACAGAGCTCCCGCACCCTGGTGGCGCCCTCCGGCACACCCGTGCCGGACCACCGGGTGCGGTTCCTCCAAGGAGGTACCGCTCATGTCCTTGCTCACACGCGCGGCTCCACGGCGTCGCGGAATGGCCGCGGCACTTGGCGCGGGGCTGACCGCCCTCGTCCTGGCCCTGGGGACGACCTGGTTCGGCGGCACCGCGTACGCGGCCACGCTGTTCTCGGACGACTTCGAGGACGGCAACTCCACCGGCTGGTCGAAGTCCGGCGGCAGCTGGTCGGTGGTTGCCGACGGCAGCCAGGCGTACCGCCAGACCAGCACCGGTGCCGACGCCAAGGCGCAGGCCGGCTCGACCTGGACCGCCCAGTCGGTCTCGGCCCGGGTCAAGCCGATCGCCTTCGGCAACAGCACCCGCTCGGTCGGCGTGGCCGCCCGCCTGCAGAGCCTGTCCAACTACTACTCGCTGGTGCTGACCGGCTCCGGCACGGCGCAGCTGCGCCGCGTCTCCGGCGGCGGGATCACCACGCTGGCCACCGCGACCGTCGCGGTGTCGCCGGGCACCTGGTACACGCTGCGGCTGGACGCGTTCGGCTCGTCGCTGACCGCGTTCGTCAACGGCACGCAGGTGGCCACGGCCACCGACAGCACGTTCACCTCCGGCAAGATCGGCCTGATGGCGTCGTACGCCGGCGCCTCGTTCGACGACGTGACCGTCACCGACACGGCCGGGCCGAGCAACCCCAGCCCATCCGGTACGGGGCAGCCGCCGTCGCCCTCGCCGAGCAGCTCCCCGCCGCCGCCCGGCACCTGCAACACCGGCGGCAGCCCGGTCGGCTTCGCGGCCGTGAACGCCTGGGGCCGCAACGGCACCACCGGCGGCGCGGGCGGCGCGACGATCGAGGTCGACACGGCCGCCGAGCTGATCACGGCGATCGCGCAGACCGGCCCGCTCAACATCTGCGTCAAGGGGCTGATCACGGTCCCGGCGGGCATGTACAACGTCACCTCGCACAAGTCGATCATCGGCGTCGGGTCGAACTCCGGGATCTCCGGCGGCGGCTTCAACATCGGGCTGCCGATCGACGACGCGATCACGTCGCCGCCCGCGAACGCGGTGCAGAACGTGATCATCCGCAACATGGTGTTCCGCAACGCCAGTGACGACTCGATCAACGTCCAGATGTTCTCGCACCACATCTGGCTCGACCACAACGACCTCGCCCAGGGTTACGACGGTCTGATCGACGTCAAGCGCGGCTCGTCGTACGTGACCATCTCGTGGAACCACACCCACGACCACAGCAAGAACATGCTGCTGGGCCGCGACGACGCCGACGACCTGCAGGACACCGGCCGGCTGAAGGTCAGCTACCACCACAACTGGTTCGACGAGACCCCGCAGCGCAACCCACGGGTGCGCTACGGCGAGCCGGTGCACATCTACAACAACTACTACTTCCACAACACCGACGTCGGCGTGGCCTGCCAGACCGACGCGGGCTGCGTGGTCGAGGGCAACTACTTCGAGAGCGTCGAGGAGCCCGTCACGAACAGCTACGCAGGTCCGGGCGGTCGCTGCGTGGCTCGCAACAACGTCTACACCGGCAACGAGCCCGGCGCCCCCGACTGCTCCGGCACCGTCGAGGAGCCCAGCGCCTACTACGGCTACGTGCTGGACAACCCCGCCGACGTCAAGGCCCTCGTGATGGCCGGCGCCGGCGTCGGAAAGATCTGAGGAGGATCTTCCATGCGACACGCGCACAGCCCGGGCGCGCACCGCGCCAGGCGAGCCGGTCTGGTGACCGCCGCCGCCACCATCGCACTGGCCGTCGTGATGACGGCGCTACTCAACCTGACCGGCGGCGTCGCCATGGCAGCCACGCTGTTCTCCGACAACTTCAACAGCGGATCGGCCACCGGCTGGTCCAAGTCCGGCGGCGACTGGTCCGTGGTCACCGACGGCACCGGCACGTTCCAGCAGGCCAAGGTGGACAGCGAGCTGGCCCGCCAGTTCGCGGGCAGCACTTCGTGGACCAACTACACGGTCACCGCCCGGGTGAAGCCGACCGGCTTCTCCGGCTCCGGCCGCTACGCGGCGCTCGGCGCGCGCTCCACCGGCTCGTCGACCCGCTACCAGCTGGCCCTGCTCAACTCCGGGCGGGCCGAGCTGCAGGCGGTCAACGGCAGCAGCGTCACCGTCATCGGCGGCGTGAACCTGACCGTGAGCACCGGCACCTGGTACACCCTGCAGCTCACGGCCAGCGGGTCCACGCTGACCGGCTGGGTCAACGGCACGCAGGTCGCCTCGGGCGGCAACAGCCAGTTCGGCGCGGGGCGGATCGTGCTGGTGACGTCGTACGCCACGGCCCGCTTCGACGACGTCGTGGTCAGCGACTCCGCCGGTCCGGCCCCGACCACCGGCGGCCCGCAGCCGTCGGCGTCCCCGCCCGGCTCGCCGTCCCCGCAGCCGTCGAGCAGCCCGCAGCCGCCGGCCGGCGGCCTGGTCGGCTGGGCGACGGTGAACGGCTCCACCAGCGGTGGATCGGGCGGCAGCACGGTCAACGTGACCAGCGCGTCCCAGTTCCTCAGCGAGATCAACTCGTCCGGGACGAAGACCATCACGTTCTCCGGCACGTTCAACATCAGCGGCATGAACAAGGTCGCCTCGAACAAGACGATCCTGGGTGTCGGCTCCAGTGCGACCCTGGTCGGCGGCGGCCTGACGCTGAGCAACGTCTCCAACGTCATCATCCGGAACATCAACTTCCGGGACTGGGACGACGACGCGATCAACGTGGAGACCAGCTCGCACCACGTGTGGATCGACCACAACAGCCTGAGCAACGGCTACGACGGCGCGATCGACATCAAGCGCGGCTCCGACTACATCACGGTGTCCTGGAACCGCATCTTCAACCACGACAAGAGCATGCTGCTCGGCCACAGTGACGACAACGGCAGCCAGGACATCGGCCACCTGCGCGTCACGTACCACCACAACTGGTTCGACGGCTCCGGCACCCGCCACCCGCGCGTGCGCTTCGGCAACCCGGTGCACGTCTACAACAACTACTACAACGGCAACGAGTACGGCGTCGCCTCCACCTGCGGTGCCGGTGTGCTCGTCGAGGGCAACTACTTCGAGAACGTCGACGAGCCGACCGCCGTCGGTTACGCCGACTCTCCCGTGGGCGCGATCGTCCAGCGCAACAACTACTTCGTCGGCTCCGGCAGCCCCGCCAGCGGCGGCGGCTCCGTCAACAGCATCCCCTACTCGTACACCCTCCAAACGGCGTCCTCGATCAAGTCCATCGTGACCGCCTCGGCCGGCACCGGCCGCATCTGATGAAAGGAAGGGCACCTTCACAACGCTCCGCGTTGTAGAAGGTGCCCTTCCCATCTCCGCACCGCCCTTGACGTGCTCCGCCGCGGACACGGTGCGCGCACGGGCCGGTCGCCCCGGCGACCGCGTTCCGGCTCGCGTTCCGCCCGCATCCGCACCCGATCCGGAGGAGAAGATGACGATCCCGCACCGCCGGCGCACCGCGCTCCTCGCCGGCACCATCGCCGCCGCCCTCGCCCTGGCGGTCGGCCTCACCACCGCCGCGTCCGCGGCCACGCTGTTCGGCGACGACTTCGAGGACGGCAACTCGTCCGGCTGGAGCAGCTCGGGCGGCAGCTGGTCGGTGGTCACCGACGGCTCGCGCGCCTACCGCCAGAGCAGCACCAGCGCCGACGCGAAGTCCCTGTCCGGCACCGCGACCTGGACCGACTACACGGTCTCGGCCCGGGTCAAGCCGATCGCCTTCGGCAACAGCACCCGCGCGGCGGGCGTCGCCGCCCGCGCGTCGAGCACCTCCAGCTTCTACTCGCTCGTGCTCGTCGGCGCGGGCCGGGCCGAGTTGCGCCGCACCAGCGGCGGCGGCGTGACGGTGCTCGCTCAGGCGGCCGCCACGGTCACCCCAGGCGCGTGGCACACCCTCGCGCTGCAGGTCACCGGGAGCACGCTGCGCGGCTCCGTCAACGGCAGCCAGCTGGTGACCGCCACCGACGGCACGTTCGCCACCGGGCGGATCGGGCTGCTCGGCTCGTATGCCAGCGCCGCCTTCGACGACGTCCAGGTCGTCACGGGCAGCGGCCCCGACCCGTCGCCCTCGGCCCCCGCGTCACCGTCGGCCCCGGCCTCGCCGTCGCCGAGCCCGCTGCCACCGACCCCGCCCGGCCAGGCCGACGGCTACGCGTCCGTGAACTCCCTCGGGCAGAACGGCACGTACGGCGGCGCGGGCGGGCAGACCGTCACCGTCACGAGCGCGGCGCAACTGGCCGACTACGCGGGACGGGCGGAGCCGTACATCATCATGGTCTCCGGCCGGATCACGGTCAGCGGCATGATCACCGTGGTCGCGAACAAGAGCATCATCGGCGTCGGCTCGACTGCGGAGATCACCGGCGGCGGGCTGCAGATGGGCTCGACCACCCGGCCCGGCAACAACGTCATCATCCGCAACATCACCTTCCGCGACGCGTCCGACGACTCGGTCAGCGTGCACAACGCCTCGCACCACGTGTGGATCGACCACAACGAGTTCTGGCCGGGCTTCGACGGCTCGGTGGACGTGAAGCGGCAGTCGAACTTCGTCACCGTGTCCTGGAACGTCTTCCACGGCACCGACAAGTCCATGCTGCTCGGGCACTCCGACACGTTCCCGGACGACATCGGGCACCTGAAGGTGACCTACCACCACAACCTGTTCGACGGGTCGAACCAGCGGCACCCGCGGGTCCGCTTCGGCGAGCCGGTGCACGTGTACAACAACCACTACCGCAACGTCGGCCTGTACGGCATCGCGTCCACGGAGAACGCGGGTGTGGTGGTGGAGGGCAACTACTTCGAGAACACGGCATTCCCGTGCTACTCGACGAACGGCTACGCCGACAGCGCCCCGGGCCGCCTGGTCCAGCGCGCCAACGCGTACGCCAACTCGGGCGTCTGCGAAGCCAACGGCACCGTCACCGAGCCGGGAACCTTCTACGGCTACACCCTCGACCCCGCCACCACCGTCCCCGCCAAGGTCGCCGCCAACGCCGGCGTCGGCCACCCGTAAAGGCAAGGAAGGGCACCTTCTTAACGCTCCGCGTTGTAGAAGGTGCCCTTCTTAACGCCGTCCGTGCCTTGACCTGGTGTGCGATCGGGCGGCGGTGGATGTGCGCGGTGCCGGGCCGGGGCTGCCGGCGGGATGCGGCGGCGGCAGGCATGGCACCATGCCACCCGTGCGACCTGTCGACGAGCTGATCAACACCGCCGAGGACGCCTGGCCGGAACTGCTCGCGGAGCTGACGGCGGGCGCTGTCGACGTGCGTGTCCTGCCCACGGAGCACGGCCGGGAGACCCTGGGCCTGATGCAGGTGACCACCCGCTCCCGCCTCGGCGCGATGGCACTGCACGCCGGTGGGGTGGTGCTCGACCACGGCTGGCTGCGGCTGTACGGCGGCGGCGACCCGGCCGAGGGCCTGCCGAGCCTGGCCGAGGCCAACGGGTTCGACGGCGGGCCCCGTGACGCTCCGGCTTCCTTCGCCGTCGGGCATGACGTGCTCGGCGGCTGCTACGAGGTCAACGGCCCGGTGCCGCCCGAGGACCGGCCCGGGGAGCCCGGCGAGGTGTGCTACTTCGCGCCGGAGTCGCTGGAGTGGCAGCCGCTCGGCATGCCGTACGGCACGTGGCTGTCCTGGCTGGCGTCCGGGCGACTCGACGGCTTCTACGCCGACGTACGCTGGCCCGGCTGGCAGGCGGAGGCTCGTGCGCTACGGCTGGACCAGGGTCTGAGCGTGTACCCGTTCCTGTTCACGGCCGAGGCCCGGCAGGACCTGGCGGCCACCAGCCGTCGGCCGATCTCGATCAGCGAGCTGATGTCCGTGCACGGGTCGATGGCACGGAGCATCGCGGACATGCCCAACGGCTCACGGTTCGTGATGCGGGTGCACCAGACGTGAGCACGCCCGTCGTGCTCAGTGCTCCCAGGGCAGGCGGCGCG
Source organism: Catellatospora sp. NPDC049133 (assembly GCF_040648455.1). Classification (NCBI taxonomy): domain Bacteria; kingdom Bacillati; phylum Actinomycetota; class Actinomycetes; order Micromonosporales; family Micromonosporaceae; genus Catellatospora; species Catellatospora sp. NPDC049133. The sequence continues at coordinate 170,760 of NZ_JBEZDT010000003.1, forward strand.
GGCGGCGGGACCAACGCGGGCTGAGCTGTTCGGACTCGAAACGGGTGGTCCACCGTCGCCGCTCCGCGCCGTCGTCGAAGACTGTCGCCGCCTCGAACCTGCGGTCGAGCGCGGCCAGCAGCGAACCCGGCTCGGCCGCCGCCAGCTCCGGATGCGCATCCAGAACCGATCCGAGCGTGTCGCGGCTGGTCAGGTCGTTGAAGTAGAGGTCGATCAGATAGCTCTCGTCGAGGCTGTCCTGTTCCAGCCGGCGGATAAGGTGCTCCCAGAGCCGGAACCGGTTGCGGACCGAGTACTTCGGCTCCGTCAGGGCATCGGCGAACCGGGGTGCCATGGCGGCGCGTTCGCGCTCCAGGCGCTCGGCGTCCACCTGCTCGATCGACGCATGATCCGCGGGGGTCAGCCGCGTCCAGGCGGCTTCCGTCGCCGGGGCGTCTTCGGTCCAGTTCACTGCCATATGCCGGGCCCGTTCACTCGTTGAGCTGCTGCAGGTAGTAGGCGTAACCGTTGTCGGGCTGCATGAACGTGCCCCGGTCGCCCTCTCTGATGATGATCGTGCCGGTGTCGGCGTCCCACCAGACGAAGCGGGGGACGCGGTTCGGCGTGTCCCGCACCCGGTGGCCCGGGTTCGCCCGCATGACGTCCTCCAGGTGTCCGGCCAGGTCTTCGTCCGCGACGCCCGGGATGCTGCGTTGCCCGGCGTGTTCGGCGATCTTGTCAGCGATGAGGCCCACGTCGCCGGCCTGGCTCGCCGGGTCGGGCGGGCGGGTGAGGCCGCCGAGCTCGCTGGTCGGCGTCACGCCCCGGCCGCCACGGCCGGGCAGCTCGGGCTGCTGGCGCTTGGCGAACACGATGAAGGCGCCCATGCCGGTGTCGACCTGCTTGATCACCGGGATGAGGTTGCCGAGGCTGCGGAGCAGCGCCTTCACGATCCGGGCGATCTTCGCCGCCCAGCGGGCGACCACGGTGCCGACCTGGGCGACAACCACCGGTGTGGCCAGGCCGAAGGTGAACACCTCCTCGGCGGTCCAGATCGGCAGCCGGGCCAGCAGCGTGGCGACGCATTCGCCGATCAGGTCACGCACGATGGTGCGCACCGCTTCGACCAGCGCACCGGACGCCTCGACGAGCACGGCCATGCACTCGCCGACCTTGGAGAGCGCGAACAGCATCTCCATGCTGCGCTGGGCGTGCGTGCCGTACGCCGCCGCGGCCTGCCCGGTCCAGTCAGGGATGTCGGCGACCGTGCCACGGCCGTATCCCTCGGCGATCCGCTGATGCTCGGCGGCGATGTTGCGCCAGGTCTGGGCGGTCGCCCGCAACTGGTCGGGGTCGCCCGCGAGCTGATCCAGGCACCAGGACAGCGGTTCGACGTGCTCCACGACCCAGCCGAACCCGGCGGTGACCAGCATGCCGAACGGGTCGATCGTCCAGGCGGCGCCTTCCACGACCAGGGTCGCGCCACCGAGGGTGCCGTCGATCCAGGAGCCGTTCTCGATGCCGTCGATGAGCATGTCCAGCGACTCGGCGATGCCGACTCCGGAGAACCACGTCGTGGTGTCGACCCGGTCGGCGACCAGCGTGTCGCCAGGCTCGTTCATCGCACGCCCCGCACGGTGGTGTCGGCGGCGGCGTCGCCCGCGGCGTAGTTGTCGGCGACCGTGCGCAGCCCGTCGGCGACGGTGTCCATGGTGCGGGAGGTCTCGTCGACGCACTCGACGGCACGGTCGACCAGGTCGTCGAGCAGGCGCGGCAGCCAGGAGTTGATCAGCCCGTAGGAGCCGCTGTCGTAGCCGACGCGGGCGGCCGCCGCGCGGGTTTCGGCGACGCGCTCCACCAGGTGGTCGATGGTCCTGCCGTGGTCGCGGATCTGATCGGGCAGCGCCCGCAGCGGCGGGCCGCCGTCGTCAGGTCGCATCACGCAGCCCCGACTCGTCGATGAGCCGGCTCAGTTCGGCCCGCAGCGCCCACCGGGCGGCGTCGTTGGCCTCGATCACGGTCCGCGACAGCTTCTCCAGCGACCAGGCGCGCACACGGTCGTCGAGCTTCAGCGTCGTCAGCCGACCGGTGTGGTCCACCGTCGCGGTCACCGAGCCCTCGGCGGCCGCGACGGTGACGGTCAGCTCACCCTGCCGCTGCGCCAGCTCCCGGGCACGGGCCGCGCGGGCCTCGACGGCCGCCTGCCAGTCGTCGATGCGTTGACTCGCCTGCTCCGGATCACCGAACATCGCGAACCTCGCACCCGACGCGATCGTCGACCCTCACCCGAACCTCCCCCTCCGCCGCCGGTGCCTTCGTCGCGTCAGCCTAGGCACGGCCCAGCGACGTCAGAAGTCCGATGAGGACGGAAGGGGCGCTTTCCACAACACATTGCGTTGTGGAAAGCGCCCCTGGTAAATCAGCTGACAGTGCAGGTCGCGCCGTTGACCTTGAAGGCGGTCGGTTCGGGGTTGGCGGTGGTCCAGACGCCGTTGTAACCGATCGTGGCGGAGGCGCTCGGGGCCAGGTTGGCGTTCCAGGAGAGGTTGGTGGCGGTGACGTTGAGGCCGGACTGGGACCAGTTCGCGCTGTGGCCGCTGCTGACGGCCTGCCCCGCCGCGGGGAACGGGTAGGTCAGCGTCCAGCCGTTGATCGCCGTCGTGCCGGTGTTCTTGATGGTGACCTTCACGGAGAATCCGCCGGGCCACTGGCTCTCGATGAGGTATGCCACGTCGCAACTCGCCCCGCCGCCGGTGCCCGACGTGGTGAACGTGACGGGCGAGGACGCGGTCGAGGTGTTGCCCGCGCCGTCGACGGCGACGACGTAGTAGGTGTACGAGGTGGACGCGGTGAGACCGCTGAGGGCGAAGGAGTTCGTGGTCGGTGACCCGGCCAGCACGTCGGTGGTGCCCGCTTCCCGGTAGACGCGGTAACCGGCCAGGCCGCTGCCGCCGCTGTCGGTGGAGACGGTCCAGACCAGCGTCGCGCCGGTCTGCGTGATCGACGTGGCTGTCGGCGTGCCCGGCTGCGTCGGCGCGGTGGTGTCGTTCGGCGGGGCGGTGGTGCTGAACGTGACCGGCGAGGAGGCGGTGGAGGTGTTGCCCGCGCCGTCGACGGCGACGACGTAGTAGGTGTATGAGGTCGAGGCCGTCAGGCCGGTCAGCGCGAACGAGTTGGTGGTCGGTGAGCCGGCCAGCACGTCGGTCGCGCCCGCCTCGCGGTAGACGCGGTAGCCCGCGAGCCCGCTGCCGCCGGTGTCGGTGGACGCGGTCCAGCTCAGCGTGGCAGAGGTGGCCGTGACCGAGGACGCCGCCGGGGTGCCCGGGGTGCTGGGCGCGACGGTGTCCGGGGTGCCGCCGCCGGGCGTGTCGCCCCAGACCTTGGTGGTCCCGTCGTACAGCGTGATCTTGCTGTTGCGGGCCATGGTCGCCTGGTAGGACCAGTCGTTGCTGACGTCCCAGGTGCCGGAGCTGGTGATCCGGAACTGGATCTCGCGCCGCCAGTCGGACTGCCCGGCCGGGATGATGTTCTGCCCCGCGCACGATATCGTCACGTAGTACACGTTGCCGCTGTGCTGGGTCGGCCCGGTCGGCGGCGAGCACTGGCTGTACGCCACCGACGTGCTGATCTGGCTGGGCGTGGTCGCCCCGTCGAGGGTGAAGTAGTACCGGAACGAGCCGTTGCTCAAAGCGCGCGCCGGCCAGGCCGACTTGTTGTAGACCAAAGCCTTGACCTCGGTGAACGTGGTCCCGGTGGTGTTCAGCCCGGACTCGACGTACATCTCGGCGTCGTCCGGGGTCTCCGTGGGCGGGAAGCTCGCCAGGGGCGTGCCGCCGAACTCGCTGTACATGCGGACCAGCGCGGAGGTGAAGCCGCCGTTGTAGTCGGTGGCGACCTCGTTCATCTGGAAGTTGCTCCGGTCGTCGGTGTACGCGTCGTTGGCCGAGCCGGGCCCGCCGACCAGCGCGCCGTAGAGCACGTGCCGGTTGTTGACCGGGCTGGTCAGGCTGTCGGTCCACGAGCCGTGCGCGGTGCGGTGGTGCGGGTTGATCGGCGGGTTGTTCCCGAACCCGTTGACGTAGCTGCGGTTGTTCGGGTTGTCGCCGAGGATGTAGTTGATCTGCCGGACCGCGAAGTCGTGGTAGCGCGCCTTGCGGGTGGCGTCGCTGATCCAGTCCGAGTAGACGAACGCCACCCAGGCGGTGTTCGCCGAGTAGCGCAGCGAACCCCACTGCTGCAGCCAGGCCTGGCCGCCGGGGGAGTACGTGATGCGCTGGCCGTTGACGCCGACGGTCCAGTAGTCCAGCCACCGGTTGGCGTCGTCGACGTACTGCTGCTTGCCGGTGAGCTTGGCCAGCAGCACGTACGAGCCGTAGGTCTTGTCGTCCCAGTCATGCGTCCACTTGTAGGAGTGGGTGCTCGACTGCGGCTCGGTGCCCAGGTTGGCGTAGTAGGACTCGGCCTTGCTCAGGTAGGCGGCCTCGCCGGTGGCCCGGTGCAGCCAGAGCGCGCCCCAGACCAGTTCGTCGTTGAAGCCGCTCCACGAGTTGTAGTAGCTGCTCGCGTCGGTGATGCACTCGCTGTACTTCTTGCGCACCGTGTCGGCGAAGGTGTACAGCTGACGGGCGTGGCTGACCAGCATGTTCGCGTACGTCGGGTCGGTGGGCCGGAAGACCATCGAGGCCGCGGCCATCGCGGCCGCCGTCTCCGCCGCCAGGTCCGTGCCGCCGCAACTAGAATCGATCTTGTACGCCGGCCGCGCCATCTTCATCACCTCGGCCGGACCCCACCACTGGTGATCCGCCCCGCCGTTGCCGACCTGCCCGTAGAGCACGTTGGCCGACGGGTGCGCCTTGATGAAGTAGTCGTTGACGAAGCGCAGGTTGTTCAGCAGCGGGGTGAGCTGGCCGGACGCCGAGTAGGCGGCGCGGTACTCGACCGCGCCCCAGGCCAGCATGGTGGCCGTGGCCGCCATCGGGAAGCCGAACTTGACGTGGTCGCCCGCGTCGAACCAGCCGCCGGTCAGGTTCACGCCGACGTCGGAGCCGTCGTTCATGGCGGAGTTGCCGCGCCAGGTGACACGGTTCCACGACGGCTTGGGTCCGGCGGCCTGCGCCTCGTAGAAGAACAGGGACTTCTGCAGCGCTTCGCCGTAGTTGTACGGAGCGGCGGCCTGCGCGGGCGCTGCGGACAGACCCGTTGCCATGGAACTGACGATGAGCACGCCGCAGGCTCCGGCGAACAACCGACGCCACCGGCCCGGAGGGCGGATGCCGTCACTGTGGGTAGGCACTAGGATTCTCCTGTCCGTGGAGCCGCGCGACGCGAGTCGCTGCGGTAGGGCACAGGTGGGGCGGATGTGGGCGCATCCGCCCCACCGCTATCGCAGTTCGCGGTGCGGTGGGTTAGTCAGGGTTTTCCTGTACGTTTCGTTCGACATCGATGGAAGCGCTCCCACCTCTGTCAAGCACGATTTAACCGCGCGGTTGCCTTCTTGTGAAGCCCCGATTTCGGCCGCGTCGTCGCCCGCCGATGGTCATGGCCTGACCAGGTGCTTTGTGGACGCCGCGAGCGGGGGCGTCAGGCGGCGGCGGGGGCGGTGCTGGCGCGCGGGGTGAGGATCGGCGGCAACAGCGTGGCCGGCGGCACCGCGCGGTCGTCGAGTTTGCGCATCAGCAGCTCCACGGCCTGCCGCCCGACGTCCTCGGCCGGGATCTGCACCGAGCTGAGCGCCGGGGACGACCGCTCGGCCAGCTCGTCGGGACAGATCGCCACCACGGACACGTCCTCGGGCACCCGGCGGCCCAGCGCGCGCAGCGAGCTCAGCACGTGCGCCACCGCGGCCTCGTTGTGCACCACCAGGCCGGTCAGACGCGGGTGATGGGCGAGCAGCTGGGTGAGGGACTCCTGCACCGCCTGAGGGTGCTCCTCGAACGGCTGCGCGTACGCGGTCAGCCGCAGCCGCTTCGCGGCCTCCACGAAGCCGTCCCGGGTGCGGTGGGCAAAGCCGGTGTCGCGGTCGTACACCACTCGCGGCGCGCCGAGCAGCGCGATCTCCCGGTGGCCCAGTGCCGCCAGGTGCTCCACGCACACCGCCCCGGCCCGGTGGAAGTCCAGGTCGACGCAGGTCAGCCCGGCCGAGTCGGCGGGCAGCCCGATCAGCACGCTGGGCCGTTCCAGCTTGCGCAGGGTCGGCACCCGCGGGTCGTGCATCTCCACGTCCATCAGCACCAGGCCGTCCACCATCGCGCCCGCGGCGACCCGGCGCAGCCCGGCCGGGCCCTCGTCGGCGGTGACCAGCAGCACGTCGTGGTGGTGCCGGCGGGCGCTGGTCACCACGGCGGTGGCGAACTGCATCAGCACCGGCAGGTGCATGCCCTGCCGCAGTGGCAGCACCAGCGCGATCACACTGGACCGGTTGCTGGCCAGCGAACGCGCGCCCGCGTGCGGGTGGAAGCCCAGCGCGCGGATGCTGGCGTGCACCCGGGCGCTGGTCGTGGCGGAGATGGCTCGCTTGCCGCTGAGCACGTACGACACCGTGCTCGTGGACACACCGGCATGCCGGGCCACGTCGGCGATGGTCACCACGCTGTCGCGCTGGGACGACCGCCGTGGACGGCTCCTCATCGGCGGCACCTCCCCGCTGCTCCCGTTCATGCCCACATCCCGCCACCCCTACCGCTCATGAGAAGGCGAGTTCGCTGACGATGATGCCCGGTGCGTCGTACACCAGGTATAGGTCTGTCCGGCCGGATGTGCCGAGCGCGCAGCTGATCTTCTCGTACGCGTACCGGCCCGCCCCCGCGCCGACCGCCTCGGCGAGCACTTCGCCGTCGAGCGGATCGTCGGCCACCAGCGCGACCCGGCCCGCGCCGCCCGCGACGGCGAAGGTCACCCGCTCGCAGCCGGTCAGGTCGGTCGCGCCGAAGGACAGCCACGCGCCCGCGTCGGTGGCGCGCACCGCGTCGCCCCGGTCGAGAGCCGCGTCGACCAGCACCACGCCGCAGGCCTCGTCGTGGTCGATCGCGCGCAGCAGACCGGGCCGGCGGGGGCCGATCCGCTCGCCGCGTACGGTCAGCGTGGCGCAGCTGCGGATGTCGGTCGCCGAACGGCCGACCATCACCTTGTGCCGGGCCGCCTCCACCACGGGCCGTCCCGTGGTCACGTCCCAGAACGACAGGTCGGCGGCGGCCAGCGCGATGCTGACCACGGTCCGCTCGCCCGGTGCGAGCCGGACGCGGCGGAACCCGCGCAACCGCCGCAGCGGCTGCTTGACCCGCGAGCGCTGCTGATGCGTGTAGAGCTGCACGACCTCCTCGCCCGGCCGCTGCCCGACGTTGGTCACCTCGACGGTCACCTCGACCGTGCCGTCGGCGTCGATCGCGGCGGCGTCCAGGCCGACCGCGCCGTACTCGAACTCGCCCCAGCTCAGGCCGTGCCCGAACGGGTACAGCGGGGTGCCGCGGTAGTACAGGTACGTCGCGTCGCTGGTGATGATGTCGTAGTCGTAGAGGTCGGGCAGCTCGCAGTGGCTGCGGTACCAGGTCTGCGGCAGCCGCCCGGCGGGCTCGGCGTCGCCGAACAGCACGTCGGCGAGCGCGTGGCCGAACTCCTGGCCGCCGTGGCTGCTCCACAGCACCGCGGGCAGATGCACGTCGGCCCAGCTGACCGCGTACGGGTAGCTGCTGGTCAGTACGAGCGCGGTGCGCGGGTTGGCGGCGTACACGGCGCGCAGCAGCGCCTCCTGCGCGGGCGGCAGGGCCAGGTTCTCCCGGTCCTCGGTCTCGCGCCCGTTGACCAGAGGGTGGTTGCCCAGCACCACGACCACGGCGTCCGCCTCGGCGGCCACGGCGGCGGCCTGCTCGGCCCCGCTGTGGCGCAGCTCCAGCTGGAGCCGGGACGCCTGCTCGAAGCTCGCGCCGACCGCGGCCACCCCGTCCTCGCCGACGACGAGGTAGCTGCGGCTCAGCTCGTGGTGCAGGGACAGCGTGCCGTCGGCCCGTTCGACCAGCCGGAACGTCTCGTGCACGTCCCAGCCGTGCGGTCCGGGCGCGTCGGCGACCAGCAGGTTGTCGCGTACGGTCAGGTGCCGCCCGTTGGCGGCCGAGCGCAGGGCCAGCACGCTGGTGCCGTGGTGCCCGGCCGGGCCCGGGTGGCTGCCCCAGTCGAACACGTCGAACCCGTGCGGGTCGGCGAACGCCCGCCGCAACGGCTTGGCCTCCTGCGGATCGGCGACCGCCAGATAGCCGCCGCCCACCAGGCGCAGCGCCACCCGGTCCACGCCCTCGTCGAAGCTCACCTGGTCCGAGCCGAGCCGGGCGGCCAGGCCGTCGAGCGCGGTGACCTGGTACGGCAGCGTGCCGCTGTACCAGTCGGCCATCAGCTGGTCGCCGAGCGGCCCGATCACCGCGACCCGCCGCACCTGTTCCGGGTCGAACGGCAGCAGCCGGCACTCCTGCTTGAGCAGCACGATGCTGCGGGTCGCGGCCTCGCGGGCCAGTGCCTGGTGCGCGGGGCAGTTCACGGTGTCCGGGTCGAGGCCGGTGAACGGGTTCGCCTCGGCCGGGTCGAACTCGCCCAGCCGCATCCGGATCGTCAGCACCCGGCGCACCGCGGTGTCCACGTCGGCCTCGGTGATCAGGCCGCGGTCCAGGGCCTCGGTGAGCCGCCCGATGGTGACGTGCGAGTTCGTGTCGGCGTCGGTGAAGCTGTCCACCCCGGCCTTCAGCGAGGCGGCGTGGCTGCTCGCGTGGTCGGGGAAGTAGGCCTGCTGGGCCGGGTCGGCCAGGTTGCTCGGCGCGTACGCGTCCGACACCACCAGCACCTCGTCGCCGGTCCAGGACCGCAGGTCGTCGTCCAGGTGCGGGCTGACGTGCGCGGGACGGCCGTTGACCAGGTTGTACGACGCCATCACGGCGACCGCCGCGCCGCTTTCGATCGCGGGGCGGTACGCGGGCAGTTCGTACTCGTGCAGCACCCGCGGGCCGAGGTTGCTGGAGCTGACACAGCGGTCGTTCTCGTTGTTGTAGCCGAGGAAGTGCTTCAGCGTCGGCGCGGTCTTCAGGTAGACAGGGTGATCACCGCGCAGGCCCTGCGCGTACGCCGCGCCCATCAACCCGGTCAGCCAGGCGTCCTCGCTGTACCCCTCCTCGTTGCGGCCCCAGCGGGGGTCGCGCAGCGGGTTGACCACCGGCGCCCACACGTTGAGCCCGGCCCCGGACGGGTCCTTGTGGTGGCTGGCCCGGACCTCGTCGCCGACCGCGGCGCCGACCCGGCGCACCAGGTCCGGGTCCCAGCTCGCGCCGAGGCCCACCGCCTGCGGGAACACCGTCGCCTCGCCGAGCCAGGCGAGGCCGTGCAGCGCCTCGGTGCCGGTGCGGAAGCCGCCCACGGACAGCCGGGGCACGGGTGGCTGGTGCTGGTGCAGCAGCGCGATCTTCTCGGGGAGCGTGAGCCGGCCGAGCAGGTCGGTGACGCGGTCGGACAGCGGTGCGGAGGGGTCGCGGAAGTTCATCGCCGGGTTCCTTCGTCTGGGCGGACGGTCGGAAGATGCGTCGTGGAGGGGCGGTGCGTCGTGTCGAAGCGCTTCGACAGCGGGTCGCGCGTGTTCCGGATTCTGATCCACAGTCGAAGCGCTTCGACGATCGTCTGAAGAAGACTCCGCATGGCACGTGTTTCTGCCTGATTTCGCAACGGAGTACGCCAGAGATTTACCGTGTTCCACCGGTCGTCGTCAAGGGAGCGTTCCCATGGCTGGTCGGCGGGCATCGAGGTGCGATCGGCTCACCAGCGCCGATGCCCGCCGCTCGGCGAAACTTTCGTGGATCCGCCCCCGGTGGTGTCAGCCCGGCAGTAGTTCGCGCGGCGAGGGTGGGCGGTACGCGAGTTCCTCGGCGGGGCGCAGGCGGTCGCGCAGCCGGGACAGCCCGCGGCGCGCCGCGACGGTGCGGCGCGGCCCGTCCACGTGGGCGTAGTGCAGGTGGTGCACCCGGCCGGGACCGCGCCACCAGGGCGAGCCTGCCCCGGACAGCGGGTAGTCCCGCTCCCGCAGCCGGCTGCCGAGCTTCGCCTCGCACAGGGTGATCTGCCAGGGCTCCAACCGCTCCCGCCAGCTGCCGACCCGATCCGTGGTCACCGGCTCGTGGGTGAGGCGGTGCCAGCTCTTGCGGCTGGGCACGGCGACGTCGGCCAGCCGCGCCGGTTCGGCCATCGCCGGGTCGTACTCCTCGTCCAGGAACCGGCAGATCGCCCGCAGCTCCGGCTCGGGATCGGCGACCAGGTGCTCGTAGCGCACCTCGTGGTAGGAGTCCTCGTCCAGGATGCGGCGGGCGTACGCGGAGGAGTCCATCGCCCGCGCCCAGTCGGAGATCGCGTGGCACACGTCCTTGCCCTGCTGCCAGGGCGTCTCGCCGAGCGAGGCGACGCAGTCGCGGCCGTCGCGCACGATGTTGACGATCTGCGCGTCGGGGAACAGGCGCAGCAGCGGGACCAGGTTGTTCAGGTACGCCGGACGCTTGTCGCCCCAGCGGGGCTTGTCGAAGCGGCGGGCGTAGGCGCGGAACACGGTGCCGAGTGCGGAGCCGAGCGTCGGGGGGCCGGTCACGATCTCCTCGACCACGGCATCCGGGTCCAGGCCGAGGTCACCGAAGGCGGTCCGGGTTCCGGTGATCCACTCGGCCAGGCCGCGCCGGTTGGCGGGTTCGCGCAGGTCGCCGAAGCTCGCCCGGTCGGTGTACGCGCCGAGCAGAAAGCGCGTTTCCGGCGGGATCGCGATCCGCGGGTGCGCGTGCAGCATGAGCTGCAGCATCGTGGTGCCCGACCGCGGGCACCCCACGACGAACACCGGCCGGTCACTGCCCACAGGTGACTCCGTCCATAAGGGTGGCTTGTCCGGATTACACCCTTATTAACGACCCGCGAACAACCGACGATGCGCCGCCCTGCGTCCCACGTCCCCCATGATCGTCCGACTTGCCAGGCACCTGTGCGTATCTTTAGCGCGCATTTGCCCAGGTGCCTGGCAAGTCGAGTGGCCTTGGTGCGCGCCGCGCCCGGCTTGCGCCGCGGTGGAGGGGTCAGAGGCGGGGGAGGCGGCCGGCGTCGACGTGGTCGAGGACGGTGGCGGCACCGCCGGTGGCGGCCGCGCCGTGGTCGAGGATCGAGGCGACGACCTGGGCGCCGCCCTGCTCGGGGCCGATGCGGCGGGCCTTCAGTTCGGCCTCGACCGGGGGCAGGAGCCAGGGGGCGAGGGGGACGAAGTAGCCGCCGAGGACGACGACCTCCGGGTCGAGCAGGTTGGCCAGGATGGAGACGCCCTGGCCGAGGGCCCGGCCCACCTCGTCGAGGGCTCGCAGCGCGGCGGGGTCGTTGGCGCGCGCTCGGCGTACCACCTCGTCGACCTCGGGTTGCAGGTCGGTGAGGTCGCCGTCGCCGGCCAGGTCGGGCAGCACCCGCGCGATGATCGCACTGATGCCCGCGATCGCCTCCAGGCAGCCGCGGCGGCCGCACGCGCACGGCGGGCCCTGCGGGTCGATGGTGATGTGGCCGATCTCGCCGGGGAAGCCACGGTGGCCGCGCAGCGGATTGCCGTCGCTGATGATGCCCGCGCCGATGCCGACCTCGCCGGTCAGGTAGATCAGGTTCTGCGAGCCGGCGAACGCGCCGTACCGCGACTCGGCCAGCACCGCGAGGTTGGCGTCGTTGTCGACGGCGACCGGGAAGCCGGGTTCGCCGAGGGCGCGGTTGACGATGTCGCGCAGGTTGACGTCCTGCCAGCCCAGGTTGGGGGCCATGATGACGACGCCGTCGGGGGAGACCAGGCCGGGCACGCCGACGGTCAGGCCGAGCACCCGGCGGTCCTCCTTGAGGACGCGGTTGACCGCGCGCCGGCCGAGTGCCGCGATGGCGGTGGCGGCCTGCGCGGGGCTGGACGCGAGCCCGGCGAACGAGCGCCGCCAGGACAGCACCTGCTGTCCGGCCAGGTCGATGGCGACCGCGGTGAGGTAGTCGGCGTTGACCTCGATGCCGATCGCCGCGTACGGCGAGCCGTCGAGCACGAGCATGGTCGCCGGGCGGCCGATCCGGTGCTCGGTGAGCCCGGTCTCGCGCAGCAGCCGGCGTTCGATCAGGTCGGCGACGAGGCTGGACACCGTGGCCTTGTTGAGGCCGGTGGTGGCGGCGATCTCCGCGCGGGAGCATGGCGCGTGGCTGCGCACGTAGCGCAGCACGACGGCCAGGTTCGTGGCCCTGACATCGGCGAAGTCCGCCGGTTGAGGGCCGCGCTGCATCGTGATCACCGTCTGCCCTCCGGTGTGGCTGCACTGGTCGCCCCATCATGCCGTATGGAGCCGTCGGTCAGCATCGCCGTCGACGTCGGCGTGGGAACGCTCCCTTGTGGTCGCTCTGACCTTCGGCTAGTTTGTTTAGTCGAAAGCCGAACTAACTGTACCGCGTAACCGCTCCACCGACACCCCTTTCCCTGATCCTGAGCTTGACAAATGACGAAGGGAGCACGCCGTGGACAACCCCCTCGCGGGCGCGGCGGCGAACCGCCGATCGTTCCTGAGCCTGCTCGGCCTGGGCGCGATCGCCGTCGCGGGCAGCGGCACACTCGCCGCCTGCGGTGAGAAGGCGGCGGACGAGGGCACGACACAGCAGCTGGACAAGCTGCAAGCGGTCCTGCCCAAGTACCAGCCGCTGGAACTGGTGCAGCCGGACATCAAGGGCGTCTCGCCGGTCGCCAACGGCTTCACCAAATACCCGTCGACGCTGGTCGACGCGATCACCGAGAAGCCCGGCCGGGGCAGCACCATCACCACGATGACGCCGTACTGGGGGCAGGTGCCGGCCGGTCCGGGGCAGAACGCCTACCTCGACGCGATCAACGCGGAGCTGGGCGCCGTGGTCACCCCGGGCATCCAGGACGGCAACACGTACGCCGACAAGCTGAACGCGATCCTGCCCGCCCGCGACATCCCGGACGTGCTCTGCATCCCGGGCTGGGAGATCAGCAAGATCCCGAACTTCTCCGAGGCGGCCAAGGCGCTGTTCGAGGACCTGACCGACCACCTGGCCGGGGACAAGGTCACGCCGTACCAGATGCTGGCCAGCCTGCCGACCGTCGCCTGGGGCAACGCCGTCTGGAACGAGCGGCTGATGGCGGTGCCGTGGCCGACCGACGGCCCCTACCCGTGGGCGCTGTTCTACCGCAAGGACCTCGTCGACGCGGCCGGTGCCGGGATCCCGAAGACGGCCGACGAGCTGTACGACTTCGGCAAGAAGATGACCAACCCCGGCAAGGGCGTGTGGGCCTTCAACGACATCCAGGCCATGGTCGAGATGATCTTCCGGGTGCCGAACTCGAAGGACGGCTGGGGCTCCAAGAACGGCAAGGTCGTCTTCAAGTACGAGACCGACGAGTTCAAGGCCGCGCTGGAGTTCCTCGCCAAGCTGTACAAGGACGGCCTGATCCACCCCGAGGTCGTGGCAAGCAAGGGCGCGGACGCCAAGCTGCTGTTCTCGGGCGGCAAGATAGCGATGATCCAGGACGGCGTGGGCGCGTGGCTCGGCATGCAGGCCGAGCAGCAGAAGGTCACCACCGGCTTCAACATGCAGCCGGTGCCGTTCTTCGCCGCCGACGGCGGCGCGCCGCTGGTCTGGGGCTCGGGCGACCCGGTCTTCTACACGTTCGTGAAGAAGGGCCTGGGCAAGGAGAAGACCGAGGAGATCCTGCGCATCCTCAACTTCGTCGCCTCCCCGCTGGGCACCAAGGAGTTCGAGCTCATCGAGTACGGCGTCGAGGGCAAGCATTTCACCAAGGGCGCCGACGGCTGGCCGGCCGGCACCGACCTGCAGGGCAAGGAGAAGGCGGACCAGTTCCGCTTCCTGGCCGGCACCGCCCCCACGATCAAGTACGACGCACGGGTTCCGAACTACGTGACCGATCTGATCAACTGGGAGAACGCCGCGGTCAAACACCTCGAAGTGGACCCGTGGCTGGGCATGAAACTGGAGATGCCGGCGGAGTACGTGAAGGTCAAGCAGCCCACTGAGGACAAGGTCAAGGACATCGCCCGCGGGCGGCGTCCGCTGTCCGACCTGGACGCGGTGCTCAAGGAGTGGCGCGACGGGGGCGGCGAGGCCGGCCGCGCGCACATGGCTAAGGCGCTGAGCGACGCCGGTCGATGAACAGGGAGTCGCTGTGAAAGGCACCACCGACGCCGGTGGGCAGTCGCCGGCGGTCCGTCTTCAGGACGGGCCGCCGCGGCAGGCCACCGGCACAGTGGCCGGGTCTTCGGCGGCCCGGCCACTTCCCACACCCCCGGACGGCGCGCCGCCCACCCGGCGGCGGGCCTCGTTCGGGGCGCGCTGGCGGCGGGACTGGCCGCTGCTGCTGATGGCGCTGCCCGCCGTACTGCTGCTGGTGGTCTTCCACTACGTGCCGACACTGGGCAACGTGGTGGCGTTCAAGGACTACGACCAGTGGTCCGGTGACACCGCCATCGAGGCCATCGTCAACAGCCCCTGGATCGGCTTCACCAACTTCGCGGAGCTGTTCGCCGACTCCCAGTTCTGGGACGCGCTGCGCAACACGCTGCTGATCACCACGTTCCAGCTGGTCTTCTTCTTCCCGCTGCCGATCGCGCTGGCGATCCTGCTCAACAGCGTGGTGTCGACGCGGCTGCGCGGCTTCGTGCAGACCGTGGTCTACCTGCCCCACTTCTTCAGCTGGGTGCTCGTCATCACGTTCTTCCTGCAGATGCTCGGCGGCTCCGGCCTGCTGGCGCAGGTGCTGCGGGACAACGGTCTGGAACCGTGGGACGTCATGACCAATCCCGACACGTTCATCCTCCTGGTCAGCTCGGAATCGCTGTGGAAGGACGTCGGCTGGGGCACCATCATCTTCCTGGCCGCGCTGACCGCGATCGACCAGAGCCTGTACGAGGCGGCCGCCTCCGACGGGGCCAACCGGTGGCGGCGGCTGTGGCACGTCACCCTGCCCGGCCTGCGCCCGGTCGTGGTGCTGCTGCTCATCCTGCAACTGGGCAACGCGCTGTCGGTCGGCTTCGAGCAGTTCATCCTGCAGCGCGACGCGGTCGGGCGGCAGGCCGCCGAGGTGCTCGACACCTACGTGTACCACCTCGGCCTGCTCACCCAGGACTACGGCGTCGGCGCGGCGGCCGGGCTGTTCAAGGCCGTCATCGGCCTGATCCTGATCCTGGTCGCGAACCGGGTGGCCCGCCGCTTCGGCGAAGAGGGGGTGTTCGTCCGCTCATGAGCGTTGTCACTCCGGCCATGAGGGCCCGTCGCCGGCGCGCCCAGCGGCCCGCCTGGGAGGAGCCGCCCACGATCGCGGGGCGGATCGGCAAGGGCGTGCTGCTCACCGCCGTGGTGCTGGCGGTGCTGATCCCGCTGTGGTCGGTGATCGTGACGAGCTTCTCGTCGCAGAAGGCGATCGCCGACGCGGGCGGCATGGTGTTCCTGCCACGCGACTTCGACATCTCCGCGTACGTGCTGATCTTCACCCGGGGCGAGGTGTCGCAGGCGGTATGGAACAGCATGTTCGTCACCGTCGTCGGCACCACGCTCAGCGTGCTCTGCACCGTGCTCGCCGCGTACGGCCTGTCCCGCCCCGGCAGTCTCTGGCACCGCCCGCTGCTGCTGTTCTTCCTGATCACATTCCTGATCGGGCCGGGCCTCGTGCCCACCTACGTGGTGGTGACCAGCCTCGGGCTCAAGGACTCGCACTGGGCGCTGATCCTGCCCGCGGCGGTCAACGCGTTCAACCTGATGGTGGTGCGCCAGTTCTTCATGGGCATCCCGGCCGAGCTGCTCGACAGCGCCCGGATCGACGGGGCCGGGGAGTGGACCATCCTGACCCGCATCGTGCTGCCGCTGTCCAAGGCCGTCGTAGCGGTCGTCGGGCTGTTCTACGCGGTCGGGTACTGGAACATCTACTTCAACGCGGTCCTGTACCTCAACGACGCCGAGGACCGGGTGGTGCAGCAGGTGCTGCAGGCGTACATCATCGCCGGTCAGAGCCCCGCCGGCATCGGCTCCCCGCCCGCGCTCGGCTTCAACGCCCCACCCAGCCTCGCCGTCAAGATGGCCGTGGTCGTGGTGGTCCTCATCCCCGTAGTCGCCGTGTACCCCTTCATCCAGCGCCACTTCACCAAGGGCGTCATCACCGGCGCCCTCAAGGGCTGACCAGTCACCCCACCCCTCGCCCCGCCCAGACCGATCGCCGCGGCTCTCCCTTCGCCGCGGCGATCTCTTTTCCGGGTCCCGAGGCCCCTCGATCACGACGATCTTGCGTGGGCTGTGGGTATGACACGCCCATATGAGGCGAACGGCCAACGGTTCGCGCGAGATCGTCGTGATCATGGCGGGGCGGGGGTGAGGGTCAGGCGAGGAAGGAGACGATGGTGGTGGCGAATTCGGGGTTGCGGACGACGGTGAGGTGGTCGCCGGGGAGGACCTTCCAACGGGCGTCGGGGAGGGCGGCGGCGAGGACCTCGGGGCGGGTGGCGAGCCAGTCGTCCGTGCCGGCGAGGACCAGGGCGGGGATCGTGATCCGGTCCAGGGCGATCGGGGTGCGGTGGCCCGCTTCGGCCTGGGCTGCGAGGGCTCTGCGGTCCGCGCCGGAGGCGTCGGCGAACAGGCGGAAGCCCATCACCCGCTCGTCGGTGATGGTGCTCGGATCGTCGGTGAGCAGGCCGTCGATCAGCGCGCGGCCGGGCAGCGCGGACCGGTCCACGCCGCCCTGCTCGACGGCGCCCGCGCCGATGCCGCCGGTGACCAGCCGCCGGACGCGGCGGTCCGCGGCGGCGGTGAGCAGGGCGACGACGCCGCCCATGGAGTAGCCGACCAGGTCCGCCTGCGCCAGGCCGAGCAGGTCGAAGAGGGCGGCGAGGTCGAGCGCCATCTTGTCCTCGCCGTACCGGGCGGGGTCGTGGGGCTTCTCGGACGAGCCGTGGCCGCGGGCGTCGATCGCGATCACGTGGCGGCCCGCGCCGACCAGCGCGTCGACGACGCCGGGGGCCTTCCAGTTGGCCGCCGCAGAGGTGCTGAACCCGTGGTGCAGCACCACGGGCGGCCGGCCGGCGGTGGGCTCGCCCCAGGTGTGGTACGCCAGGGTGGTGCCGTCGAAGGACGGGAAGGTCTGCATGCGGCTCTCCGATCAGGTCAGGGCTCGGAGCCGCCGCACCCGGCCGGCATGCCACCGGGGCACACGATGCCAGGGCGCACGGTGCCAGCGGCTACTTGATCAGTCTGCGCAGTGGCCCGTCACCGCGGCATCGGCGATTTCACCGGTCCGCGGCGAGCCCTGCCGCCCCGGCTTCCGCCCGCTCCGCCGATGTGCGTGCCGTCACCCATCCCACTGCCCTGACCTGTACTTCGACAGGCGTGATGTTGGGAAGGGCACCTTGTACAACGCGGAGCGTTGTCAAGGTGCCCTTCCTTGCACTACAGGCGGGGGAGGGTGAGGTCGCGGGCTTCGGCGTAGCGGGCGCGGAGCGCGGGGAGCGCGTCGGCTTCGAAGAGTTCGAGGCCGTCGAGGGTCCAGGCGGGGGCCGTGCCGGTGGCGATCCAGGCGGCCTGGCGGGCGGCGCCGTCGGCGACGTACTCCCCGGGCGGGGGGACGGCGACGGGGCAGCCGAACACGGAGGGGGCGATGCGGCGCACCGCCTCGGACTTCGCGCCGCCGCCGACCAGGAGCACCCGGTTCACGGTCGCGCCCTGGCCGCGCAGGGCGTCGAGGCCGTCGGCCAGTGCGCAGAGCATGCCTTCGACGGCGGCGCGGGCCAGGTGGGCGGGGGTGGAGCTGCCCAGGGTGAGGCCGTGCAGGGAGCCGGTCGCGTCGGGCTTGTTCGGGGTGCGCTCGCCCTCCAGGTAGGGGACGAGGACCAGGCCGTCGCTGCCGGCGGGGGCGGACAGGGCCAGCCGGGACAGTTCGGCGTGGTCGACGCCGAGCATGGTCGCGGCGGCGTCGAGCACGCGGGCGGCGTTGAGGGTGCAGACCAGGGGCAGGTAGTGGCCGGTGGCGTCGGCGAAGCCGGCGACCGTGCCGCTGTCGTCGGCGGCGGGGACCGTCGCGACGCTGAACACGGTGCCGGAGGTGCCGATGGAGACGATCACGTCGCCCGGCTGCGCGCCCACGCCGAGCGCGGCGGCGGCGTTGTCGCCCGCGCCGGGGCCGAGCAGGACGCCGCCCGGGGTCCGGCCCGGCGAGCCGTCGGGACCGAGCACGGTCGGCAGCAGCACGTCCCGGCCGAGGGCCAGCTTGAGCAGATCGCGGCGGTACTCGCCGGTGCTCGGGGACCAGTAGCCGGTGCCGGAGGCGTCGCTGCGGTCGGTGGCCAGCGCGGACAGGTCGCCGGTGCCGCCCAGCCGCCAGGTCAGCCAGTCGTGCGGCAGGCAGACGGCGGCCGTACGGGCGGCGTTGTCCGGTTCGTGCTGGGCCAGCCAGCGCAGCTTCGTCACGGTGAACGAGGCGACCGGCACGCTGCCGACGGCGTCGGCCCAGGCGCGCGGCCCGCCGAGCTCGGTGACCAGGTCGGTGGCGGCCTGCGCGCTGCGGGTGTCGTTCCACAGCAGCGCGTCGCGGACGACCTGGCCGTCGGCGTCGAGGCAGACCATGCCGTGCTGCTGGCCGCCGACCGAGACGGCGGCGACGTCGTCCAGCCCGCCCGCCGCGGCGAGCGCCGTCTGCAGGGCGTCCCACCAGGCGTCGGGCGGGCAGGACGTGCCGTCGGGGTGGCTTGCCCGCCCCTGGCGGACGAGCGCGCCGGTGTCGGCGTCGCGGACCACCACCTTGCACGATTGGGTGGAGGAGTCGATGCCGGCGACGAGTGCCATGGGGTTCAGTCTCCTGGTGCCTGCCAGGTCGCCGTGAGCAGGCCGTCCACCGGGCCCAGCGTGGCCCGCACGCCGTTGACCAGCACGGTGGCCGGAGGGGTGCCGCCGGCGACGGTGGGGAACGCGATCGCCGTGACCCGGGCCGGCCCGGCGATGGTCACCGAGAGCGTATCCCCGTCCCGGCGTGCGGCGACAGTGCTTACGCAACCGTCGTCCCGGATCTCGGTCACGGCGTCGCCGCCGCCGAAGCTGAGCAGCGTGAGCTGCGCCCACGGCCCGTCGGCCAGATGTGCGGCGGGTACGGTGACCGGTAGCAGAGCGTAACGGCGTACCCACAGCGGCAGCTGGGTCAGCGGGGGAGCGACCCGCGACGTGACGCCGCCGGCGATCACGTCGCCGCTCCACCAGTCGACCCACTCGCCCGGCGGCAGGTAGACGTCCCGCTGCTGGGTGGCGCTGATCATGGGTGCGACCAGCAGCTCCGTCCCGAGCCGGTACACGTGCTCGGCCCGCCACGACGCCGCGTCGGCCGGGGTGTCCACGCCGAGCGCGCGCATCATCGGCTCACCGGTCTCCGCCGAGCGCAGCGCGGCCGAGTACAGGTACGGCAGCAGCCGGTAGCGCAGCCGCAGCGCCTCGATCACGTCGGCCTCGACGGCCGGGAAGCGCCACGGTTCGCGGGTGGTGGTGCCGTGGAAGCGCACCAGCGGCGACAGCGCCCCGAACTGGGCCCAGCGCAGGTACAGGTCGTCGCTGGGGGTGCCGCAGAAGCCGCCGCTGTCGTGCGACCAGTACGGCACGCCGGACAGCCCGTGCGCGAGCCCGCCGTTCATCGACGACGCCATGGCCTCGTACGAGCACATCGTGTCCCCGCCCCACTGCGCGGCATGGCGCTGCCCGCCCAGGTACGACGAGCGCCCCCAGACCGTCGAGTGCCCGTGCACCTCGCGGGTGACCTCGGCCACCGCGTCGTTGAACAGCAGCGCGTACACGTTGTGCAGCTCGGTGCCCGTCATGCCGTTGAAGGCGACCGCGTCGGCGGGCACGCCCTCGGCGAAGTCGGTCTTGAACACGTCCACGCCCTGCCGGGCCAGCGGCCGGAGCAGGTCCTGGAACCAGGCTGTCGCCTCCGGGTTGGTGAAGTCGACGATGCCGCCCGCGGGGAACGAGCCGTGCCAGGAGTCGGCGACGTACACCGCGCCGTCGGCCCGGCGCAGCAGGAAACCCCGTTCGGCGGCCTCGGCGAAGCGGTCGGTGCGGTGCGACAGGTACGAGTTCATCCACACGCACACCCGGAAGCCCTGCTCGTGCAGGGTGGCCAGCATGGCGTCCGGGTCGGGGAACGCCACCGGGTCCCACAGCAGGTGCGACCAGGTGCCCTCGGCCTGCCAGTACGTGTCCAGGTGCAGCACGTCGCAGGGGATGCCGTGCGCGCGGATCGTCGCCGCGCGGGCCAGCACCTGCTCCTGGGTGTCGCGGCAGAAGCCCGAGGAGATCCAGGAGCCGAACGCCCACTTCGGCGGGCAGGCCGGGCGGCCGGTGAGCGCGTTGTACCGGGCCAGCACGTCGGCCGGGGTGGGCCCGGCGAGCACGTAGTACTCGATCAGGTCGTCGGGCACGATCAGCTGGGTCACGCTGCCGGTGGACGCGCCGAAGTCGAACTCCACCGGCATGCCCGAGTCGACCACGATGCCGTAGCCCCTGCTGGACTGGTAGAACGGCACGTTCTTGTACGCCCGGTCGGACTCGCTGCCGAAGGCGTCGAAGTTCCACATCACCGGCCGCTGGCCGCGCAGGTTCAGCGCGGTGAAGCGCTCACCGGTGCCGGACAGCACCTCGTCGGCGGGCATGAGGAAGCTCTCGTGGTAGGCCACGATCCGGCCGTCCACCCGGGAGCAGCCCAGCGGCAGGGTGCGCATGCGGCCGGAGATGTCGGTGAGCCCGGGGTCCGCGCCCAGCAGGCGGCGGCCGTCGGCGTCGTGGAAGGACAGCCGCCACGGGCTCAGCGTCACCTCGGCGGTCAGCGGGCCGGCCGTGACGGTGACGGTGTTCTCGCCGGTCACCACGGTGGCCACCGCGCCCGGATCGGGCTGGGTGAGCGGGAGCAGCCGGGCGCTGCGGCTGCGCGCGCCGGACTCCTCGGACAGCCGCACCCGCAGCACGCCGTCGCCGGCCGCGCCTATGTGCAACTGCAGCGTGGTGCCCGCGTCGGTGTGCGCGTGCAGCGTCGCGCCGGTGGAGTCCTTGCCGGTCAGCTCGGCCCACACGACGGACTCGGGGCCGTGCTCCCCGTACGCGCGCCGGGGCAGTTCCGGCGGGTCGGCGGAGAAGTACTCGTGGGCCACCAGCGGTGGACGGAACGGCATGATCGGCTCCCAGTGCGGCGTCTGCTGCAGGTACGGCACCTTTTAGTTTTCCGTGTAGCCAAACAAACGTCAACGGTTGACGGTCGTGAGTGATCCCTCTACTTTGGCCGCCGTGCCAACTAACCCGTTGTTCTTCGGCGCCGACTGGAACCCCGAGCAGTGGCCCGAGCACGTCCGCGACACCGATCTCGCCCTCATGCGCGAGGCCCGCGTCACCGCGGCCACCGTCGGCGTCTTCAGCTGGTCGCGCCTGGAGCCGAGCCCGGGGGTGTACGACTTCGGCTGGCTCGACCGGGTCCTCGACGGCCTGCACGAGCACGGGATCGGCGCGGTGCTGGCCACCCCGACCGCCTCCCCGCCGCCCTGGTTCACCCAGGCCCACCCGGGCGCGCTGGCGATGCGCCGCGACGGCGTACGCCTGGTCCACGGCTCCCGCGACACCTACTGCGTCAACGCCCCCGCCTACCGCGCCGCGAGCCTGCGCATCGCGACCGCGCTGGCCGAGCGCTACGCGAGACACCCGGCCGTGCGGCTGTGGCACGTGCACAACGAGTACGGCACCTGGTGCTTCTGCGACCACTGCGCTCGTGCCTTCCGCGCCTGGCTGCGCGAACGCCACGGCACGGTGGCCGACCTCAACGACGCCTGGACCGCGGACTTCTGGAGCCAGCGCCACACCGACTGGGCACAGGTCCTCCCGCCCCGCGCCACCCAGTACCTCGGCAACCCCGCCCACGAGCTGGACTACCGGCGCTTCCTGTCCGACAGCATGCTCGCCGCGTACGCCGAGCAGCGCGACGCGATCAAGGCGGTCGCGCCGGACGCTCAGG
This sequence comes from Catellatospora sp. NPDC049133, assembly GCF_040648455.1. Classification (NCBI taxonomy): domain Bacteria; kingdom Bacillati; phylum Actinomycetota; class Actinomycetes; order Micromonosporales; family Micromonosporaceae; genus Catellatospora; species Catellatospora sp. NPDC049133. The sequence goes on from NZ_JBEZDT010000003.1 coordinate 192,793, forward strand.
TCACCACGAACTTCGTGCTCGGCGGCTGGGTGCCCGTCGACCACGCCCGCTGGTCCCGCGAGGTCGACCTGGTCGCCATCGACCACTACCCGTCCTCCCTGGACGGCACACCCGCCCAGAGCGCCTTCGCCGCCGACGCCGCCCGAGGCTGGTCGGCCGCCGCCGGCCACGACGGCACCTGGCTCCTCATGGAACACGCCCCCGCCCACGTCACCGAGAACGGCGTACAGCGCCGCAAGCCACCCGGCATGCTCGCCCGCATCGCCCTCGCCCACCTCGCCCGTGGCTCCCTGGGCGCGATGTACTTCCAATGGCGCGCGAGCGTCGGCGGTGCCGAACAATGGCACAGCGCGATCATCGGCCACGCCGGCCCCGACACCCGCCTCTACCGTGAAACCCGCGCCCTCGGCGAAACCCTCGCGAGCGAAGGAAGGGCACCTTCTTATCGCTCCGCGTATAAGAAGGTGCCCTTCTTAACCGACGAACCCGGCGGAGCTGGGGCGGAGTTCGGCGAAGGCGGGTCCGGCGCGAGGGCAGCCGATCGGCGTGCGGAGGCGGACGCGGTGGCAGCGGACGGCGACGGGGTTGCCGGCCGCGGGGAGGTGGCGGTGTGGTTCGACGAGGTGTGCGGGTGGGCGGTCGGGGCGTCGCACCTGCCCGCGCCGCTGGACTACCGGGGCGTAGTCGAGAGCTGGCACCGCGCGCTGTGGCGGCGGGGGTATCCGATCGACGTCGTGCCGCCCACGGCGGCGCTCGCCGGGTACCGCGTGCTGGTCGTGCCCGCGGCGTACCTGCTCACCGACGAATCAGCGCGCAGGTTGGACGAGTACGTCCAGGCGGGCGGGCACCTGGTGGTGACCTACCTGTCCGGGATCGTGGACGAGCACCTGCGGGTGCGGACCGGGGGCTATCCGGGTGCGCTGCGCGAACTGCTCGGCATCCGGGTCGAGGAGTTCGACCCGCTGCCGCCCAGTGCGGTGGTCACCCTCGACACCGGAGATGTCGCCTCGTCCTGGACGGAGCACCTGACCGCGTCCGGCGCGGAGGTGCTCGCCCGCTACCCGGACGGCCGCCCGGCCGTGACCCGGCGCGAGCACGGCGCGGGCGTCGCGTACTACGTGTCCTGCGCCCTGGACGACGCGGCGACGGCCCGCCTGCTCGACGGGATCTGTGCCGCCGCCGGGTCCGCTCCGATCCTGCCCCACCTGCCCGACGGCGTGGAAGCGGTGCGCACCCTCGACGGGGTCTGGCTCTTCAACCACACGGACGAACCGCACACGATCGCAGGCCGTCTCCTCGCCCAGGGCACCGCCGCAAGACTCGCGGCCGCATAGCGGCTCCGGTCAGGCGGGGCGGTGGTCGACGAAGCGGTCGCCGCCGTACGCCGCGAGCGTCGCCGCGATCTGATCCGGCGTGTCCTTGACCTTGGCCAGGTCGAGCAGCACCCGGCAGGGGCGGCCGTCGACCGGGTTGGGCGCGTGCACCAGTCCCCGGTCGAGCAGCGCGCCCGGGACCGGCACAAGCAGCAGCCGGCAGACGACACCACCGTCGAGGCCCGGTCCCTGGTACAGGATCACGGTTTCCACCTGGGACCAGAGCACCTCGGTCGCCCAGGCGCCCCGGGTCAGCGACAGGCTGTGCGCATCGACCCGGAACCCGTGCCACCGACCCCACCAGACACCGGCGCTCCAGCGCCCGAATCTGCTGAGCCACCCGTCGAACCGCCCGCCAGCCATCGGGCACATGCTAGGGGACGGCGTCGCGGGAGTCAGCCGGTGCGCTCGATCTCGCCGGGTCGCCAGGTCTGGTCGTACCAGGGCTGGAGCGGGCCGTAGAGGCGCAGCATGGTGAACCAGTGCTTGCCGGGCACGGTCTGGATCCAGTTCGGCTCCCGCCCCGGCGGCGCGGTCGGGCCGAAGAACACGTCGGTGGTGCCGTCGGCGTTCGCCGAGACAGTGCCGGACAGGCTGCTCACGCTCGGGTACGGATTGTCGGTGACGAGCAGCGAGCGGGTCTGGCAGTCGTACACGGTGACCGACCAGAACGTCTTCGCGGGCACGTGCCGGGGCAGGCGCAGCCGGTAGGAGCGGCTTCCGTCGAGCCACCGCCCCTCGTCGTCCTCGGCGGTGTAGGCGTACGCGGAGCCGGTGCCCACGGGAGAGGCCGCCATCGCGGGCGTGACCACGGTGGCGAGGTGGTGGAACATGACGCGGGCGTCCAGTAGGCGGGCGCCCTCGCTCAGGAACTCGTGGCTGCCGCCGACGAAGATGCGCTTCCACGAGGAGTCCGGGTAGTAGTAGGCGTGCGGGTCGCGAGGGCGGAAAGCCAGCGCACGGGCGATGCCCGCACCCAGCGGGGCGGCCGTGGCGAGGATCGCGCGCATCCGGTGGTCGGGGCCGAACACGTCGCCCTTGACGATGCCGATGCTCGCCAGGATGCCGCGCCGTTCGGGGTCCAGCGACTCCAGCGGCTCCTCCTGGACCACCACGTCGACCTCGTCGTAGAAGGTCGCGTCGTTGGCGTGCACGGTGTTGTGCGGCCGGTCGGCGAGGTCGACGAACTCGTTCGGCGGCGGGTAGGCGGCCTGTGCGAGCGGGTACACCCGGACCTGGCGGACCGCTTCGACGCCGTCGAGCGCCCGGAACACCGCCCAATTGGTGAAGGTCGGGCAACGGAAGGTGTAGTAGCCGTCGGGCACCTCGTCCTCGTGGTCCGGGGGCAGGAACAGGTATTTGCCGCCCCGGCCCTGGTCGGGCCCGGCCAGGCCCAGGTCGGTGACGTAGCGGAACCAGAAGTCGTCGACGACGCACAGCGAGTTCGGCGGCACCTCGACCACGGTCGGCCCGTCGGTGTCCAGGTCCAGGAAGGTGTGCCCGTACGTGGTGTCGGTGTTGGGGGTCAGGTAGAGGCTGGTGGAGTTCAGGCGCGGGTCGGTGATGCCGATCTGGCGGGCCGAGGTGACGCCGACGTTGCGCAGCCCGGCCCGCATCGCGGCGAGCGACGCGCCGGGCATGGCCACCAGGAACGCCTCGACCGCGCGGATGAGGTCGAGCGCGTCGTACAGCCCGTCGACGCTCTCCGCGGTGGGCAGGCCGTCGTGGAAGCCGAACTGCCCGAGCGGAGTGTCCAGGCTCTCGGGCATGCCGATGGCGGCCAGGATCTCCTTGGCGATGGACATGACGCGCACCTCTCGCGCGGCCGCGTGCCGCGCCTTACCGCACGGTACGCAGAGATGAGGCGATATGTCCCGGTTATCAGAAGGAAGTGCGCGTCCCCGGCGGGGCAGGCCGTGGTCAGTCGGCGTTGACCGACAGCGGGCGGCGGACGGGGCCTGGCAGCGTCATCGGTGGGTGTCCGGCCGGGTGGTGCCCGTTGCCCGGGTCGGCCGAGCCGTGGCCGTTTGCTGCGCCGGGTCCGAAGCCGTTGCCGGTGCCGGGCAGGTAGCCGCCGGTCGCCTGCTCGGGGGCCGGGCCCGCCGGCGCGGGCAGGTGACCGTTGCCCGCGGCGTGGCCGTTCGCGGGAAGCTGCGTCGTCGAGACGGGGACCATGACCGGCACGTAGCCGCCGGTCGCGGGCTCGGGGTCGGGGGTGCGGGCGGGCAGCGGGATGGTTCCGGTGCGCGGGCCCGCTTCACCCGCGCCGGGCACCTGGAACACGCCGCGTGCCGGATGCTCGGGTAGACCGGGCACGGAGGCGGAACTGAACCGCACCGGTAGCGGCACCGGCTCGGCGACCAGGTCGTGTTGGGGCTCGGCGTAGCGGGTGAGCGCGATGACCGCGCCCAGCGTGATCACGAAGCCGAGCGCGGCGACCCAGGACATACCGGGGCGGATCTTGTCGCCCAGCAGCAGCATGCCGATCACCGCGGCGGGCACCGCGCCCGCGGCGTCCATCGCGGCGACCGCGGCGTTGGTGGAGCCGCGCTGCATGGCCAGGCCGAGCAGCAGCTGCCCGGTGAGCGAGTGCGCGATGACCAGGTAGAGCAGCGGATTCAGGCCGAACTCGACGATGGTCTGCGCCGAGGCCAGCGGCCGGGCCGCGATGGCGGCGGAGGCGAAGCAGAGCCCGGCGAGCGAGCCGAGCACCACCGAACCCAGCACGCCCTTGACCTTGCCGGCGAACGCGCTCACCCCGGCGATCGCGACCAGCGCGACGACCAGCGAGATCACGCCCTTGGTGTCCAGCGGCTCGGCGTGGCCGGGCTCGGCGGACACGGCCAGCATGCCGATGCCGGCCATGACCCCGAACAGCAGCAGGATCTCGGCGAGCGGCAGTTTCCACTTGAGCAGCACGACCCCGGCGAACGCGGTGACGCACAGGCCCGCGGTCACCGCGGACTGGACGAGGAACAGCGGCAGGTCGCGCCGCGCGCCTAGGGCAAGGAAGAAACCGAGGATCTGGCAGCCGAGGCCGAGCAGGTACGTCGAGTTGCCGAACAGGCGCAGCAGCAGCCCCGGATCAAGGCTGTCCGTCGTCGCTGTGCGTGTCGCCGCGATGGACTGCAGCAGGTTGGCGATGCCGTACGCGGCGATCATCGCCACCAGGAACCACCAGCCAGAGGACACCACCCACGCAGCTTAGACCCTTAGGGGTCGGCTGCGCCCTACCCGCCCGGCGACTTCACCGAGTGAATGAGAGTGACTACAGTGCGCGAAGACCGGCGGGGCTCAACCGTTCCAGCACGTCATCGTGCAACTGCCCGTTGGTGGCCACCGCGGAGCCCCCGCCCGCGCCCGTCCGGCCGGACAGGTCGGTGAAGGTGCCGCCCGCCTCGGTGACGATCGGGACGAGCGCGGCCATGTCCCAGAGCATCAGCTCCGGCTCGATCATGATGTCGAGCGCGCCCTCGGCCAGCAGCATGTAGCCGTAGAAGTCGCCGTACGCGCGGCTGCGCCAGGTCTTGCGCATCAGGTCGAGCACCGAGGCGAGCCGGCCGGTCTGCTCCCAGCCGTCCAGCGAGGAGTAGCAGAAGCTCGCGTCGGCCAGCCGGCGTACACCGGAGACGCGGATCGGCTGCGCGGCGGCCTGGTGGCGGCCCGCGAACGCGCCCAGCCCCCGCGCGGCCCACCAGCGGCGGCCCAGCGCCGGGGCGGAGACCATGCCGACGACGGGCTCGTCGCCCTCCATCAGCGCGATCAGAGTGCCCCAGATCGGCACGCCGCGGATGAAGTTCTTGGTGCCGTCGATCGGGTCGATGACCCACTGCCGGTTGCCGCTGTTGCCGGTGACCCCGAACTCCTCGCCGAGCACGCCGTCTCGCGACCGCGTCCGCGCCAGCGTCGAGCGCAGCGCCTTCTCCACCGCCGTGTCCGCGTCCGAGACGGGTGTCAGGTCCGGCTTGCTCTCCACATAGAGATCGAGCGCCTTGAACCGGGACATGGAGATGGAGTCGGCGGTGTCCGCCAGCACGTGGGCAAGCCCAAGGTCGTCCGAATAGCGGGCCATGGCGAGAACTTATCGGATCTCCGCCCCGCCGAGGTAACGGGTTGGCGGACCCGCCGCAAATGGGAACGCGTGGACCGCGGCGGGAGGGGTACTTTCCCCATTATGAGTGCGAACCCGGAAAAGGTGCTCCGGACGTTCCTGGACGAGCACGGTCGGCTGATCTCGATGCCGGCGAAGGCGGGCAAGCGCCAGGTGCTGCTGGAGCACATCGTCGCGGCGTTCGAGCCCGGCGTGAAGATGACCGAACGCGAGGTCGACGCGGTGCTGCGCGCCTTCTACGAGACCGACTGGGTGTCGCTGCGGCGCTACCTGATCGAAGCCGGCCTGATGGCCCGCGCCGACGGCGTCTACTGGCGCACCGGCGGCTACGTCGAGGTCTGACCGGGTTCCGTGTCGCCGGCCCGGGAGGCCAGCAGGCGGCGGAACGAGGCCAGGCGGCGGGCGTCGGCCTTGCCCTGGGCCACCCAGGCGTCCAGGGCGCACTCGCCGCCGGTGTGCTCGCAGTTCGGCGGGCAGTCGACGGTGCCCTCGACCAGGTCGGGGAAGCCGTGCAGCAGGTCGTCGGAGGAGACCAGGGCCAGGCCGAAGCTGCGTACGCCCGGGGTGTCGATGATCCACGACTCGCGCTTGTCGGGCAGCCGCAGCGCGACCGCGCTGGTCGAGGTGTGCCGCCCCTTGCCGATGGCGCTGACCACGCCGACCGCCCGGCGGGCGTCCGGGATGAGCCGGTTGACCAGGGTCGACTTGCCCACGCCCGAGTGCCCGACCAGCACCGAGCGCCGCCCGGACAGGCGCTCGCGCAGCTCGTCGAGGTCGCCGTCGGGGCGGGTCAGCACGTAGTCGAGGTCGAGCTCGGCGTAGTAGCCGATCACCTGCTCCGGCCCGGCCAGGTCGGCCTTGGTCAGGCACAGCAGCGGCTCGATGTCGGCGGCGTACGCGGCGACCAGGCAGCGGTCGATGAAACCCTCGCGCGGCGGCGGGTCGGCCAGCGCGCTGACGATCACGAGCTGGTCGGCGTTGGCGACCACCACCCGCTCGATGCGGCCCTCGGCGGTGGTGTCGTCGTCGTCGGCGGTGCGCCGCAGCACCGAGCGCCGCTCCTCGATGCGCACGATCCGGGCCAGGCTGCCCGCGTCGCCGGTCACGTCGCCGACCAGGCCGACCTCGTCGCCCACGACCACCGACTTGCGGCCCAGCTCGCGGGCGCGCATCGCGGTGACCTCGAGGACCTTCCTGCCCTCGTGGACCACGCACGTGTAGCGGCCCCGGTCGACGGCGACCACGAAGCCGGTCACCGCGTCGTCGTGCTTGGGCCTGGTGCGGGTGCGGGGACGCGAACGCGACGACTTGGTGGCCCGCACCTTCACGTCGTCCTCGTCGTACTCCCGCTTCTTCTTCACCGCCGGCCTCTCATCTTCCCGCGACCACCGCGCTCCATAGTGACGGGAATTCGGGCAGCGTCTTGGACGTACACGCCACGTCGGTGAGCCGCACACCGGGCACCCGCAGGCCGATGACGGCGGCGGCGTGCGCCATGCGGTGGTCGTCGTAGGTCTCGAAGACCGTGCCGGTCAGCGGGCCGGGCGTGATGGCCAGGCCGTCCGCGGTCTCCTCGACCCGCGCGCCGAGCGCGGTCAGCTCGCGGGCCAGCGCGGCCAGCCGGTCGGTCTCGTGGGTGCGGATGTGCCCGACGCCGCGCAGCGTCGACGGGCCGTCGGCCAGCGCGGCCAGCGCGGCGACGACCGGGGTCAGCTCGCCCACGTCGGACAGGTCGGCGTCGATGCCCTTGATGGTCCCCGTGCCGGTCACGGTGAGGCCGTGCTCGGAGAGCGCGACCGTGCCGCCCAGCGCGCCGAGCAGCTGCCGGACCTTGTCCACCGGCTGCACGCTGCTGCGCGGCCAGCCGGCCAGGGTGACGCTGCCGCCGGTGACCAGCGCCGCGCCGAAGAACGGGGCCGCGCCGGACAGGTCCGGCTCGATCTGCCAGGCCCGGCCGGACAGCCGGCCCGGCGCCACGTGCCAGACGTCGCGGACCGAGTCGTCGACCGCCGCGCCCGCGGCGCGCAGCATCTGCACCGTCATCCGCAGGTGCGGTGCACTGGGCACGGGGTTGTCGCCGGTGTGGCGCACCGTGATGCCCTCGTCGAAGTCGGCCGCGGCCAGCAGCAGGCCGGAGATGAGCTGGCTGGACAGCGAGGCGTCGACGGCGACGTCGCCGCCGCGCAGGCCGCCCTTGCCGTGCACGGTCAGCGGCAGGCCGTCGATGCTCGACGCCTCGATCGTCGCGCCCAGCGCGCGCAGCGCCTTGAGCAGCGGACCGAGCGGTCGCTGCCGGGCGCGCGGGTCGCCGTCGAAGGTGACCGGACCGTTGGCGAGCGTCGCCACCGGCGGCAGGAAGCGCATCACCGTGCCGGCCAGGCCGACGTCGACGTGGGCGGGCCCGACCGGCGGCCGGGGCCGGATCTCCCAGCGCTCGTCGTCGGAGGTGGACACGTGCGCGCCCAGCGCCCGCAGCCCGGCCGCCATCAGCTCGGTGTCCCGGGCGCGCAGCGGGGCCAGCAGCGTCGACGGCCCCATGCCGAGCGCGGACAGCACGAGTGCCCGGGCGGTGATGGACTTCGAACCCGGCAGCCGCACGACGGCATCCGTCGCATCGACGGCGGTCGGTGCGGTCCAGGGCACGAGTGCTCTGCTCACGCCTTCTCCTCGCTGCGCTTCTTCGGCGGCTTCTTGGCCGCGCACGGTTCGCTCCCTGCGTTCGCTTACGCTCACAGTCTGCCTGATAACCGCTGGCGTAAGGTGAGCGGCATGTGTGGGCGGTACGCGACGACACGTACGGCGGCGGATCTGACCCGGCTGTTCGGGGCCGAGGACGAGACCGCCGAATCGCTGGCCCCCGACTACAACCTCGCGCCCACCGACCCCGCCCCGATCGTGCGGGTCGACACGGCGCGCGACGCCCGGGTGCTGAGCCTGGCGCGGTGGGGCCTGGTGCCGCCTTGGGCGGACGACCCGCGCACCGGCCTCAAAATGATCAATGCGCGGGCGGAGACGCTCGCCACCTCGCGGGTGTTCGCGCCCTCGTTCGCCGGCAAGCGCTGCATCGTGCCCGCCGACGGCTGGTACGAGTGGGTCCGCACCGACAGCGGCAAGCAGGCCTACTACATGACCGACCCGGCTGGGGGGCTGGCCTTCGCGGGCCTGTGGACGGCGTCGAGGTTCGGCTTGAGCTGCACCATCGTCACCACGGCGGCGCAGGGCGAGCTGGCCCGGGTGCACGACCGGATGCCGCTGCTGCTGGAGCCGGAGCTGTGGGCGGCCTGGCTGCGGGGTCCGGCGGACCCGGAACTGCTCGCGCCCCCGGCGCCCGGCTACCTGTCCGGTCTGGAGATCCGCCCCGTGGGTCCGGCCGTCGGCAACGTACGTAATGATGGCCCTGAATTGACGGCGCGCCTCGCCGAGCCGGACGTTCAGGCTGGCCTGTTCTGATTTTGCGCTGGATCGTTCCAGTTTGTGTCACGGGTTTTCGGGTAAACCCTTGCCCGTTCCTTCTACCGTGCGGTAGAACGCAGCGTCGGTGGTAAGCGGCAGTGCCGCGCGTCACCGTCTGTCTGAGCCGGATCCTCCCGCCGGGGGCGGGGGGACCGACCCACGGGGGAGGTGGGTGGATGACCCGCGCGCGTATTCCACGCCCGCACGAAGTCGCCGCTGCTCGCAGAGACCCGCGCTTGGTGCGGGCCGTGCGGGAGCGGCATGACAACGCCTGGCGCACCAGAGGCGCCTGCCAGGCCGTCGATCCGGAGACGTTCTTTCCGGCGCCGCTGGAGCCGGCCGACACGGCCGTCCAGCTGTGCGGCAGGTGCCCGGTGTCGGGGGCCTGCCTGGCCTGGGCGCTCAGTGTCGGCGACTGCCACGGTGTCTGGGGTGGCACGACCGCACGTGAGCGGCGGGCCATGCTGGTCGCCTGGCGCACCGAGGAGCAGCAGGAGGAACTGCCCTACACGGCGTACGGGCCCCAGCCGGACCTGGTGGTCTCGGCCGGGCAGCTCGCCCCGCCGCAGCGGGCGCCCGGGGTGGCACGGCAACTGCCGCGCATCCCCACCCAGTCCCGCGCCGAACTCGCCCTCTGCACCCTGGGCGAAGCCGACCGCGACAACGCCCTTCTCCTGACCAGAGAACCCGCCCACGCGGCCTGACCCACACCACCCACCCACCCGCGTTGATCATGAACTTATGGCAAGGCTCGACGGTGTGTCGCTGCCACAACTTCATGATCGATGCGGGTGGAGGGGGTGTGCCGCACGGAGACCGGGCGGTCGGGGCGGCATGATCGCGGTATGCGAGGCGTGACGGAAACGGTCGAGACCGGGCGCGGCCCGGCGCAGGTTGCTGTCACGGTGCCCGGTGAGGTGTCCGGGCCGTCCGGCGGACGAACCGGAAAGCAGGTGGCCGGTGCTCCGGTCGCGCTGCTGGTGCTCGGGCACGGGGCCGGGGGCAGCGTGGACGCGCCCGATCTGACCGCCGTGCACGACGCCGCGGTCGCCGCCGGGCTGGTGGTGGCCCTGGTCACCCAGCCGTATCGGGTGGCCGGGCGGCGTGCGCCCGCCCCGGCGGGACATCTCGACGAGGCGTGGCGGACGGTCGTGGACGGGCTCACCGAGCGTTTCCCCGGACTGCCTCTGATCGTCGGCGGCCGCTCCAGCGGGGCGCGGGTCGCCTGCCGCACCGCCGGTGCGGTCGGCGCGGCCGGCATCGTGGCGCTGGCGTTCCCGCTGCACCCGCCGGGCAAGCCGGAGCGCAGCCGGGCCGAGGAGCTGGGTACGGGGCTGCCGACGCTGGTCGTCAACGGTTCGGCGGATCCGTTCGGCGTGCCCGACGCCGTACCCGGGGTCGAGGTCGTTGTTCTCGAAGGGGAGCGGCACGACCTGCGCAAAGCGCCGGAAACCGTCGGCCGGGCCGTGCTCGGGTGGCTGCACACCCGCGGCTGGGCGCGGTAGCCGGCGAGCCGGAGTGACGGTCGCCACTGCCCGGGTCGTCCCGCGGAATGCGACAGCCGTCGCGTGGCGTTACAGACCGCGGGTGGGCCGGAAGCTTGCGGCCCCGGCGAGAGGTGGATCCATGGTGCGGACGGGAACGCGCTGCCTGACGCGGTCGGGCGACGATCCGGTGCTGAAGACCGTGGAGCGGCTGCTGTCGGCTCCCGCGTGGCCGGCGACACTGGACGACGACGCCGCATCGGGTATTACCGCGGTGCCCGCCCCGCGGGTGCACCTGGCATCGGTAGAGTCAGCCTCAGCGCTGCGGTCCGCTGTCAAGGAGCCGCGGCAAGAGCGTACTCCGAGGGTGGTCTCGCGGTTGACCAGCACCGACAGCGTCGAAGAGCGTCGTTCCCGCTTCGAGCGGGACGCGATGCCCTTCCTCGACCAGCTCTACGCGGCCGCATTGCGGATGACGCGCAACCCGGCCGACGCCGAGGACCTGCTCCAGGAGACGTTCCTCAAGGCGTACGCCGCGTTCCACCAGTTCGAGGACGGCACGAACCTCAAGGCGTGGCTCTACCGCATCCTCACCAACACCTTCATCAACTCGTACCGCAAGAGGCAACGGCAGCCCATCCAGGCGCCGACGGACGAGATCACCGACTGGCAGCTGGCCGAGGCGGAGTCGCACACCTCCTCGGGCCTGCGCTCGGCCGAGACCGAGGCGCTCGACCGGCTGCCCGACAGCGACGTCAAGGACGCGCTGCAGTCGTTGCCGGAGGAGTTCCGGTTGGCGGTGTACCTCGCCGACGTGGAAGGCTTCTCCTACAAGGAGATCGCGGACATCATGAACACGCCGATCGGCACCGTGATGTCCAGGCTGCACCGCGGCCGGCGCAACCTGCGCAAGCTCCTGGAGGGCTATGCGGCGGAGCGCGGGTTCTCGGGCACGACCAGCGCTCGGGAGGCGTCATGACGACGGAACACGAGGACGGCGACTGCCGCGAGGTGCTCACCGAGGTATACCTCTACCTCGACCTCGAATGCTCCGACGACCGGCGTTCGCTGATCAAGCAGCATCTCGACGAGTGCTCGCCGTGCCTGCGCGAGTACGGCATCGAGCAGGAGGTCAAGGCGCTGGTGAACCGGTGCTGCGGGCAGGAGCAGGCGCCCGCGGAGCTGAAGGACCGGCTCCGGGCCAAGCTCTCCGAACTCGTCGTCGAGGTCGAGGTCACGCGCGAGCTGGGCTGACCGGCTCCAGTCACGTGTCGAAGCTCCGCCCGCCTCGCGTGGACGGAGCTTCGATCATGTCTGGAGCAGGCGTCAGCGCAGCCGGAACACCTCGCCGCGCGGGGTGAACGGCAGCCGGGCCCGCTCGGGCATCAGGTACGCGTGCTCGCGGCGCACCCGCAGCACGTCGCAGTCGCCGTCGGTGATGATCAGGATCGGGCCGTCGGCGGGGAAGTCCTCGGCCCGCTCCAGCAGCCGGATGCCGGGCTGGAGCTCGGTGCCGCCGCGCCCGCGCACCTTCACCCGGCCTGCGATGTCCTCGACCGGCAGGTAGCCCGCGTCGTAGGCGGCCGCGTCGCAGAACACCACCCGTGCCGCGGGCACGTCGCGGGCCAGCGCGTACGCCGCGATCGCCCCCAGCGCCCGGCCCATCAGCTCGGCGCTCATCGAACCCGACGTGTCCAGCACGACGCCGAAGGTGCGCTGCCGCTCGACCAGCTCCGGCCGGGCCCGGCCGGGCCGCGGGATGTCCGGGGTCGCGGCCTGGCGGCGCGAGGCGCGGGCGTACGAGCGGGTCGGCTCCAGCGGCGTGAAGTAGCGGTCGAACCACTGTGCCAGTTGCACGTCCCAGGGCGGCGGCGGGTGGTCCAGGACCCTGATCTCGGCGACCAGGCCGGCCGGCAGCAGACCCCGGCCGCTCCGCTCGTGGTGGGCCAGCCCGCCGAGCAGCGCCCGGCGGCAGAAGTCGTCGACGTCGCCCGCCCGCCGGGCCTCGCCCACTCCGGGGATCGGCCGGTCGAGCATGTCACCGAGCCCGCGCCCGCGCAGCGTGGCCAGCTTGCGGTAGCGGCGCAGGTTGCCGGTGATCAGGTCGTACACCTCCTCGGCGGAGTGGTCCTTGAGCGCCGGGTCGTAGAGCACGTCCTCGGGCAGTTCGCCGACGCCCATCTGCACCAGCCAGCCGTTGATGACGTAGTCCGCGGCGACGTTCCACAGGTACGGGTCGCGGGGGCCGACGCGCTGCCCGTGGCGCAGCGCGGCGTGCAGCATCTCGTGCGCGAGCACGAACCGGCGCTCTGGGCCGGACATGCGCCGCAGCGGGTTCACGTAGATCTCGCCGGCCGCGGCGTCGACGGCGGCCACGGAGATCTGCCAGGTCCGCGCCAGCTCGGCATCGGCGACGATCTTGAACCCGGCGGCCAGGGCCCCGAGCAGCGGGTACGACGACACGAACCAGCGCCGGGCCTGCTCCCACGGGTGGTCGGGCGGCAGCTCGCCGTTGGTGCGGGGCCGGTTCTGCCCGGCCTCCTCGACGGCCTCGGTCGCGGCGGCGGCCAGCCCGACCGCGAACAGCTCCGCCCAGGTCGGCGGGGGAGCCGTGGTGGCGGCGGCCTGCCGCGCCCAGCGCCCGCGCGGCGGCTCCGAGGTGAAGTCCAGGTCCTGATCGGAGGACGCGCCGCCGCAGCCCAGCGCGGCGTACTCGGCGGGCACACCGGTGTCGCGCCACAGCGCGGCCAGCCGCTCCTCGTCGGTGCCGGGCAGCTCGGCGGGCACCGGGAACGGCGGCACGCCGATCCGCAGCTGCTGCTGGAACCGGGTCACCACCAGGCAGGCCGCGGCCTGCGCGGCGTGGTCGGCGGTCCGGCCCGGCTCCAGGTGCCCGAAGCCGAGGTGCAGTGCGCAGTGCGCGAGCACCCACATCCACTCCGCCGGCTCGGCGGGCGCGTGGCGGTTGACGGTGATCCGGCCGTCCGCCCGCACCCGGGCCCAGCCGCGGGCGCGGCTCAGCGCGTCGTCCTCGGTCCACCAGGTGACCAGCGACCGGCCGTCGTACACGACGTCGTTCATGGTCTGGAACATGCGCTGCTGGAAGACGGCGCGGGCGGCACCGTCGAACGCCTCCCGGCGCGGGTCCTTGCGCGCCGCGCCGCGACCGCGGCTCACGCCGGACCGCTTCGGCGACCGTGCGGCCGGGCCCCGTCCGGGCGGGCGGGGCCGGTCACGTGCGGGCCGCGACCAGGCGCGGCAGGTCGCGGGTCACCTCCACCAGGAACCAGGCGGGCAGCACCGGGCGGCCCTCGTCGTCGGTGGCGACCACGAGCTGCGCGCACTCCAGCGAGATCTCGGCCAGCTCGACCAGCAGGCCCTTGGCCCGCAGCGCGAACTCGCGCACGGCCCGGCTCGCGTGCTCGCGGCTGTCCGGCAGGTCCCGGATCAGCCGGGCCCGGAACGCCTCGGCGAAGAAGAACAGCAGGTCGCGGTCGGTCGCGGCGCGCGGCCAGGAGGCGTCGCCGCGCACGATCGCGTCCAGGCCGTAGCGGTGGCGCACCGTCTTGACGTACGCGCAGAAGCCCGACGCGTGCGCCGGGGTGAGCGTGCCGCCCGCGAGCAGGCGCAGCGTGTCCTCGACGATGTCCTCACCGTAGGAGTGCAGCGCGTCGGACAGCATGTGCCAGGCGCGCGGGGTGGAGAACGGCTCCTCGGTCTTCGGCGGCTGGACCCACAGCTGATCGGGGCGCTGGGTGAGGTAGTCGAGCACCCACGGGTGGATGCCCGCGCCGGCAGCCCAGTCCAGCCAGTCCACCGCCGACGCCCGCAGGTGCAGGTGCAGCAGGCGGTTGACCAGGGCGGACGCCATCGGGCGGGCGAGCGCGTTGTCGGTGGCGCGGTTGCCCGCGCCGATCACGATCGAGCCCGCGGGCAGCTCGTACTCGCCGATGCGGCGGTCGAGGATCAGCGAGTAGAACGCCTTCTGCACATCGGGGCTGGAGGCGTTGAGTTCGTCGAGGAAGAGGCAGTACGGCTCGGGGCGGGCGATGGACTCGGGCGGCGCGAAGCGGCTGCGGCCGTCCCGCAGCTCCGGAACGCCGATCAGGTCCTCGGCGGCGAGCTGAGTGCCGACGAGCGTGACGCAGGGCAGGCCGAGCGAGTCGGCGAAGGCGCGGACCAGCGAGCTCTTGCCGATGCCGGGCGCTCCCCACACGAAGACGGGCCGGACCACCGCGACGTGCAGGAGCAGGTCGGGCAGCTGGGCCGGGGTGAGCGTGAGGGCGGAGTGCACGGCGGGAAATGATCCGCCCCGGCGTGCACTCCGGCAACGTGTTTAGGCGTTGGGTCGCTTGCCGTGGTTGGCCTTCGAGCCCTTGCGAGCCTTCTTCTTACGGGCCTTCTTGCCCATGGTCACTCCCCTTCCGTCGGCGGTTGCGCAGCTCGAATCCTATGCTCAGGTTGAACGGCGCTCGCCAGGCGCTCCGTGATTGGATACGACTCGTCCTGCTTGCGATCCAAGGGAAGGGGCCGGCGATGGCCGAGGAGATCAAGGCCGAGATGGTGGCCAACGTGTGGAAGGTCGTGGCGTCCGCCGGAGACGAGGTGTCCGAGGGCGACACCCTGGTCATCCTCGAGTCGATGAAGATGGAGATCCCGGTCATCGTGGAAGCCGACGGCGTGGTCTCCAAGATCGCCGTCAACGAGGGCGACGTCGTCCAGGAGGGCGACCTCATCGCCGTGATCGAGTAGTAGCGTCACCGGGCATGACCGAGATCCACGTCCGCCCGGCCACGTCCGCCGATCATGACGCGATCGGCGCGCTGTCCGTCGCCGCCTACCGTGGCGACGGGCAGACCAGGCAGGACCACCCGTACGAGCCGCACCTGCGGGACGTGGCCGCCCGCGCGGCCGGCGGCGAGGTGCTGGTCGCCGTCGACGAGGCCACCGGGGTGGTGCTGGGCTCGGTCACCTTCGTGCTGCCGGGCAGCCCGCTGGCCGAACTGGCCGAGGACGGCGAGGCCGAGTTCCGGATGCTCGCCGTGTCGCCGCAGGCCCAGGGCCGCGGCGTGGGCGAGGCCCTGGCACGGGCGTGCCTGACCCGGGCCGGGGAGCTGGGCTGCCGCAGCGTCGTCATCTGCGTACGCGACTTCGCCGCCGACGCGCGCCGCCTGTACGCCCGAATGGGGTTCGAACGCGCCCCTGAGCTGGACTGGTCGCCCCTGCCCGAGGTCACCCTGCTCGGCCTGCGCTACCCGCTGGCCTAGCGGAGCAGGTCGAACGCGACCTCCATGGCCGCCTCGCGCCGTTCCTCGTCGCTGATCTCGGTGTCGCGCAGCAGGAACCAGCTGGTGTTGATGGCGAGCACGGCCATGCCCGCGCGCAGCTTCGCGGTCGGCGTCGACTCGTGCTCCACGAGCAGGCCGATGATGTCCATCATGGCCTGGCGCATCTTCGCGCCGGCCGGCGCGTTCTTGAAGGCCGGCTGGTTCTGGTGGAAGAACTGCATCACCTTCGAGTACCGGCCGGTGTAGAGGTCGTCGGCGTAGCGCTGCAGCAGCTCGCGGCGGAACTCCGGCGAGCTGGTGTCCGGTTGGCTACGGGCCCACTCCACGATTCGGTCGAGCTTCTCCAGCTGGTCGGCGCTGAAGCTGTCGACGATCTCCTCTTTGCTCTTGAAGTGGTAGTAGAGGGCGGCCTTGGTCACCCCGAGCCGCTCCGCGATCTCGCGCAGCGAGGTGGCGTCGTAGCCCTGCTCGGTGAACAGGTCGAGAGCGACGGTCTGGATGCGGGCGCGGGTGTCCGGCCGGGGCTCGGCACGGCTCGCTGCGGGCTCGTTCATCACTGCTCCGTGTTACGTCGACCACACTGTCATCCGGTCGTGCTAACTAACTTGACGGCCGGCAAGTAGGGAACTTACCGTACGGCTAGTAAATATTCTAGCCGGGCGGCAAGTAAGCGTACCGGTGAACGAGTGGAGCCCCCCGTGACCACAGTGCAGGACGCCACGTCCTCCCCTGACATCCCCAAACCGAATCTCCGGGTGGTGCTGCCCGGCCTCATGCTGGCCATCCTGCTGGCGATGCTCGACAACATGATCGTGGGCACGGCCATGCCCCGCATCGTCGGCGAGCTGGGCGGCCTCGACAAGCTGTCGTGGGTGGTCACGGCGTACGTGCTGGGCACCACGATCTCGACCCCGATCTGGGGCAAGCTGGGTGACCTGTACGGCCGCAAGACCATCTTCCTGGTCTCGATCGTCATCTTCCTCATCGGCTCGGCGCTGTCCGGCGCGGCCGGCGAGATCGACCCCGCGTCGGGCATGAACCAGCTCATCGCCTTCCGTGCCCTGCAGGGCCTCGGCGGCGGCGGTCTGATGGTCGGCGCGATGGCGATCATCGGCGACCTCGTGCCCCCGCGCGAGCGCGGCAAGTACCAGGGCATGATGGCCGCGATCATGGCGATCGCGATGGTCGGCGGCCCGCTGATCGGCGGCCTGATCACCGACCACGCCGACTGGCGCTGGGCCTTCTACGTGAACCTGCCGATCGGCGGCATCGCGCTGTTCGTGCTGGCCAGCACGCTGCACCTGCCGAAGTACCGGACCGAGCACCGCATCGACTGGCTGGGCGCGGCCCTGCTGAGCGTCGGCGTGACCGCGCTCGTGCTGATCACCACCTGGGGCGGCAACAAGTACGCCTGGGGCTCCAAGGAGATCCTCGGCATGGCCGCCGTGGGCGTGGTGATGATCGCGCTGTTCCTGTGGACGCAGACCCGGGTCGCCGAGCCGATCCTGCCGCTGGGCATCTTCCGCAACCGCAACTTCAGCCTGGTCTCGATCATCGGCTTCATGGTCGGCTTCGCGATGTTCGGCGCGATCTCCTTCCTGCCGCTCTACATCCAGACCGTGCAGGGCGCGTCGGCCACCAACAGCGGCCTGCTCCTGCTGCCGATGATGCTGGGCATGATGGTCACGTCGGTCGTCGCGGGCCGCACCATCACCAAGACCGGCAAGTACCGGATGTTCCCGATCATCGGCGGCGTCACGCTGGCGCTGGCGATGTTCCTGCTGACCCGCCTGGACGTGGACACCAGCATCACCGAGTCCTCGATCTACATGGTCGTGCTGGGTGTCGGCATGGGCTTCCTGATGCAGACCACCATGCTGATCGCACAGAACAGCGTGGAGCAGAAGGACCTGGGCGTCTCCAGTTCGACCGCCACGTTCGTGCGCTCCATCGGCGGCTCGTTCGGTGTGTCGATCTTCGGCGCGGTCTTCGTCAACCGGCTCAAGGACGACCTGTCCGGCGCGATGCCGGCGGGCAGCCCGGCCGGCGGCATGTCGCTCGACGTGGGCGGCCTGCAGCCGGACAAGCTGGAGCTGCTGCCCGAGCCGGTCAAGGCGGCGGTGCTGCACGGCATCGCGTACGCCACCTCGGGCCTGTTCTGGTGGGCGCTGGGCTTCGCGATCCTGGTCCCCGTGGCGGCCTGGTTCGTCAAGGAGGTGCCGCTGCGCGGCTCCGAGTCGGTGGACGGCGCAAACGAGCAGGCTCCCCGCCCGCTGGTGGCCGTCGACTGATCAGCCCGCGGGTGCACCGGTCGGCACCGAGCCAGAGTCGGCCCGCACGCGTCGAGTGAGGCCCCGTTCCGCTGCTTCGGCAGCCGGGACGGGGCCTCACCCGTTCCCGGCACGCCGAGCCGTCCCCGACGGGGCAGATGGAGAGACGGGCGGGCGGCCGGTTGCGGCGGGCCGGGCGCGGGCGCGGGGACCCGGATCGGCTGCGAGGTGCGGCCCGGAGCACGAGCGGTGGCCCTCAGTCCCGGCCGAGCAGCCGCCCGAGCCAGGAGCGGCGCGGGCGGGGTAGCGGCATGGCCGGGCCAGGCTCGTAGGCCGCGGATGCGGGCCATCGGTCCTCGGCCAGTTCCCGGGCCAGGGTGCGTACCGCGGCCGGCATACCCGGCGTGACGAAGGCGAGCTGGGCCACGGACACGGCGACCGGCACGACCCGGGTGCGCCGGGCGTCGAGCACCGCCCGCAGCCGTGCCGTGAGCAGCTCGGCGACGTCGGCACGGCACGACGGGTCCACCCAGGCGGCGGTGACCAGCGCATAGAGGGCCGCCTCGGTGGTCCAGTCCTCGGCCCCGAAAGCGATCTCCACCAGCAGCCGCCGCCGGGTCGAGGTCGCCCACGGCTCGGCGGTGCGGTGGTGCAGCAGGCCGAGGCACGCCCACGCCTGCAGCTGCCGCTCGGGCACCGACACCCGGTCGCGGTCCGTCTCGACGGTCGGGGTCGGCGGGTGCACCAGCGCGGCGAGCAGCTCGTCGACCGGCACCCCGGACAGCCGCACCGCCATGTCGTACGCCATCGGCGGGGCGGCCCAGCCCAGCGGCAGCATCGCGGCGAGCTCGCGGACGGCGTGCGGGCTCGGCGGGTCCAGCGCGGGTGACGGGCGGGTGCCGTCGAAGTCCCAGAGGCGTACCCCCGGCCGCAGCGCCACCCGCGGGTCCGGCGGGCCGGGCTCGCCCGCCGCGACCGCCACCCCGGGCCAGGTCCGCCGCAGCAGAGCGAGCGCGCTGGGCGAGCCCATCGTGGACACGCCCAGCTCACCGGGGTGCGACCGCTCCTCGCCGGTGGTCTGACGCAGCACCTCGACGTAGGGCTCGACGGCCGCCGGCACGTAGCCCAGCCAGGGCAGCCCGTCGCAACAGTGCTGCAGGTCGTGGTGCTCGTGGCTGGCGTCGGTGGTGGCACGCATGAAGTCGGCCAGCGCCACGAGGTGGTCCGGGTCGCCGTCGGACTGGAAGCGCAGGCGGTGCGCGGTGTGCACGGCGCAGTCGTACGCGGGGTTCTTGGCCAGCGCCTGCTCGATCAGCTCCAGTGCCTCCGCGGTGTGGCCGAGTTCGGTGAGCCACAGCGCGAGGTCCGAGGTGACCGACAGGTCGTCGGGGTCATGCCGCTGGGCCGCGCGCATCGCCTGCACCGCGGCGGCCAGCCGGCCGTCGGCGCGCAGCGCGTTGCCCCACCACATCTCGGTGAGCTTGCTCGACTCCAGCTCCACCCCGCGCTGGGCCCAGCGCAGCGCCAGGGGCACCTCACGCAGCCGCCGGGCCACCCCGGAGGCCGCCCCGTGCAGCAGCGCCTCCTGTGGGTACGCGGCCAGCGCCCGCTCGGCGAGGTGCAGGTAGGGCCGGGTGGCGGCGGCGATCGGCGCGGGCGCCGGGTCGGGCAGCGCGCCCAGCACCGCGAGCAGTACCCGCACCAGCCGGTCGGCGGTGATCCGTTCGGCGTCCAGGGCCTGCACCCAGCTGACGTCCGCCCACGGCCGGCTCGGGTCGTGCACCGTCGCCTGGGCCAGCAGGCTGAGCGCGTCGGCTTCCGCACCGTGCCGGGCCAGCACGTGGGCGAACGCGACGACCCGGCCCACCGGTGCGCGCTCACCGGGCCGGAACAGCGCGAGGCCGCCGTCGTCGCAGCGGGCGGCGAGTTTCGCCAGCAGCTCGTGCGCCTCGGGCAGGCAGGGCTCGTGGGCCAGGGCCACGGACAGGTGGCTGACCGCATGGTCGAGGTCGTGCTCGTCGAGGGCCAGGGTGGCCAGGGCGAGCTCGCCCAGCGCCTCCTGGTGCGGGTCGTTGACGCCGTCAGCCACGTGCTCTCCCTCGGTCCGCGGAACGGGTGGGGGAGTCCCCTGGCACGCGCCGCGCGAGGCGGCTGTGCCCGGACGGGCCATGTTCCGGCACGGACAGGCTAGAGCCGGTCGGGCGAGTTGTGTGCCCCTGCTCATTTCTGCGCAGTGTGTTGCTATGGCGGTCATGAACGTGCAAGACTGCGCACGGAACGCGCGATATCGCGCAGCACTCCAGGGCGAAGTGGTAGGAGAGAAAGATGGCCCAGCGTGGCACCGGAATGGCAGCCGACATCGCCGAGCAGCCGGAGGTGTACGCGACGCTGCTGGAACCGGCCCACGCCGGCGCCATCGCGCAGGTCGCGAAGGTGATCGCGGAGCGCCGGCCGCAGCACGTGGTGTTCACCGCGCGCGGCACCTCCGACCACGCCGCGCTCTACGCCGCGTACCTCACCGAGATCCGCCTCGGGCTGCCCGCCGGGCTGGCCTCGCCGAGCGCGATCACCGTCTTCGGCGCCCGCCCCGACCTGTCGCACGCCCTGGTCATCGGGGTCTCGCAGAGCGGCGGCTCGCCCGACCTGGCCGAGGTGCTGCGGGTCGCCCGGGAGTCGGGCGCGCTCACCCTCGCCGTGACCAACAACCCCGAGTCGGTGCTGGCGCAGACCGCGGAACTGTCCGTGGACGTCGCCGCCGGGCACGAGCGCGCGGTCGCGGCCACCAAGACCTACACCGCCGAGCTGATGGCACTGCTGATGCTGATCGAGGGCGTACGCGCCGGCGACGGCGTGCTGCCCGCCGACGAGCACGCCGCCCTGGCCAAGCTGCCCGAGCTGGCCACCCGCACGCTGGCCGACAGCACCGCGGCCGACCTGGCCGCGCGCTACCGGTTCGCGGCCCGCATGGTGACCACCGGCCGGGGCTACGCCTACCCGTCGGCCCGCGAGGCCGCGCTCAAGCTGATGGAGACCTCGTACCTGCCCGCGCTGGCGTTCTCCGGCGCGGACCTGCTGCACGGCCCGCTCGCGATGACCGACCCGGACGTGCCGGTGCTGGCCATGGTGGGGGCCGGGCTCGGCGGGCAGGCCATGCGGGAGGTGCTGGCGCGCCTCGACGAGCGCCGAGCGGACGTGGTCGCGGTCGGTCCCGAGGCCGTGCCCGGCGCCAAGGCGCTGCTGACCGTGCCGGCGGTCGACGAGCGCTACGCCCCGCTGCTGGAGATCCTGCCGCTGCAGCAGCTCGCGCTCTCGCTGGCGCTGGCCCGCGGCGAGGACCCCGACGCCCCCCGCGGCCTGAAGAAGGTCACCGCCACGCTGTGACCTGCTCAAGATCGTCCGACTTGCCTGGCACCTGGGCGTATCGCGGTTCAAGATACGCACATCTGCCCGGCAAGTCGGACGATCTTGTGGGTCGGGGCGGGTTCGCCGGGACGGCGTGAGCGGGCGTGAGAGGCTGACAGCGTGTCAACGCTGCGTGAACTGGTCGAGGAGCACACCTCGCTCGGCCCGGTCGACATCGACCACCTGCACCGGCTCGCCGGTGACTGGCAGTTGATCTCCGACCTGTCCTTCGCCGACCTGCTGCTGTGGGTGCCGGTCGAGGGTGATCCCAGCGCTGGCCAGTCGTTCCTCTGCGTGGCGCAGGTCCGGCCGACCACCGCGCCGACGGCGTACCAGGACGACCAGGTGGGGCGCACCTCCAGCGGCGCGGAGGTGGCCCACCTGGGCGTCGCGCGCGAGCAGGGCCGCATCTGGCGTGAGGGCGACCCCGTCTGGTACGGCGACACCCCCGCCCGGCACGAGGCGATCCCGGTCCGCCGGCGCGGCGAGGACGGCGAGGCGGGCGCGGTGATCGCCGTGGTGGGCCGCGACACCAACCTGTCCACCGCGCGCACGCCCAGCCAGCTGGAACTCAACTACCTGACCACGGCCGACGACCTGGCCCAGATGATCGCCGACGGCACCTTCCCGTCGGTGCGCCACCCGGGCGAGACCACCTCCGCCCCGCGCGTCGGCGACGGCCTGATCCGGCTGGACGGCAGCGGCAAGGTCACCTACGCCTCGCCCAACGCGCAGTCCGCGATCCGGCGGCTCGGCTTCTCCGCGCACCTGGTCGGCGAGGACCTGGCCGCGCTGTTCAACCGGCTGGCCGAGGACCCGCTGGAGGGCTCCGAAGCGAGCAACCGCATCCTGGGCGCGCTGCGCGGGGACGCCCCGCCGCGCAAGGAGATCGAGGCGCGCACCGCCACCGTGCTCAGCCGCGCGTTGCCGCTGATGCCGGCGGGCGTGCCGATCGGCGCGCTGGTGCTGGTCCGCGACATCACCGAGGTCAAACGCCGGGACCGCGCGCTGATCACCAAGGACGCCACCATCCGGGAGATCCACCACCGGGTGAAGAACAACCTGCAGACCGTTGCCGCACTCCTGCGCCTGCAGGCCCGCCGGGTCAACCACCCGGAGGCGCGGGCCGCGCTGGAGGAGTCGGTGCGCCGGGTCGCCTCCATCGCGTTGGTGCACGAGACGCTGGCCATGTCCGCCGACGAGGCGGTCGAGTTCGACGGCATCGTCGACCGGGTCGCCAACGCCGCCGCCGAGGTCGCCTCGCCCGAGTCGCCGGTGCGCACCCGCCGCGAGGGCACCTTCGGCGTGCTGCCCGCCGAGATCGCCACGCCGCTGGTCATGGTGCTCAACGAGCTGCTGCTCAACGCCGTCGAGCACGGCTTCGAGTCGCTGGAGGGCAAGGCCACCGACGGGGCCGAGGTCGTGGTGCACGTCGAGCGTGCCAAGCGGGAGCTGCACGTCGTCGTCGCCGACAACGGCCGGGGCCTGCCCGAAGACTTCAACCCGACCACGAACAAGCGGCTCGGCCTGCAGATCATCCGTACCCTCACCACCGGTGAGCTGCGCGGCACCATCGAACTGCGCAACCGGGACGGCGGCGGCACGGAGGCCCTGCTGTTCGTGCCGCTGGCGAAACGCGACAGGTAGTCCCGGTTTTAACAAAGAGCGATCTGCGTCACCCTCGCGTCAATATGTGGGATGCAACGCGACCGGTGATTGGCACGGGCCCGCCCGCCGTGAGAAAGTGACACCATGACCGCCGCTGCCAGCCGCCGCTTGATGGGGCTCGGGCTCACCGCCCGCCGCCACATCGATTTCGGCCGCGTGCGCAGCGCCATCTGTCCGGCTGGCTGACTGCGCCCGTCCGTTTTTTCGAAACCCGGGCGCGCATACGCGCCGGGAGCATTCATTTCTTTGAATCTCGACCGCTGACCCGCGGTACTGGCGCATAGGCGCGTCCTCGCTCACTGGACTTACAGGAGGACGCTGCGATGGCAGCAAGCACGCCAGCCACCACCCCGGGCCGGGCCGCGCGCAAACCGCGTGGTGAAGGTCAGTGGGCGCTCGGGCACCGCGAGCCCCTCAACCCGAACGAGCGCACGAAGAAGGACGACAACGGCCTGAACGTGCGCGCGCGGATCGAGAACATCTACGCCCATCGCGGCTTCGCGTCGATCGACCCCGCCGACCTGCGCGGCCGGATGCGCTGGTGGGGCCTGTACACCCAGCGCAAGCCCGGGATCGACGGCGGCCGCACGGCGGTGCTGGAGCCGCACGAGCTCGACGACGAGTACTTCATGCTGCGCATCCGCATCGACGGCGGCCAGCTCGACCTGGCCCAGCTGCGCGCCATCGCGAACGTGTCCAGCAAGTACGGCCGCGACACCGCCGACATCACCGACCGGCAGAACATCCAGCTGCACTGGGTGCGGGTCGAGGACGTGCCGGCGATCTGGCGCGAGATCGAGGCGGTCGGCCTGTCCACCACGGAGGCCTGCGGCGACACCCCGCGTGTCGTGCTCGGCAGCCCGGTCGCCGGGATCAGCGAGCACGAGGTCCTCGACGCGACGCCCGCCATCGACGAGATCGTCGAGAAGTACATCGGCGACCCGGCGCTGTCCAATCTGCCCCGCAAGTTCAAGTCGGTGGTGTCCTGGCTGGCCGACGTTCCGTACGAGGCCAACGACATCGCGTTCCTCGGGGTCGAGCACCCCGAGCACGGGCCCGGCTTCGACCTGTGGGTCGGCGGCGGCCTGTCCACCAACCCGATGCTGGCCCAGCGCCTGGGCACGTGGGTGCCGCTGGGCGAGGTCGCCGAGGTGTACGCCGCCGTCGCGCGCCTGTTCCGCGACTACGGCTACCGCCGCCTGCGCGCCCGCGCCCGGATCAAGTTCCTGGTCGCCGACTGGGGCGTGGCGAAGTTCCGGCAGATCCTGGAGGACGAGTTCCTCGGCCGCAAGCTGATCGACGGGCCCGCGCCGGTGCTGCCCGAGCACCCGATCGACCACATCGGCGTGCACCGCCAGCGCGACGGCAACTTCTACGTCGGCGCGGCGGCTGTCGCGGGCCGGGTCAGCGGCACAGTGCTGGCGCAGGTGGCCGACATCGCGCAGGCGCACGGCTCGGGCCGGGTGCGGCTCACGCCGTACCAGAAGCTGCTGGTGCTCGACGTCGCCGAGGACAAGGTCGAGTCGCTGATCGCGGCGCTGGATGCGGTGGGGCTGCAGGCCCGGCCGTCGTCGTGGCGGCGGGACACGATGGCCTGCACCGGCATCGAGTACTGCAAGCTCGCCATCGTCGAGACCAAGGCGACCGCGGCACGCACCATCGAGCACCTGGAGCGCACCATCGGCCGGATCGACGGCTCCATCTCGATCAATGTCAACGGCTGCCCGAACGCCTGCGCCCGCACCCAGGTCGCCGACATCGGCCTCAAGGGACAGCTTGTCCCGGGGCCCGACGGCGAGATGGTCGAGGGCTTCCAGGTGCACCTGGGCGGCGGCCTGAGCATGGCGCAGGGCCAGAACCCGAACTTCGGCCGCAAGCTGCGCGGCCTCAAGACCACCGCCGCGGAGCTGCCCGAGTACGCCGAGCGCCTCGCCCGCCGCTACCTCGACGGCCGCAAGGACGCCGCCGAGCCGTTCGCGGAATGGGTGCTGCGGGTGGACGAGGAAGAGCTGCGGTGAGCAGTCATGAGTGAGCGCAGCGAGCGAATCATGAGGCCCGTCGGACTCGTGGCGACGCCGGAGGCGGCGTCATGAGTGAGGGTGCGCAACGCGCGGTGCCGTATTACTGCCCGTTCTGCGGTGAGGAGGCCTTCCTCCGGCCGCACGCGGGTCCCGAGACCGAGGACGCAGAGCCCGCCAGCACACACGGGCAGTGGGAGTGCCGAGCATGCCGCAGGGTTTTCGCGCTGAAGATGATCGGACTGCTGGGGAGGGTGACGCCATGACCGTGGACGTGCGACGTTCCACCGCCGAGCTGATGGATCTGGCCGCCCGTGCCGGAACCGAGCTGGAGGGCGCGCCGGCCGAGGAGATCATCGGCTGGGCCGCCGAGACGTTCGGGCCCCGCTTCTGCGTCACCAGCTCCATGGCCGACGCGGTGCTGGCGCACGTGGCCTCGCGGGTGGTGCCCGGTGTGGAGGTCGTCTTCCTCGACACCGGCCTGCACTTCCCGGAGACGCTGCGGGTGCGCGACCAGGTCACCCGCACCATCCCGGTGACCGTGGTGACGGTGCGGCCCGAACTCACCGTCGAGGAGCAGGACGAGCGCTTCGGCCCGCGGCTCTACTCCCGCGACCCCGACTCGTGCT
Organism: Catellatospora sp. NPDC049133; assembly: GCF_040648455.1. Taxonomy (NCBI): domain Bacteria; kingdom Bacillati; phylum Actinomycetota; class Actinomycetes; order Micromonosporales; family Micromonosporaceae; genus Catellatospora; species Catellatospora sp. NPDC049133. Next base: position 218,489 of record NZ_JBEZDT010000003.1, read on the forward strand.
GCTACCTGCGCAAGGTGAAGCCGCTGGAGGACGCGCTGGCCGGCTACGACGCGTGGGCGGCCGGCCTGCGCCGCGACGAGTCGCCGACCCGCGCCAACACGCCGGTGGTGCACTTCGAGCAGGCCCGCGGCAAGGTGAAGGTCAACCCGCTGGCCACCTGGACCCAGGCCGAGGTCGACCAGTACATCGCCCGCTACGACATCCCGGTCAACCAGCTGCTGAACTCCGGGTACGGCTCGGTCGGCTGCTGGCCCTGCACCCGGCGCATCCAGCCCGGCGAGGATGCCCGCGCCGGCCGCTGGGCCATGTTCGACAAGACCGAGTGCGGTCTGCATGCGGCCTGATCCGGAGGCCCGCACCGCGGCGCCCGTGGTGCTGGTCGCGCACGGCTCCCGCGACCCGCGGGCGCAGGCGGCGACCCGGGCGCTGGCCCGTGGCGTCGCCGCCGCGCGCCCAGGGCTCGACGTGCGGGTGGCGTTCCTGGAGCTGGCCGACCCGCGCCCGGCTGACGTGCTGGGGGCGCTGCGGGCGGCGGGGGAGCCCGCGCCCGTGGTGGTCCCGCTGCTGCTCACCCGGGCCTACCACGGCCGGGTGGACCTGCCCGCCCAGGTCGCCGGGTTCGACTGCACGATCTCCGACACCCTGGGCGAGGTGTCCGAGCCGCTGCTGGCCGGCCTGGTCCGGCGGCTGCACGAGTCGGTGACCGGGTACGACGCGGTGGTGCTCGCCGCGGCCGGCACCAGCGTGGCGTCGGGCCGGGCCATGGTCGACGAGGTCGCCGGGGCGCTCGCCCTGCGGCTGGGCGTGCCGTGTGTCGCGGCGTACGCGAGCGCGGCCGCGCCCACCGGTGGCGAGGCCGTTGCGGCGCTGCGGGCCCGCGGGGCGCGCCGGGTGGCGGTGGCGTCGTACTTTCTCGCGCCGGGCCGCCTCCACGAGGCCGTGCTCGCCGACGCCCGCGCCGCGGGCGCGTTCGGGGCGGCAGCCCCCTTGGGAGCGTCGAGAGAGCTCGTTCGGCTCGTCCTGCAACGCGTGGACGCGGTCACGCCGCAACGCGCCCTACTGACCGTCTGAGCCGGTTCGCGCGCCCGTTCACCAGGCGTAAGCGCCTGCTCACAGCCCTATGGAAGCCCTCGCCCGCCGCATCAAGATCATCCGACTTGCCCGGCAGGTGTGCGTATCTTGAACCCGCATTCGCACAGGTGCCTGGCAAGTCGAGCGATCATGGCCGGCGGGGCGCCGGTGGCCGTCGGGTTCCGGACAACGTAAAAGCCCCGGAGCAGCGGCGCTCGGGGCTTTCTACGTTTTCGGTGAGGCGTTGCGGTGTGCGGTGCTCAGAGCGAGTGTGCGCGGACCCGAAGGCCGCCGCGGCGCTTGACGGCGCGCCGCTCCTCCTCGCTCATCCCACCCCAGACACCAGCGTCCTGCCCGGTCTCCAGCGCCCACTTGAGGCACTCGGTGGAGACGGGGCACCGCCCGCACACCTTCTTGGCCTGCTCGACCTGAAGCAATGCGGGGCCGGACGTCCCGATCGGGAAGAACAGCTCCGGGTCTTCGTCGCGGCAGACCGAATGGTGGCGCCAGTCCATGGCGGAAACACTCCTTGTGATGGCAGTGGAAATTGCTAACGCTTCGTTTGGTACGTTCGGGCTTCTCTGTATGCGAACGCGCGTGAAGCGATTTGGATGCGGATCCAGTTGGTTACGGACCGCTACCGAAATCAGCAGCGCGTGTAGGAGCAACAGGTTCAGCGCTCGGTACGCTTGTGAATGCTTTCACGAACTCCCACGATGTCAAGGGGGGTGCCGGAAATTAGGACAGACGGGTGAGCAAGCTCACGACCGTTTTGTCCGGATCACCGGGCGTTACCCTGACCCCCGACATCCGACAGTCAGTGATCAATGTAGTACGGGGCGTAATAGGCCGCCAGTATTTCCAGCGTGTGTCACGTGTGCCCATTGACACAAATCTCCGCCGCGCTGCCTTTCGACAGCGACTCTTAGCAGATTACGCGCAGTGCCCCGGGCACAGCGGTGAATTTCACCTTTTCGCGTTCACCTAGGTAGTCCCCGTCTAGTTGGAACGCCTGCGGGGTGGCGCAACGGACGACGAACTCCGCCAGATCGTGGCGCACTGTGATCTTCTTTCCGGTCATGTCACCCCGTTCGTCGGGGTCGTCCGGCTGGTGGGCCAGCATCTGCGTGACCGTATGGAGGGTGCTCGGCAGGTGGAGGGCTTGCAGCGCAAGCACATCGAGCCCGCTGTCGAACGACGCGCGAGGGCTGGCGTGGATCTCCCGGTCCCCGAGATAGGTCCACGGCGCGGTGTTCTGGATGATCAGGTTCGCCAGGCCGCTCACTGCTTCGGCGCCCGGCTCCTCCAGGGTGATGCCCGGATCCCGGCGGCCCTCGACGAAGTACTGCCCCAGCGTCGAGCGCAGGTAGAGGCCCGGGGTCGAGCGGCGGCCCTTGCGCCGCGCCTGCTCGACGCGGCGCACCACCGCGGCATCGAGGCCGAGGCCCGCGCAGAAGGTGAAGTAGCGGTCGTCGGCCAGCCCCAGGCTGACCTGTCGGCTGGTGCCGCGGCGCAGCGCCTTGAGGATCACCGAGGTGGCGTCGACGGCATACCGGGGCAGGCCCAGGGCGCGCACGAAGACGTTGGTCGACCCGCCGGGCACCACCGCCAGCGCCGGCGTCGCCGCCCCCTTCTGCGCTGCCATCAGGCCGTTGACGACCTCGTTGACGGTGCCGTCGCCGCCGAGCGCGACAACCACGTCGACACCCCCCGCGGCCGCGTCGCGGGCGAGATCGAAACCGTGGCCGCGGCGGCGGGTGAAGCCGAGGGTCAGCTCCATCTCGCTGCGCAGCGCGCCGGCCAGCACGTCCCGGGTACGGGCGGACGTGGTGGTCGCCTTGGGGTTGACGACGAGCAGACCTCGCATGACCGGCAATGTACCGGGTGTGGTGACCTCGCGTTACGCCGCCCGCACGCGGCGAGACGGCCGCCACCGCGGGTTCGCTAGGGTGTCATTCATGTCCGCCGCAGAGACGACCACCGCCCGCCCGCCCGCCACCCTGTACGGCGCGGTGGCGCTGATGGCGCTGCAGGCGGTCGCGGTCACCGTGCTGGGCGCGGTGCTGATCTACGCCGACCTGACCGCCGAGGCCGCCGACATCCGGCTGGCGGTCGGGGTGACGCTGTTCGCGCTGGCCATCGCCGGCAGCCTGGGCGGGCTCGCCCGCGCGCTGAGCCGCCGCCGCCCGGGTGCCCGGGGGCCGTCGCTCGCGCTGGAGCTGATGCTCTGCGCACCCGCCTATTTCATGATCAACGGCGGTATGCCGCAGCTCGGCTGGACCGTCCTGCTCGGCGCTCTCGCCGCGATGGCCCTCATCCTGGCCCCGGCCACCACCCGCTGGCTCGGCTGGAACCCCCGCTGACCGATCCGCCCGCCCGGCGTCCCGCTGTCGACGCGGGCTGACTGCCGCCCGCCGTGCGACCCCGCGCCCGCCGTGCGACCCCGCGCCCGCCGTGCGACCCCGCGCCCGGGGGACGGCTCGACGTGGCTCAAGGTCATCCGACTTGCCTGGCAACCGGGGATATTCGCGGTCAAGATACGCACGTGTGCCCGGCAAGTCCGACGGTCATGGTGAGTTCGCCGCCCGCGTGACACCCTGCGCACCTACGGGCGGGTGGCTCGGCGCATCAATGCCTGCCCGCGACGTGGAGATCGTCGTTTCGGGTCACTTTCTGCGGTCAGGCGCCGTCTTCTGTCCTGAAACGGCGATCTTGGCCGTGCCCGCGTGCCGGTCAGGAGGTGGGGAGTTCGGTGACCAGGCGGATGGTGGCGCGGCCGTCGGCCTGCTCGGCGTCGACGCGCGAGGTCAGGCCGCTGAGGACCTTCCAGGCGAAGGCGGACTGCTCCGGGAGCTTGCGCTTGCCGTTGACCGGCGCGGAGATCGCCACCGTCAGCTCGCTGTCGCCGATCTCGAAACGGCAGTGCAGCTGCCCGCCGGGCGGGGCGATGACCAGCAGCATCGCGCACGCCTCGTCGACGGCGATGCGGAGATCCTCGATCTTGTCGCCCGCGAAGCGCAGCCGGGCGGCGAGGCCCGCGGTCGCGGTGCGCAGCACGCCCAGCCAGCCGCCGTCGGCAGGCACGGTGACAGCGACGACGTTGTCGGTAAGCGCCGTCGCCGCCGGTTGCAGAATCTGACTCACCTGGCCCAACCCCCCGCGCGGAGCCTAGCTCATAGCCGGGCGGTTGTGCGCACTCGTCGTCCGGTGATGCCGGGTGGCCGTGCGGGCCACCCGGCATACGTCGGCGCTGACGTCCAGGCTCAGGCCTGCTTGGTCTCCCAGAAGATCTTGGAGATCTCCTCGATCTTGCCCAGCAGTTGCTCGGCCACGGCCGGGTCGGCCTGACCCTTGGTGCCGGCGGCGCCGGACAGCTTGGTGGCCTCGTTGAACAGCTGGTTCAGGTTCGGGTACTTCTCGAAGTGCGGGGCCTTGAAGTAGTCGGTCCACAGCACCCACAGGTGGTGCTTGACCAGCTCGGACCGCTGCTCCTTGATGATCAGAGCCCGGGTGCGGAACTCCGGGTCCGTGTTGGCCTGGTACTTCTCGCAGATGGCCTTGATCGACTCGGCCTCGATCCGGGCCTGGGCCGGGTCGTAGACGCCACACGGCAGGTCGCAGTGAGCACTGACCACCGTGCGCGGCTTCAGGCTGCGTCCTTTCAAGAACTGCATCGGGATCCTCCATGAGGTACGTGGTCTGAACGGGACAATGATCCCCTTGCGACCCTACTCCGCCGGGGAGGCTCAGTTGCGCTGGCCGCTGTTTCCCGTACTGGTTCACGGACCGTCCATGGCGCCGACCCTGCGGCACGGGGACATGCTGCTCGTACGCCGCGGCGGCCGGCCGGTGCGGCCCGGCGACGTGGTGGTCGCGCGCTTCCGGTCCCGGCCCGACCTGCTGGTCGTCAAGCGCGTCGAGCGCGCCCAGGACGGCGGCTGGTGGCTGCTCGGCGACAACGGCCTGGTCGCCGACGACTCGCGGGCGTACGGCGTCGCCGACGTGCTCGGCCGGGTGCTGTGCCGGTACTGGCCGCACCCGGCGCGGATGCGCGCGGGCCACCCGGCCGGCACGGGCGACGAGCTGTGAACCGGACACCGTCCCCAGCAGGTGTGAAATCCTCCACGGCCGGCGGCCCCGCTCATTGATCAAGTGCGGGCCCGGGTCTAGACTCCTGACCTCGGGAGAACCCCGTGACCTCGCCGCGCCGTGTCAACGCTGACCCGTCGTTGAACCGACCCGGCTCTGTGCGTTGTCATCGTGGGAGTCCAAAGTGGATCATCCAGCATTCGAGCGGCATCGCGGCGGCAAGATGGCCGTCGCCAGTACGGTGCCCCTGAGCACCCGAGAAGACCTCTCCCTCGCCTACACACCCGGCGTCGCGCTGGTGTGCGAGGCGATCGCGGAGAACCCGGCCCTGATGGACGACTACACCTGGGTCGGGCACACCGTCGCGGTGGTGACCGACGGTTCGGCCGTGCTCGGCCTGGGCAACATCGGCCCACGTGCGGCGATGCCCGTGATGGAGGGCAAGGCCGTCCTGTTCAAGCAGTTCGGCGGGGTGGACGCGGTGCCGGTGTGCCTCGACACCCAGGACCCCGACGAGATCGTGTCGATCGTCAAGGCGCTCGCGCCCAGCTTCGGCGGGATCAACCTGGAGGACATCGCCGCGCCACGATGCTTCGAGATCGAGCGGCGGCTGGTCGAGGCGCTGGACATCCCGGTGTTCCACGACGACCAGCACGGCACCGCGGTGGTCGTGTTCGCGGCGCTGCGCAACGCGGCGACGCTGCTCGACCGCAAGCTGTGCGACCTGCGCGTGGTGGTCTCCGGGGCGGGCGCGGCCGGGGTCGCGGTCACCAAGATGCTGATCGCGGGCGGGGTCGAGGCATCCGCGGTGATCGTGTGCGACTCGCGCGGCGCGATCCACGCCGGGCGGGCCGACCTGGTGCCCGGCTCGGCCAAGGCCGACCTGGCCGAGCGCACCAACGCGGCCGGGGTCACCGGTGGCATCGAGGCTGCGCTGGACGGCGCGGACGTGCTGATCGGCGTCTCCGGTGGGCAGATTCCCGAGCGGGCGGTGGCCGGCATGGCCCCCGGCGCGATGATCTTCGCGCTGGCCAACCCGACGCCCGAGGTGCACCCGGACGTGGCCGGCCGGTACGCCGCCGTCGTGGCCACCGGGCGCAGCGACTTCCCGAACCAGATCAACAACGTGCTGGCCTTCCCGGGCATCTTCCGCGGCGCGCTCGAGGCCCGCGCGACCCGGATCACCGAGGGCATGAAGCTCGCCGCCGCGACCGCCATCGCCGACGTGGTCGCCGCCGAGCTCTCCGCTGAGGCCGTCGTGCCCAGCGCGCTCGACCCGCGGGTGGCCCCCGCCGTAGCGGCCGCCGTGGCCGACGCCGCGCGCCGCGAGGGCGTGGTACGCGCCTGACCGGCCCCGCGGGGCCGTCGGGCCCCGCTGAAGCCGCCACCGCGGCCACCCCGGGGCCCGACTCCCGTCCCGGCGACCGCGACGCGACAGAGGCCGCCTCAGGCCCCTCTCCCGAACCCCGTCACCCCCCCGGGCACACCGTGCCCGGACCCGGCCGTGGGCCCGGCCGCCGTCACGACCCCCGCCTCACCCCACCCGGGTGCCGCCGTGCCCGGGTCGGCCGGCGGCCCGGCTGCAGTTTCGGGGAAACTGCGCCAATCGCGTCGCGAATGGCTGCCGTTTCTCCGAAACTGCGCGGGCAACAGCTCCTGAACGGACCTTCAGGGCGGTCGGGGCCGGGGTTGGGGTGGCTGTTAGCGTCGGGTCATGCGTGCCGTCTATGCCGACTCGATCAATCCGGACAACCCGCTGGCGGGCCTCGTGGTGGGCGAGCGGCCCGAGCCGCAGGTCGCGGAGGGCTGGACCACCGTACGCGTGATGGCCAGTGCGCTGAATCATCACGACCTGTGGTCGCTGCGCGGCGTCGGCCTGTCCGCCGAGCAGCTGCCGATGATCCTGGGCTGCGACGCGGCGGGCGTCGACGAGGACGGGAACCAGGTCGTCGTGCACGCGGTCGTCGGTGACCCGGTGGCAGGGGACGGCGACGAGACGCTCGACCCGAAGCGCTCGCTGCTGTCCGAGCGCCACCAGGGCACGCTGGCGGACCTGGTGACCGTGCCGCGGCGCAACCTGGTCCCCAAGCCCGAGGGCATGACCTGGACGGACGCGGCGTGCCTGCCGACGGCGTGGCTGACGGCGTACCGCATGCTCACCACCCGCGGGCGGCTGCGCGAGGGCGGCAGCGTGCTGGTGCAGGGCGCGGGCGGCGGTGTGGCCACGGCCGCGATCGTGCTGGCCGGGGCGCTGGGCGCGCGGGTGTACGCCACCAGCCGCGACGCCGCCAAGCGGGAGAACGCCGCCGGGCTGGGCGCGACCGTGCTGGCCCCCGGCGAGCGGCTGCCCGAGCGGGTGGACGTGGTGATCGAGACCGTCGGCGAGGCCACCTTCGACCACTCTGTGAAGAGCACGAAGCCGGGCGGCCGGATCGTGGTGTCCGGCTCGACGTCCGGGCACCTGGCCACGGTGGACCTGCGCCGGATCTTCTTCCTGCAGCAGGAGGTCGTCGGCTCGACCATGGGCACCCGCGACGAGCTGGCGGCGCTGCTGGAGCTGATGGCGGCCCGGAAGATCGCGCCGGTGGTGGACACCGTCTTCGACTTCGCCGACGCCCGCGGGGCCTTCGAGCGGCTGGCCGCGGGCGCGGGCTTTGGCAAGATCGTGCTCGACCACCAGGGCTGAGCCGGGTCACACCCGCGGAGCCGCCGCCGGCTCCGCGGTGGTCTCGGTCAGGCCGCCCCATAGGTCACGGCAGACGTAACTCAGGTCGGCGTGGATCCAGCGGCTGTCGTTGTCGCGCAGCACCGGACGTGAGCAGTGCCGGCACGGCGAGACCCGGGGGTACGCCGCCCGGCCGCTCGCACCGATGGAACCCGTACGCGTGGTCGGCTCGTGCACGCACCCTCCCCGGACTCGACTGTCGACCGTGTCGTTCATCGACATTGTCGATGATGGTCTGTCCGATCAGGATGCGCAAGTCCCGCTGCTCAGGCGGGCGGCCACTCGTGCGCCAGCATCGACCAGAACTCGCTGTCGTAGCGCTTGCCGCGGTACGGGAAGGACTCGCGCAGCACGCCCTCCCGGGTCATGCCCAACCGGGCCGCGACGGCCAGACTGCGTACGTTGTCCGGCCGGGTCACCCACTGCACCCGGCTCAGGCCGCGCTCGCGGAACGCCCAGTCGAGCATCGCCCGGCACGCCCGCGTGATGAGCCCCCGGCCCTGGGCGGCGGGCTCCAGCCATACCCCGATCTCGCCGTTGCCCGCCTCGGCGTCGACACCGAACAGCATCGTGCCGCCGACCAGCGTGCCGTCAAGCCAGATGCCGACGATCCGGCCGGTGCCCGCGGCCTGCAGGTCGGCGTAGCGCTGCAGGGTGGCGCGGGCCGAGTCCAGATCGGTGGAGCGGCTCGCGAACGGGATCCACGGGTCGACGTCGGCCCGCGCGCGGTCCATGTGGGCCAGGAACTCCTCGGCCTTCCACGGCTCCAGCGGCCGGAGTTCCGCGCCGTCGCCGAGGGGGAATGTGAGCATGCCGGTCCTCTCTCACTTGCGATGATCACGACGGTGGCCATTGTGCCCCATCCGAGGTTCCGGCGAACCAGTCCGAAACGGTTTCAAACGGCGCTAGTCTGGCGTCGGATCGTGATCGATCACAGACACGGGGGGACAGATGAGCGAGCCGCAGGACAAGGAAGGCCGCCTGGAGGACCTGGAACATGAGGCCGCCGGCTTCATGAACCCGTTCAAGTGGGGCAAGAAGAAGAAGGAAGAGGAGGAGGCGAAGAAGGCGCAGGAAGCCCAGGCGCACGCCCAGGCGCAGGCGCAGGCCGCTCCTCCGCAGGCCGCACCGCCTCCGGCCGCGCCCTCGGTCACCGAGCCGTCGGCCGCCGCGCCCAAACCCGCTCCGCCGCCCGCCAAGCCCGCCGCCCCCGCCGCCGCCCCTACGCCCAAGGCTCCGGCCGCGGCCGAGCGCACGTACAAGGTGAAGTCCGGCGACACACTGTGGGACATCGCCGCCCAGTACTACGGCGACGGCCGGCAGTACATGAAGATCGCGAAGGCGAACAACATCGCGAACCCGAACCTGATCAACGTCGGGGTGGTCCTGAAGATCCCCGAGTGACGACTCGTGTCACGCGGCGGCGGGCCGACCGGTCCGCCGCCGCTGTCGTGTCCGCTGCTCAGCGGGCCAGCAGTTCCGCGGTCTGGTTGGCGATCTCCAGCTCCTCGTCGGTCGGCACGACACAGACGACCGGGCTCGCGCCGTCGGGCGAGATGATTCGCTCGCCCCGCTCGGCCGCGGTGTTGCGGGCCGGGTCCACCACGATGCCCAGCGCGTCCAGCCCGGACAGGGAAGCCTCCCGCACCGGGGCGGCGTTCTCGCCCACACCCGCCGTGAAGGTGATCGCGTCGACCCGGCCCAGCAGCGCGTAGTACGCGCCGACGTACATCTTGATGCGCTCGCAGTACACGTCGAAGGCCAGCGCGGCCGCCTCGTCGCCCTCGTCGCGCCGGCGCAGCACCTCGCGCATGTCGTTGTCGCCGCACAGACCCCTGAGGCCGCTGCGCTGGTTCAGCAGGTCGTCGATGGCGTCGAAGGACATGCCGGCCACCCGGTGCAGGTGGAACACCACCGCGGGATCCACGTTGCCGCTGCGGCTGCCCATCACCAGGCCCTCCAGCGGGGTCAGGCCCATGCTGGTGGCGCTGCTGCGCCCGGCGCGCACCGCGCACGCGCTCGCGCCGTTGCCCAGGTGCAGCGTGATGATGTTGGTCTCGGCCGGGTCCCGGCCGAGCAGCTCGGCGGTGCGGTGCGAGACGTACTCGTGGGACGTGCCGTGGAAGCCGTAGCGGGCGATCCCGTTCTCCTGAGCCACCTCGACGTCGATGGCGTACATCGCCTGCGCCGGCGGGATGGTCCGGTGAAAGGCGGTGTCGAAGACGGCGACCTGCGGCACCCCCGGCAGCATCTCGCGGGCGATCTTGATGCCCTCCAGGTTCACCGGGTTGTGCAGCGGCGCCAGCGGGATCAGCCGGGTGACCGACTCCAACACCGCATCGTCGATCAGCGTCGGGGCGGTGAAACGCAGGCCGCCGTGCACCACGCGGTGCCCGACCGCGTCCACGTCGGACACGTCGGCGGTGAAGAGCACCTCGCGCACCGCCTGGGCGCAGTCGGTGACCCGCTCGATCAGCCCGCCGTCGACGGACTTGCCGTCGGCGTACAGTCCCCACTTCACCGAGGCCGAGCCGCAGTTGAGCACCAGGATCTTCATGACACCGCCTGAGACTGGATGGCCGTGATGGCGACGGTCGAGATGATGTCGCGCACGGTCGCGCCGCGGGACAGGTCGTTGACCGGCTTGCGCAGGCCCTGCATCACCGGGCCCACCGCGACCGCGCCCGCCGAGCGCTGCACCGCCTTGTACGTGTTGTTGCCGGTGTTCAGGTCCGGGAAGATCAGCACCGTGGCCCGGCCGGCCACCTCGCTGCCGGGCAGCTTGGTCGCGGCGACGCTCGGGTCGACCGCGGCGTCGTACTGGATCGGGCCCTCCACCGGCAGGTCCGGGCGGCGCTCGCGGACCAGCTTGGTGGCCAGCGCGACCTTGTCCACCTCGGCGCCCTGCCCCGAGCCGCCTGTCGAGTACGACAGCATGGCCACCCGCGGCTCCACCCCGAACCGGGCCGCCGTCTCCGCCGACGACAGCGCGATGTCGGCGAGCTGCTCCGGCGTCGGATCCGGGTTGATCGCGCAGTCGCCGTAGACGAGCACGTGGTCGGCCAGGCACATGAAGAACACGCTGGACGCCACGCCCACCCCGGGCTGCGTCTTGATGATCTCGAAGGCGGGCCGGATGGTGTCCGCGGTCGGGTGCACCGCGCCGGACACCATCGCGTCGGCCCGTCCGGTGTGCACCATCATGGTGCCGAAGTAGTTCACGTTGGTCATCAGGTCGTACGCGATGTCGCGGGTCATGCCCTTGTGCGCACGCATCCGCGCGTACTCGCCGGCGAACTCCGCGCGCCAGCGGGCGTCGGCCGGGTTGACCAGTCGGGCGTCGCCCAGGTCCAGGCCGAGTTCCCGTGCCTTCTGCTCGATCTCGTCCACCGGGCCGAGCAGGGTCAGATCGCACACACCCCGGCGGTTGAGCGCCTCGGCGGCGCGCAGGATGCGCTCCTCGACCCCTTCCGGCAGCACCACGTGGCGGCGGTCCGCGCGGGCGCGCTCGATCAGCTCGTACTCGAACATCAGCGGGGTGACCCGGTCCGGCCGGCTCAGGTCCAGCCGCCCCGCCAGCTCGATCGAGTCCACGTGCGACTCGAACAGGCCCAGGGCCGCGTCCACCTTGCGCTGGTTGTCACCGCGCAGTCGGCCCTCCAGCCCGGTCAGCGCGGCCACGGTGTCGTAGCTGTCCGAGGGCACCGTGAAGATCGGCAGTTCCACCCTGAACCGGCTGACCAGTGCCACCACCCGCGGATCGGGCTCCACGCCCAGCGTCAGCAGCAGCCCCGACACCGCCGCCTGGCCGCCCAGGTGCGCGGCGAACGTGGCCACGATCAGGTCGGCCCGGTCGCCCGGCGTCACGACCAGGCAGTTGTCCCGCAGGTGCTCCAGGAAGGTCGGCACCGAAGCCGCGCCGACCACGGCGCTGACCACGTCGCGGGCCATCGCGCCCGGCGTCGCGCCGTGCACCGGGTTGGCGTGCAGCGCGGCGGCCACCTCGGCGACCGTCGGCGCGGCGATCGCGGGCAACTGCGGGATCGCGTACACCGGCACCGGCAGCAGCGGCAGCCGCGAGTCCGCGCCCAGGGCCACCCGGTTGGCGATCACGGCCAGCACCGGCAGCTCGTCGCAGGCGTAGTACGCGGCGCGCACGGCGTCGGCGATGTCCCCGGAGTCCCGGCGGTGCCCGTTGACCACCGGCAGCACCGAGGCCCCCAACTCACCCGCGATGCGCAGGTTGAGCTGCAGCTCTTCGGGTAGGGCGGGCTCGTCGTGGCCCTCGCCCAGGGTGCGGCCGAAGTCGGTGCCCACGATGATCACGGCGTCGCAGGAGCGCTCCAGGGCGTGGTAGTGCTCCAGGATCTCGCCGACCAGGTCGTCGACCCGGTGCGCGCCCAGCAGCTCCGACGCGTGCTGGTAACTCGGCCCGGCCGCGCCGACCGTGCCGTAGCGGCTGCGCAGCAGCGCCACCACCGGATCGGTCTCGCCGTCGTCGCGGGTGAGCGGGCGGAACACGCCCAGCCTGCGCACCCGTCTGCTGAGCAGTTCCGCGAGGCCCAGAGCCACGGCGGACTTGCCGCCGCCCGCCTCGACGCCGGTCACATATACGCCACGAGCCACAGTCATACCGTACGGCGTGGCTGTGGCTCGTCGTGTGTCACCCGGCCTATCGGGTGATCTACTCGTCGTCCTCGTCGAGGCGGGCGAGCCAGGTCGCGAAACGCTCGACGGGGGTCTCGAACTCGGGGTTCAGGTCGATGAAGTCGCGCAGGCGCTCGGCCAGCCACTCCAGGGTGACCTGCTCGTCGCCCCGGCGCTCGACCAGCTCCTCGATGCCGCGGTCGGTGAAGTACATGGCAGTCCTTAAGGAAAGCCGCCGTCCCCGCCCCGCGCCTGCGGGCCGGGGACGGCGGTCATCGTTGGTTCAGGAGCGGGGCAGCGCCGCCTCCAGCAGCGCGGCCTGCTCGACGTCGTGCAGCTTGGTGGAGCCCACGGCCGGGGCCGCGGCGGCCGGGCGGGAGATGCGGCGCATGCGCACCCCGTCCAGGTGCTCCAGCAGGTTCAGGGCGACGAACGACCAGGCGCCCTGGTTGGCCGGCTCCTCCTGCACCCAGCAGAAGTCCTCGGCGCCGGCGTACTTGGCCAGCTCCGCCTTCAGCTCCTCCACGGGCAGCGGGTAGAGCTGCTCCAGGCGGATGATCGCGGTGTCGGTGACGCCGCGCTCCTGCCGGGCCTGGACCAGGTCGTAGTAGACCTTGCCCGAGCACAGCAGCACCCGCTTGACCTGTGCGGCGTCGAGCTGCGCGGTCTCGCCCAGCACGGGCTGGAAGGTGCCCTCGGTGAAGTCGGCGACCGACGACACCGCGAGGCGGTGGCGCAGCAGCGACTTCGGCGTGAACACGACCAGCGGCTTGCGCTTGCTCGACAGCGCCTGGCGGCGCAGCAGGTGGAAGTGGCTGGCCGGGGTCGACGGGATGGCGATGCGCATGTTGTCCTCGGCGGCCAGCTGCAGCCAGCGCTCCGGGCGGCCCGAGGTGTGGTCGGGGCCCTGGCCCTCGTGGCCGTGCGGCAGCAGGATCGCGAGGCTGGACTGCTGGCCCCACTTGACCTCGCCCGAGCTGATGAACTCGTCGATCACCGACTGGGCGCCGTTGACGAAGTCACCGAACTGCGCCTCCCACAGCACCAGCGCCGACGGGTCCTCGACCGAGTAGCCGTACTCGAAGCCGAGGGCGGCGTACTCGCTGAGCAGCGAGTCCTGCACGTGGAAGCGGGCGTCGTCGGCGGCCACCGCGGTGGCGGGCAGGAAGTCGCCGCCGGTCTGCGCGTCCACGATCGCGGCGTGCCGCTGCACGAAGGTGCCGCGGCGCGAGTCCTGGCCGGACAGGCGCACGGTCACGCCCTGGGCCAGCAGCGAGGCGAACGCGATGATCTCGCCGAAGCCCCAGTCGATGTCGCCCTCGACGGCCATCTTCGCCCGCTTGTCCAGCAGCTGCTGGATGCGCTTGTGCGGGGTGAAGCCCTCGGGCAGCGCGGTGTGCGCCTCGCCGATGCGGCGGACCAGGTCGGTCGGGATCGCGGTGGCGACGGCCGGCTCCGGCAGCACCTCGCGGGCCCGGGTGAGCCGGCTCGACACTCCGGCGACCGCGTCGCGGGTGGCCTTGAACACCGTCTCCAGCTGCGTCTGGTAGTCGCGCAGCGCCTCCTCGGCCTGCTCGACGGTGATGTCGCCGCGGCCGATGAGCTCCTCGGTGTAGAGCTTGCGCACCGAACGCTTGGCGTCGATGATCTGGTACATCAGCGGGTTGGTCATCGACGGGTCGTCGCCCTCGTTGTGACCCCGGCGGCGGTAGCAGACCAGGTCGATCACGACGTCCTTGTTGAACGCCTGGCGGTACTCGAACGCCAGCCGCGCCACCCGGACGACCGACTCCGGGTCGTCGCCGTTGACGTGGAAGATCGGCGCCTGGATCATGCGCGCGACGTCGGTGCTGTACAGCGACGAGCGGCTGTACTCCGGGGCGGTGGTGAAGCCGACCTGGTTGTTGACGACCACGTGCACGGAGCCGCCGGTGCGGTAGCCGCGCAGCTGGGACAGGTTGAGCGTCTCGGCGACCACGCCCTGTCCGGCGAACGCGGCGTCGCCGTGCACCAGCAGCGGCAGCACGGTGTAGCCGTGCAGGCCCAGGTCGAGGCGGTCCTGCTTGGCCCGGACGATGCCCTCCAGCACCGGGTCCACGGCCTCCAGGTGCGACGGGTTGGCGGCCAGCGACACCGTGGTCGAGAACTGCCCGTCCGGCGAGGTGAACTTGCCGGTCATGCCCAGGTGGTACTTCACGTCGCCGGAGCCCTGCGCGGTCTTCGGGTCGAGGTGGCCCTCGAACTCGCCGAAGATCTTCTCGTACGGCTTGCCGACGATGTTGGCGAGCACGTTGAGCCGGCCGCGGTGGGCCATGCCGATGACGACCTCGTCCAGGCCGCCCTCGGCGGAGGCCTGCAGGATCTCGTCGAGCAGCGGGATCAGCGACTCGCCGCCCTCCAGCGAGAACCGCTTCTGGCCGACGTACTTGGTCTGCAGGAAGGTCTCGAACGCCTCGGCCGCGTTGAGCCGGCCCAGGACGTGCTGCTGCTCCTCCGGGGTGGGCTTGGTGTATTTGCGCTCCACCCGCTGCTGGATCCAGCGGCGCTCCTCCGGGTCGGTGATGTGCATGTACTCCACGCCGACGCGGCGGCAGTAGGAGTCGCGCAGCACGCCCAGGATGTCGCGCAGCTTCATCACGTCCTTGCCGGCGAAGCCGCCGACCGGGAACGTGCGGTCCAGGTCCCACAGGGTCAGGTCGTGCTGGCGCACGTCCAGGTCCGGGTGCTTGCGGATCATGAACTCCAGCGGGTCGGTGTCGGCCATCAGGTGGCCCCGGACCCGGTAGGAGTGGATCAGCTCGATGACCCGCGCGGCCTTGTCGATCTGGCCCTCGGAGGTGTGCGCGATGTCGCGCACCCAGCGGACCGGCTCGTACGGGATGCGCAGCGCGGTGAAGATCTCGTCGTAGAAGCCGTGCTCGCCGAGCAGCAGCTCGTGCATGACCTTGAGGAACTCGCCGGACTGCGCGCCCTGGATGACCCGGTGGTCGTAGGTGCTGGTCAGCGAGATGATCTTGCTGACGGCCATGTCGGCCAGCTGCGACTCGCTCATGCCCGAGAACGGCGCCGGGTACTCCATCGCGCCGACGCCGATGATGGCGCTCTGGCCCTGCATCAGGCGCGGGATCGAGTGCACCGTGCCGATGCCGCCGGGATTGGTCAGCGAGGTCGTGGTGCCGCTGTAGTCGTCCATGGTCAGCTCGTTCTTGCGAGCCCGGCGCACCACGTCCTCGTACGCCTGCCAGAACTGGCGGAAGTCCATCTGCTCGCAGCCCTTGATGGACGGCACCACCAGGTTGCGTGAGCCGTCGGGCTTGGCCAGGTCGATGGCGATGCCGAGGTTCACGTGCTCCGGCTTGACCAGCGACGGCTTGCCGTTGACCACGGCGAAGTGGTTGTTCATCTCGGGGTGCATGCCGATGGCGCGCACCATCGCGTACCCGATGAGGTGGGTGAAGCTGACCTTGCCACCGCGACCGCGGGTCAGGTGGTTGTTGATCACGATGCGGTTGTCGGACAGCAGCTTCGCCGGCACGGCGCGCACGCTCGTGGCGGTCGGCACCTCCAGCGAGGCGTCCATGTTCTCGACGATCTTGGCGGCGATGCCGCGCAGCGGCACGACCTGCGCGCCGGCGGGCGCGGCCTTCTCGGCGGGCTTGGCCTGCGCCGGGGCCGGCTTCGCGGCAGCGGGGGCGGCTGCGGCCGGAGCCGCCGGGGCGGCGGCGGGAGCGGCCGCGGCGGCCGGGGCCGGGGCGGGCTGCGCGGGGGCGGCCGGCTTGGCGGGCGCGGCCTTGGCCGCGGCGGGCGCGTTGTCCGCCGGCTTGTAGTCGGCGAAGAAGTCGTGCCACGCCGGATCGACGCTGGTCGGGTCGGCGAGGTACCGCTGGTACATCTCCTCCACGATCCACTCGTTCGGACCGAAGCTCGCCAGTGGGTTGTCCTGAACTGAGCGTCCAGTCGGGCCGGCGCCCGAGGTGTGCTGGGTCGACACGGGTTCTTTCGCCTCTTCCGCACGTCTTTAACGAGTACTCAGAAAACCGGCTCCCAGGCTACGCGGTGCGCTCTGGGGCGGCACTCGCGGCACGGCTCCGTGTCGCATGACACACGCCGTCGTGTCCGCGACAGTACGCCCGGGGCGAAACCGCAGCTCCGAGGGTGACCCATGGCACTGCCGGGCCGTCCGCCGGCCTCACCCGCGGTGACGGGACCGCCTCAGGCGGCCACCGCGATCCAGGTCGCCTCGGCGCGTGCCAGCAGGGCCCCGTCGGGGGCGTAGAGCGACGAGCGGACCAGCGCCTTGCGGCCCTCCCGGCGCACCGGCTGCCCGACGACCACGCACTCGTCGTCGGACTCGGGCAGCCCGTCCACCGCCACGGCGTACCGGCCCAGCACGAACGCCTGATCGCGGTCGATGACAGCCCAGCCGCCGGGACAGTCCAGCGCCGCCCATACGACCGTCGGCGAGACGTCCGGCGGCACGACGAAAGTGGCCGCCGTGCGCCCGTCGGGCAGCCGCCCGGGGAAGATGCGCAGCCCGTCGGGGCGCTGCGGCCCGCACACGAAACAGGTCGGGAACGGGTGGTCGGTGTGCCCCGCGTAACGGCCCGACGCGGCCAGCGCCTCGGTCCGGCTCACCGGCGGCACGGCCGGGATGTCGTCGGCGCGGCGGACCGCCGAGGCGATCAGCGCGCCGTCCGGGCCGACCAGCGCCCAGCCGTCGGCCGTCGTCGTGACCTCCAGCCCGGTGTCCAGCGGGGGCGGCTTGCGCAAGGTGATCTCGATCAGTCCGTCGACCGCGCCGACAGCCCCCGCGACCAGGCCACTCGTCCAGCCGCCGTTGCCGGAGCCGGGCGGGCCGTTGTGCCGGTCGTCGATCACCAGGGAGGTCATGCCTCCAAGCCTCTCACTCTTCATGTGCCGGTCATCCAGCACGGGCCCAGGTGTCAAGCAGGGCTTCTACACAGGGCACATGACGACGATGTTGTTGACCGCCGCCCCCACCGGCTACTCCGCGCTGATCGCCGGGGACGCGGCCACGGTCGAGGCGGCACAGCGGCTGCGCTACCGCGTTTTCGCCGAGGAGATGGGCGCCCAGCTTCCCGACACGGGGGGCCTGGACGTCGACGAGTACGACGCGTACTGCGATCACCTGGTGGTGCGGGAGGACCGCACCGGGGAGATCGTCGGCACGTACCGGCTGCTGCCCCCGCAGCGGGCCATCTGGCTGGGCCGCCGCTACGGCGACAGCGAGTTCGATCTGAGCGCGCTCACCGTGCTGCGCGACCAGCTGGTCGAGGCGGGACGCAGCTGCGTGCACCCCGACCACCGCACCGGCGCCGTGATCAACCTGATGTGGGCGGGCATCGCCAAGTACCTCGACCGGATGGGGCACCGCTGGCTCAGCGGCTGCGCCTCGGTGCCGCTGGCCGACGGGGGTGCGCAGGCGTCGCAGGTGTGGGACCTGGTGTCTCGCAAGCACCTGTCCCCGCCGCAGCTGCGCGTGCTCCCGCGCACCCCGTGGCAGGCGTTGCCCGTCGAGCGGCCCGCCACCATCGCCGCCGCGCCCCCGCTGCTGCGCGGTTACCTGCGGCTGGGCGCCTGGGTCGCCGGCGCGCCCGCGTACGACGCGTCCTTCGGCGTGGCCGACTTCTACGTGCTGCTCGGCGTGGACCGGATCGACCCCCGCTACCTCAAGCACTTCCTGGCCGCGTGAGCGGCTCGCGACAAGGGGTGGACACCGTGCGAGCGATGAGAACCGCGCCTCGGGCGGCGGCCCTGCCGCCCGCGCAGGTCCGGCCGGCCGCGCCGCCGCGCATACCGTTCGACCAGCTGTGGCGGCCGTACGCCGACTGCGGCCGGCAGTGCGGATGTGATGGCGGACCGCAGGTCGGCCGGGCGTTGCGGGCGTTGCGGGCCGTGGCGGGCGGGCTCGTGCTGCTGCTCGGGGTGCTGCTGCCGTGGCGGCCCGATCTGCTGGCCCGCGCGTTGCTGCGGGCCATGGGCATCCGGCTGCGGGTCACCGGGCCGGCGGTCGTGCCCGGCGCGTTGCTGGTCGGCAACCACGTGTCGTGGCTGGACATCGTGGTGATGACCGCGCTGAGCCGCCGGGCGGGAGGGCTGCGCATGGTGGCCAAGACCGAGGTCGGCACGTGGCCGGTGATCGGGCGGATCGCCCGGCGGCAGCGGACTATCTTCGTGGACCGGGCCAGGCCCCGTGCCTTGCCGGACACGGTGGCGCAGGTCACCGCCGCGCTGCGGGCGGGACAGGCGGTGCAGGTGTTTCCCGAGGGCACGACCACCTGCGGGCCGCACCCGGTGCCGTGGCGGGCGGCGTTCCTGCAGGCCGCCATCGACGCGGGCGCGCCGGTGCAGACGTTCACGCTGCGCTATGCCCATCCGGCGGCGGGTTTCGTCGGCGACGACACCCTGGTGGTATCGCTGCGCCGGGTGCTCGCCGCGCGGGGCATGTCTGCGGCCGTGCTGCTGAACGCGCCCCGCCCGGCCGACGCGCCCCGGCGCGAGCTGGCCGCCCGCCTCTCGCACGCCGACCTGCCCGGGGCCTGAGCGCGGCGTGGCCCGAATTCAGGTGATTCGCCGGATTCTGTCGTCGAACTCACAGGAAGCGTTCAGGGTATCCACAGCGCCGGGCGAGTGACCCGGAGCAGGATGGAGGACATGCCTGAGGCGAATCTGCTCGTGGTGGAGGATGACCCGAACATCCTGGAGCTGCTGTCGGCCAGCCTGCGTTTCGCGGGCTTCGAGGTCAAGGCGGTGGGCGACGGCGCGACCGCGCTCGACGCCGCCGCCAAGGTGCGGCCCGACCTCGTCGTGCTCGACGTGATGCTGCCGGACCTGGACGGCTTCGAGGTGATCAAGCAGCTGCGCCAGGACCGCGGCCGCGTGCCGGTGGTGTTCCTGACCGCGCGCGACGCCACCGACGACAAGATCCGCGGACTGACCCTCGGCGGCGACGACTACGTCACCAAGCCGTTCAGCCTGGAGGAGCTGACCGCCCGCATCCGCGCGGTGCTGCGGCGCACCAACGGCGAGACCGGCACGCCCCGGCTGACCTTCGCCGACCTGGAGCTGGACGAGGAGACGCACGAGGTGCGCCGGGCGGGCAACCTGGTGCAGCTCTCGCCGACCGAGTTCAAGCTGCTGCGCTACCTGATGCTCAACCCCAACCGGGTGCTGTCCAAGGCGCAGATCCTCGACCACGTGTGGAACTACGACTTCCGGGGCGACGACAACATCGTCGAGTCCTACATCTCGTACCTGCGCCGCAAGGTCGACAACGTTTCGCCCCGCCTCATCCAGACCCTGCGCGGCGTCGGTTACGTGCTGCGCAAGCCGACGTCGTGAAGCTGGCCCGGCCGACCCGCGACCAGCCGCTGCGCGTCAAGCTCGTGGCGTACACGATGCTGCTGCTGGTCCTGGCGATCGTGCTGATCGGCGTGGCCAGCCACATGGCGATGCGCCGCTACCTCACCGACCGCCTCGACGGCGACCTCGACGGCGCCATGAGGGCGCTGAAAGCACAGGTGGCCAAGGTTTCCTTCCAGCCCGGCACCAACACCACCGTCCTGCTGCCCAGCGACTTCATCATCGGCGGCGAGAAGGGCGGCGAGCCCGCGCCGGGCGAGGAACCCTGGTGGCTGCACGGACCGCCCAACGTGACCGAGCAGGACCTGCCCCGGTTGCCGCCGCCCAGCGAGCTGCGCGGCCGGGCCGGCCAGTACCTCACGGTCCACGCGCGCGACGGCGCACCGAACTGGCGGGTCCTCGTGGGCGAGCTGAAGCTGAGTGACCGCACCGACGTGTTCCTGGTCGCGGAGCGGACCACGACCATCGACGACGCGGTGAACCGCCTGCTGTGGATCAACATCTACGGCGGCGCGGCCGTGCTCATCCTGGCCGCGATGATCGGCACCGAGCTGGTCCGGCGCAGCCTGCGGCCGCTCGCCGCGATCGAGAAGACGGCACGGGCGATCGCCGGCGGCGACCTGACCCAGCGCGTGCCCGATCCGGAGGAGGGCTGTGGGACGCCCCGTACCGAGGTCGGCTCGCTGGCCCGCGCGCTCAACGCGATGCTGGCGCAGATCGAGACCGCGTTCACGGCCCGCGCCGCCTCCGAGACGTCGGCCCGCGCGGCCGAGTCCGCGGCCCGCGACGCCGCCGAGGCGGCACAGGTCTCGGAGGGGCGGGCGCGCCGCTCGGAGGAGAAGATGCGGCGGTTCGTCGCCGACGCCTCGCACGAGCTGCGTACGCCGCTGACCACCATCCGCGGCTTCGCCGAGCTGTACCGGCAGGGCGCGGCCCGCGAGCCGGAGGAGACCGCCGCGCTCGTGAAGCGGATCGAGGACGAGTCCCGCCGGATGGGGCTGCTCGTCGACGACCTGCTGCTGCTGGCCCGGATGGACCAGGAACGCCGGTTGCAGCCCGGCCCGGTCGAACTGCGCGTGCTGGCGGTGGACGCGGTGCAGGCGGCGCGGGTGATGGACCCGACGCGACAGGTCGAGCTGGTCGTCGCTCCTGACGCGGGCCACCTGGTGGTCGCCGGGGACGACGCCGCGCTGCGGCAGGTCATCGGCAACCTCATGAGCAACGCCCTGGCACACACGCCCCCGGGCACCCGCGTCGAGTTGCGGCTGCGCTCCGAGTCGGAGCAGGCTGTGCTGGAGGTGGCCGACGAAGGCCCCGGCCTCGACCCGGCCCAGCGGGACCGGGTGTTCGAGCGGTTCTTCCGTGCGGACGCCGCGCGGACCCGCCGGGCCAACGGCCACGTCAGCACCGGACTGGGCCTGGCCATCGTGGCCGCGCTGGTGGAGGCGCACCACGGCACGATCGAGGTGGACAGCGATCCCGGCAAGGGTGCCGTGTTCCGGGTGCGGGTGCCGCTCGTTGAGATCACCGACGATGCAGATGATCAGTTCGACAGCCCGTCGGAGCAGGTGGATGCCTGATGAAACGCGCCTTCGACCCCGTGTTCGACCCGTGACCGGGCCCGACTCACAGACATTTTCCAGATCCAACCCAGAACAGACGCAGCGTCGCACGGAAGACTGAGGACATGAGCGAGTACGACAAGCCCCAGACCGCAGCGGAGCCGGCCGGACCGGTCGAGCCTGCCGCCGTATCCCCGCGTCCGGAGGCGACGGCCGGTTCCGTGCCGGCCACTCCTGCTCACGCGGCACCCGACGACACGGTCGTCAACCCGCCCCAGACGGCGGCTCAGACGCCCGGCCTGCCGGTCGAGCCCGCGCCGGCGACGTGGCCGCAGCCCGCCGCGGCAGCGGCTCCGGCCGGACCGCAGGCCCCGGCCGGTCCGCAACCGCCCGCGGCTGCCTACCCGGGTGCTGCGCAGGCCGGTTACCAGCAGCAGGGATACCCGCAGTCCGCCCCGGCCTCCGCGCAGCCCGGTTCGGCCTACCCGGGCACTCCGGCGACCTACCCGACGTCCGGTTACCCCGGCTCGCCGACGTCCGGTTACCCCGGTTCGGGATACCCCGCCGCGGGATACCCGACAGGTTCCTACCCGACCGCGGGCCAGCCCGCGTGGACCCCGCCCGGCACGCCCGGCAAGAGCGTCGGCGGCACCATCGCCAAGGTGGCCCTCGGCTCGGTGGCCGCGGTGCTGCTCGCGCTGGGCTCCGGCGTGGCCGGCGCGGTCATCGCGACCAACTACGCCCAGGACGGCAAGATCACGGTGTCGTCCGGCAGCACGGCCGCCGCACCCGTGGTGGACCGCTCCTCGCTGTCCGGTGTGGCCAAGGCGATCCAGCCCAGCGTGGTGAACATCAGTACCGGAACCGGCGAGGGCTCGGGCATCATCCTGACCGAGAACGGCTACATCCTCACCAACAACCATGTGGTCGCCGGCGCCGAGGGGCGTGACGTCACGGTCACCCTGTCCAGCGGCAAGAAGGTGCCCGCCAAGATCGTGGGCACCGACCCGCGGACCGACCTCGGCGTGGTCAAGGCCGAGGCGACCGGCCTCACTCCCGCTCCGTTCGGCAACAGCGACCAGGTCGCCGTCGGCGACACGGCGCTGGCCATCGGCAGCCCCCTGGGCCTGCGCGGCTCGGTGACGGCCGGCATCATCAGCGCCCGCGACCGCACCATCTCGGTCGGCGAGGGCCGCTCCACCTCGCTGTCCGGCCTGCTGCAGACCGACGCCCCGATCAACCCGGGCAACTCCGGCGGCGCGCTGGTCAACACCAAGGGCGAGGTGATCGGCGTCAACACCGCCATCGCCACGAACGGCAGCAGCGACGGCAACATCGGCGTCGGCTTCGCCATCCCGAGCAACAAGGCCAAGGGCATCGCCGAGCAGATCATGAACGGCAAGCCGGTCAGCCACCCGTACCTGGGCGTCTCGGTGACCGCATCGGACACCGGCGGCGCCGCCGTCAGCGCGGTGACCGAGAACAGCCCGGCCAACAAGGCGGGGCTGCAGAAGGGCGACATCATCAGCAAGTTCAACGGGAAAATCATCAACGACAGCGATGACCTGGTGTCTGCCGTCCAATCGGGCACCGTCGGGCAGCAGGTGACCGTCGAGTTCACCCGAAACGGCGAGGCCAAGACGGCAACTGTCACGCTCGGCGAAGCGTCCTAATAGCAGCGCACAGGATCTGTGCCTCCTCCCCACCCGGCGGCGGGCGGGGGTGACCATCGGGGTTGGTCACCACCGCCCGCCGCCACCTTTGTGCCCGGCCTGTCGCGCGCCATGATCGCCCGACTTGCCGGGCACCTGTGCGTATCTTGAGCACGCATTCGCCCGGTTGCCGAGCAAGTCGGGCGATCATGGGGGCGCGCCATCCGTCCTGTCGGTGTGGGCGGCACCGCCGCGGGTGATGCACCACAAGCAGACGATCTGCTCGGCCGTGCGGATCATCGGCCCGTGCCCAGAGTGGTGTCAGTTCCTTGCTGAGTTCGGTCCGGGCCGGGAGTCGGATCGTCCGGCAAACCGGCTCCCGGCTGGGGATCTGGATCATTCACCTAGTTCAAGATCTGTTTTTGTGGACGCTGGACGCCCCTATAGCGGCGAACCGACGGTTATCTACTTTGATGTGGCGGCGGTAGTCA
>NZ_JBEZDT010000003.1:242118-292574 GCF_040648455.1 Catellatospora sp. NPDC049133
GCACCTTGCGGCTGGCTCTCCAGCATCTCGTGTTCCCTCAGCCCTGCCCGCGCCGACCGCGATCCCTCGGCAGCGGCGTCCAGCGTCCACAAAAACAGATCTTGGAGTGGCGTGGCGGTCGACCCGGCACGGCGAGGCAGCCATTTCCGGGAAACGGATCCTTGTCGAGAAACCTCTGCCCTCGCGGACTTCTCTACCCCGATCCCGGCCGGGATCTGGCGCGAACCGGCTGCCGGAGACGCGGGGCGGGCCGGTGTCGGACCTGAGGAGGCGTGGCTACGCCGCGGCTGGTCGAGCTTGCCGCCCCCGCGGGCGGGTTCGCCGCTGACGACCCGACGGCAAGCCGGCCGAACGCGCAGACGCGTGATGACGGCGGAGGAGCGGGTGTGGTGAGCAGGTCACCGGCTGTGGCGCGTTAAGAAGGGCACCTTCTATATCGCGGAGCGATAAGAAGGTGCCCTTCCTTTGGTTGCTGCCCGTCCCGGGGAGGCGGCCCCGGGACGGGCAGGGTTGGGGGGACCGGCGTCAGCGGAGGGCTTCGGCCAGGTCCTCGTCGGTGAGGTCGGTACGCGGCTGCTGGGCGACGGTCGCGGCGGTCGCCTCGGTGTGCTGCTCAGGGCCCGGGGCGGCGTGCTTGCCGCCGTTGCGCTTGCGCTTGACCCGGGCCTTGAAGCCCTCCACCAGGGAGTAGAGGACCGGCACCAGGACCAGCGTGAGCAGCGTGGAGCTGACCAGACCGCCGATCACCACGACAGCCAGCGGCTGCGAGATGAAGGCACTCGACTCGGTCAGGCCCAGTGACATCGGCAGCAGCGCGAAGATGGTCGCCACCGCCGTCATCAGGATCGGGCGCAGGCGGCGGCGGCCGCCCTCGATGATCGCGTCACGCGTGGTGTAACCGTCGGCCCGGTACTGGTTGATCAGGTCGAGCAGCACGATCGCGTTGGTGACCACGATGCCGACCAGCATCAGCAGACCGATCATGGCGGCCAGGCCGAGCGGCTGACCGGTGACGGCCAGCAGGCCCAGCGCGCCGGTCGCCGCGAACGGCACCGAGATCAGCAGGATCAGCGGCTGCACCAACCCGCGGAACGTGGCGATCATGATGATGAACACCAGGGCGATGGCGACCAGCATGGCCAGTCCGAGATCACCGAAGGCGTCCTGCTGAGCCTCGGTGACACCGCCGATGGAGTACGTCGCGCCGTCGGGCAGGTCGAGGCTCTTCAGCTTCTTGTCCAGCTCGGCGTTGATCGTGCCCAGGGCCTCCTGGCTCGGGGTGCCCGTCACCTTGGCGGTGCGGACCTGGTCCACGCGGTTGATCTGGCTCGGTCCGGCCACCGTGTTGACGTCTGCGACGTCGTCCAGGGTGACGCCGGGGCCGATCGGCAGGGCGCGCAGCGCGGCGATGTCGGCCGGGGCCGCACCGGTACGCAGCACGACCGGCTGCTCGATGCCGTTGAGCACGACGCGGGTGAGCGTGGTGCCGCGGAACGCCTGCCCGACCAGCTGGCCCAGCGCGGCGTCGCTCAGCCCGGCCCGAGCCGCGGCGGCCCGGTCCAGGGTGACCTGCACCTGCGGGGTGTTGGCGGCCAGGTCGCTGTCGACCTCGGTGACGTTGGGCAGCTCGGCCACGGCTGCGCGGATCTGCTCGGCCGCGGCGCGCAGCGTGGCATCGTCGGCCGCCTCGACCGCGACCTCCAGGCCGTTGCCGCCGAAGCCGCCCTGCACCGCGCCGACCACGACCTCGCCGACGGCGCTGTCGTCCAGCGCGTCGATCTTGTCGCGTAGCGCCTCGGTGAGCTTCGCCTGGTCGGTGCCGGTCTCCGAGGTCACCTGGAAGCGGGCCTGGGTGGTGTTGGCGCCGCCGCCACCGCCGAAGATGCCGCCGCCGCCACCGACGGTGACCTGGTACGACTTCACGCCGTCGGTCTCGTCGAGGATCTTCTCGACCCGCTTGGCGGCCTCGTCGGTGCTGGCCAGCGAGGTGCCGATGGGCATCGTCTGGCTGATCGAGAACGAGTTGCCGGAGCTCTCGATGAAGCTGGTCTCGATCTTGGTGGCGAGGTAGCCGGTGCCCGCGATCACGCCGAACGCCAGCAGCAGAGTCACGAAGCGGTGGCCCAGCGACCAGCGCAGCACGGGCACGTACACGCGCTGGAGCGGGTTGCGCAGTTCCTTGGCCTCGGCCTCGGCCCGGACCTTCTCCAGCTCCTCGGCGGTGCCCTGCGGCGACTTGAGGAACCAGTACGCCATGACGGGCACGATGGTCAGCGACACCAGCAGCGAGGCCAGCAGCGCCGCGGTCACGGTCAGGCCGAACGGGCCGAACAGCTGGCCGACCATGCCGCCGACGAGCGCGACGGGCAGGAACACCGCGACCGTGGTCAGCGTCGAGGCGGTCACCGCGCCGGAGACCTCCTTCACCGCGGTGAGGATGGCCTGCTTCTTGGGTTCGCCGTACTCCAGGTGGCGTTTGATGTTCTCCAGGACCACGATCGAGTCGTCGACCACCCGGCCGATCGCGATCGTCAGGCCGCCCAGGGTGAGCAGGTTGAGCGAGTAGTCGCCGGCCCACAGCGCGATCAGCGCGATGACCACGCTGACCGGGATCGACACGGCGGTGACCAGGGTCGAGCGGACCGACAGCAGGAAGACCAGGATCACCAGCACGGCGAAGGCCAGGCCGAGCGCGCCCTCGGTGGTCAGGCTGCTGACCGAACGCTCCACCTCAGGGGCCTGGTCGAAGATGACCTGCAGCGCGCCGCCCGCGCCGAGCTGCGCGGCGAGTTCGGGCAGCTTGTCGTTGACCTGGTGCGAGATCTCGACGGCGTTCGCGCCGGGCAGGGCGGTGACGCCGACGCCCAGGCTCGGTTTGCCGTTGGTACGGGTCAGCGTGGTCGCGTCGGCGGGCGCGGAGGTCACCGTGGCGACGTCCTTGAGCTGCACCGGGGCCGCGGCGGGCTTGCCGGCCACGGGCCGCTGGCCGCCGGCCGCGCCGAGGTACAGGTTGCCGATCTCGTCGACGGTGCTGAAGCGGCTGCCGACCGCCACGGAGTAGACCAGGCCGCCGTCGGTGATCACGCCGCCGGGCATGCTGATGCCGTTGGCGGTCAGCGCGCCGGTCACCGCCTGTGCGGTCAGGCCCTTGGCGGCCAGCTTGGCCGGGTCCAGGTCGACGGTGACCTGCGGGGTGCGGTCGCCGGACAGGGTCGCCTCGCGTACGCCCTCGATGTTGTTGAGGGCCGGCAGGACGGTGGCCCGCACGCGGCGGGCCAGCTCCTGGTCGTCGCCGCCGGCGCCGCTGGCGGCCAGCTGGATGACCGGGATGTCGTCAGTGGTGCCCGCGAAGACCGCCGGGTCCACGTTCTGCGGCAGGCGGGCGTCGATGCGCGCCAGTGCCTGCTGGATGTCGCCCTCGACCTGCTCGACGTCCGCGCCGTAGTCGAAGCTGACGCCGATGGTGGCGGAGCCGTTGCGCGACGTCGAGGTCACGTTGGTGACGCCGGTGACGCCCGCGACCGCCTGCTCGATCGGGATGGCGACCTGCTGCTCGACGATCTCCGGCGTGGCGCCGGGGTACGCGGCGACCACGGAGACCATCGGGAACTGCAGGTCAGGGAACATCTGCTGCCGCAGTTGCGGCAGCACGAAAGCGCCCGCGCCGAGGATCGCCACGGTGATCAGCGCGACGAGCCCGCGGTTGGCGAGGCTCAGCCTGGCCAGGAAGGACATGACGACTCCAGGTGCAACACGGTCGAGCGGTATGGGGAATGCGACCGCCGCAGTCAACCAGCCCAACGCGCAGGAACTGTGAACCGAACCTGAAAGCCAGCCGAAAGCCGCTTCGAGTTCGTCACAGTCGGTCCTCGCCAGTTGCCCGGGGGGACAGGGGGAACGAGTCCCCAAGGTACGCGCCGCCGACCGGCGAATCAGGCGATATCGGGCGTGAGCTCGGTGACTTTCAGCATTTATTCGGGTTCTCTGCAGGGGGCATGCGGGCCGGACCGGGCACACTTGCCACGCCCGACGAAGCGCGCACCCCTGGGAGCTGTCGATGAAACCCGAGAAGGGCGAGCAGCGCCGCCTGCTCGTGGTGGACGACGAGCCCACCATCGTGTCGCTGCTGTCGGCCAGCCTGCGGTTCGTCGGCTTCGAGGTGCGCACCGCCGCCACCGGCGCGGAGGCGCTCGCGGTGGCCGCCGAGTTCAAGCCCGAACTGCTGGTGCTCGACGTGATGCTGCCCGACTGCGACGGCTTCGAGGTGGTCCGGCGGCTGCGGGCCGGCGGCGCGCACGTGCCCGTGCTGTTCCTGACCGCCCGCGACGGCGTACAAGACAAGATCACCGGGTTGACCGTCGGCGGCGACGACTACGTCACCAAGCCGTTCAGCCTGGAGGA
Organism: Catellatospora sp. NPDC049133; assembly: GCF_040648455.1. Lineage (NCBI taxonomy): Bacteria > Bacillati > Actinomycetota > Actinomycetes > Micromonosporales > Micromonosporaceae > Catellatospora > Catellatospora sp. NPDC049133. Next base: position 246,520 of record NZ_JBEZDT010000003.1, read on the forward strand.
GGTCGTCGCCCGGATCCGCGCCGTGCTGCGCCGCACCTACACCGGCGCGGCCGCGCCCACCGACGACACCACGCTGCGTTTCGCCGACCTCGAACTCGACGAGGAGACCCACGACGTGCGCCGGGCCGGCAAGCTCGTGCGGCTCAGCCCGACCGAGTTCAAGCTGCTGCACTACCTGCTGGTCAACTCCGACCGGGTGGTCAGCAAGGCGCAGATCCTCGACCACGTCTGGCGGTACGACTTCGGCGGCGACGCCCGCATCGTCGAGTCCTACATCTCCCTGCTGCGCCGTAAGGTCGACACGGTCGACCCGCCGCTCATCCACACCCTGCGCGGGTTCGGCTACTCCCTGCGGCTGCCGAGATCGTGAGGCGGCTGATGCGCGGGCCGAAGCGCTGGTCACTGCGAGCCCGGTTGCTGGCCGGGGTGCTCGCGCTGGTCTGCGCCGGCTTCGTCGTCGCCGACATGGCCAGCGTGTCGCTGCTGCGCATGTACATGATCCAGCAGATCGACGACCAGCTCGACCTCGCGATGCACGACCTCACCGCACGTGACCGGAGCGAGTTCACGCAGGACGAGGTCGACAAGTTCACCAAGGACAAGGCCGACGGCAGGTCCTTCTTCGACGCGTACGTCCTGGAGCTGCGCGACAACGACGGCGGCGTCCAGGCGCAGTACGGCCGCGATCAGCGCGGCGGGCCCGCCCTGCCGCGCCTGGACATCGAGTCGGTGCGGCGGCTGGCCGGCAAGCCGTTCTTCGTGCCCAACGAGGTCTCCTACCACCGGCACCCTGGCTACCAGGTGCTGGTGGGGGAGCGGCTCGACGGCACGGGCAGCGTCGTCATCGCCTACGACCTCACCGGGGTGGCCAAGACGATGGCCCGGCTCGGGGCGATCGAGATCGCGGTGACGCTCGCGGTGCTCGGCCTGGCCACCGCGCTCGGCGTATGGGTGATCCGGATGGGTCTGCGGCCGCTGACCGAGGTCGAGCAGACCGCAGAGGAGATCATCGCGGGCGGCGACCTGTCCCGCCGGGTGCCCGAACAGGTCGCCCCACGCACCGAGATGGGACGGCTCTCGCGCACCCTCAACACGATGCTGGCCCAGATCGAGGGTTCGTTCGCCGAGCGCACCGAGTCGGAGGCGCGGTTGCGGCGCTTCGTCGCCGACGCGTCGCACGAGCTGCGCACCCCGCTCGCGGGTATCCGCGGCCTGGCCGAGCTGCACCGCCAGGGCGTGGTCACGGACCCGGCCGAGGTCTCGGCGCTGCTGGCCCGGATCGAGACCGAGGCGACCCGGATGGGCCTGCTCGTCGAGGATCTGCTCATGCTCGCCCGGCTCGACGAGCAGCGGCCGCTGCGCAGCGAACCCGTCGACCTGGTGCCCATCGCCGCCGACGCCATCGAGTCCGCGCAGCTTCGCGAGCTGGACCGGCCGCTGCGGCTGGAACTGCTCGACGGCGAGCCGCCCGTCGTCCTCGGCGACGAGGACCGGCTCCGCCAGGTCGTCACCAACCTGCTCGGCAACGCCCTCACCCACACCCCGGCGGGCACGCCGGTGACGGTGCGGGTCGGCGTCGAGGACAACCGGGCCGTGCTCCAGGTCATCGACCGTGGTCCCGGCCTTTCCCCGGCCCACGCCGAACGGGTCTTCGAACGCTTCTACCGCGCCGACCCGGCCCGCGCCCGCGACCACGAGCGCTCGCCCGCGGCCGGTTCCGGCCTGGGCCTGTCCATCGTGGCCGCCCTGATCGCCGCCCACGGCGGCGAGGTCTGCCACCGCCCGACCCCCGGCGGCGGCGCCACCTTCCGCATCACCCTCCCCCTCTGGGCCTCCTGACCCCTCCGCCTCCGCCTCCGCCTCGGTGCGAAGGAAGGGCACCTTCTTATCGCTCTGCGTAGAGGAAGGTGCCCTTCTTAACGGCGAGTGGCGGTGGCCTGCGGCGATGATCGCGGTCTGCGGTCAGAAAGTGCGGTCCGAGCCCACTTTCTGACCACAAACAGCGATCATCGCCAGGCGTTCTTCACGCAACACAAGATGATCATGAAGTTGGGGCCGCGACACGCCGCCGAGCCGTGCCATAGGTTCATGATCAACTCGGGTGGGTGGGGAACCTTAAGCGCGGGTTAAAGATCGGCAGTCACCTCTTGTGTGGCCGGGGTCACCGGATTAACTTTTAGCAAACTTAACTAACGGTTTCCTCATAGCTGCTTCGCCCCAGGAGGGTGATCGTGCAACGCAAACCGCTCCTCAACATCTTCGTCGCCACGGCGACGGCGCTGGTCGGGACCGCTGTCGCCATCGCGGTGTCGGGCACCGCCGGTGGCGCGGCCGTCGACCACAACGCCTGCCGGCCGGATGGTCTGTATCAGACGCCCGGCGTGACCGTGCCCTACTGCGACGTCTACGACACCAACGGCCGCGAGTCGATGGGGGCGGGCCACCCGCGCCGCATCATCGGCTACTTCACCAACTGGCGCACCGGCAAGAACGGCGCCCCGGCGTACCTGGCCAACCAGATCCCGTGGACGAAGATCACGCACATCAACTACGCGTTCGCGCACGTGGACGGCACCAACAAGATCTCGATCGGGAACCCGGCCGAGGCCAACAACGCCTCGACCAACATGACCTGGCCCGGCGTGGCCGGCGCGGAGATGGACCCGGCGTTCCCGTACACCGGGCACTTCAACCTGCTCAACAAGTTCAAGAAGCAGTACCCGGACGTCAAGACGCTGGTCAGCGTCGGCGGCTGGGCCGAGACCGGCGCGTACTTCGACGGCAGCGGCGCGCGGATCGACTCCGGCGGCTTCTACCGGATGACCACCAACGCCGACGGTTCGATCAACACGGCCGGCATCAACACCTTCGCCGACTCCGTGGTGACGTTCCTGCGCACGTACGGCTTCGACGGCGTGGACATCGACTACGAATACCCGACGTCCAACAAGGACGCCGGCCACCCGCTGGACTTCGGCCAGTCGAACGCGCGCCGGGCCGGCCTGAACGCGTCGTACCAGATCCTGATGAAGGCGCTGCGGGAGAAGCTGGACACGGCCGCCGCGTCCGACGGCAAGTACTACATGGTCACCGTCGCGGCCCCGGCCTCCGGCTGGCTGCTGCGCGGCATGGAGTCGTTCCAGGCCACGCAGTACCTCGACTACATCAACATCATGTCGTACGACCTGCACGGCGCGTGGAACCAGTACGTCGGCCCGAACGCCGCCCTGTACGACGACGGCCAGGACAACGAGCTGACCGCGGGCGGCGTGTACAACGCCTACGCCGGCATCGGCTCGCTGAACACCGACTGGGCCTACCACTACTACCGCGGTGCGGTGCAGAGCGGGCGCATCAACATCGGGGTGCCGTACTACACCCGTGGCCACCAGAACGTCACCGGCGGCACCAACGGCCTGTGGGGCACCGCGGCCAAGACGGCGAACTGCCCGATCGGCACGCAGAGCCCCTGCGGCAACGGCGCGATCGGCATCGACAACCTGTGGCACGACCTGGACACGGCGGGCAACGAGGAGCCGGCCGGCTCCAACCCGATGTGGCACGCCAAGAACCTGGAGAACGGCATCGCCGGCTCCTACCGGGCGGCGTACGGCCTCACCCCGGCGACCGACCCGGCCGACACGCTGACCGGCACCTACGTACGCAACTACTCCTCGACCCTGGTCGCACCGTGGCTGTGGAACGCCACCAAGAAGGTCTTCCTGTCCACCGAGGACGAGCAGTCCATCGGGGTCAAGGCCGACTATGTGGTGAACAAGGGCATCGGCGGCATCATGATCTGGGAGCTGGCGGGCGACTACGCGTACGACTCGGCGGCCGGTGAGTACCGGATGGGCAACACGCTCACCAACACCATCGCCGCGAAGTTCGCCACCGCCTCGGCATACGGCGCGAGCCGGTCGAACACGGCGCTGCCCGCCCAGACCATCAACGTGGACGTGCAGCTCGGCGGGTTCGCCCTGGGTGACTCGAACTACCCGATCAACCCGAAGCTGAAGCTGGTCAACAACACGACCACCACCATCCCCGGCGGGGCGGTGCTCGACTTCGACTACGGCACCTCCGCCCCGGGCAACATGAGCCAGCAGTCCGGCTGGACGATGGCGGTCACCCCGGGCCACACCGGCAACAACGTCGGCGGCCTCAAGGGCGATTTCCACCACGTGAAGCTGACCCTGCCGAGCTGGCAGACGGTGGCCCCGGGCGCGTCGATCGAGCTGACGCTCAACTACGTGCTGCCGATCGCCTCGCCGTCGAACTACACGCTCACCTTCGGCGGGCAGACCTACAACCTGGCGGTCAACCGCAGTCGGGGCGGGGTCGCGCCGACGGTGTCGCCCTCGGGCTCGGTCCAGCCGAGCGCGTCCGCGTCGCCGAGCACCCCGCCCGGCACCTGCACCGACCCGGTGTGGAGCCCGACGCAGGTGTACACCGGCGGCAACCGGGTGTCGTACAACGGCCGCGCCTACCGCGCCCAGTGGTGGACGCAGGGCGAGACCCCGGGCGTCGCGTCGGTCTGGGTCGACCTCGGCCTGTGCACGGGCGGCAGCGCCTCGCCGTCGGCCTCGCCCAGCGCATCGCCGTCGACCAGCCCGTCGGCCTCGCCGAGCGTGTCGCCCAGCGCTTCGCCGAGCGTTTCGCCGAGCGCCAGCCCGTCCACCTCGCCCGGGGCCTACCCGGCGTGGGCGCCGAACACCGCGTACGCGGTCGGCGCGCGGGTCACCTACGGCGGCCGGTCGTACCAGTGCCGCCAGGCGCACACTTCCATCACCGGCTGGGAGCCGCCGAACGTCGGCGCGCTCTGGCTGGCCCTGTAACCGGTCCGGCCCGGCGCGCCGCCCCTTCCAACCGGCGCGCCGGGCCGGCCCTCATGCCGTGAAAATGTGCTGCCGGTCACCGTCTGAGCAGGTCTGACAGCTCGGACGGGGCCGGCATCGGGCATGATGGCGGCGTGGGGACTACCGCGTTCGTGCTCGGCGGCGGTGGCGTGCTGGGCGCCGTCGAGGTCGGCATGCTGCGCGCGCTGTTCCGCGCCGGCATCCGCCCCGACCTGGTGGTGGGTCTGTCCATCGGCGCGATCAACGCCGCGCTGGTCGCCGCGGACCCCGAACCCGAGGTCACCGACAAGCTTGTCCGGCTGTGGGCCACCCCCGAGATCAGCGAGGTGTACGGCGACTCGGTGCCGCGCCAGCTGCGCCGCCTGGCCACCCGAGCCCACCTGCACTCGCCCGCCCCGCTGCAGCGCGTGCTGGAGCGCTCGATGCGGGCCGGGGTGACCTTCGAGGACATGCGCGTGCCGCTGCACCTGTGCGCGGCGAACGTGGAGCGCGCCGAGGCGCACTGGTTCAGCACCGGCCGGGTCGTGGACGCGGTGCTGGCCGCGGCCGCCCTGCCCGGGGTGCTGCCCCCGGTGGAGATCGGCGGCGAGCACTACCTCGACGGCAACCTCGTGGCGTACCCGATCAACCACGCCGTGGAGCTGGGCGCGGACGAGGTGTTCATGCTCCAGGTCGGGCGGCTGGAGCGGCCGTTGCAGCCGCCGCAGCGGCCGTGGGAGGCGACCAACGTCGCCATGGAGATCGCCCGCCGGGTCCGCTTCACGCGCGAGCTGGCCGCGGTTCCCGAGGGCGTACGGGTACACGTCCTCCCGGGTGGGGCCGGCGCCGACGAGAGCCCCTGGGCGTACCGCGACGCCGCTGCCGTGGGCCGCCGTGTCAGCGCCGCCTACGCCGCCTCCCGCGACTACCTCACCGCCGTCGGCCACTGACCCGCCGCCCGCCGCCCGCCGCCTGCCGCGGCCCGGCGTGGGCGCGGCGCGAGATCATCCGACTTGCCGGGCAATCGTGCGTATCTTGAACGCGCATTCGCCCAAGTGCCTGGCAAGTCGAGCGATCTTGAGCGGTGCCGCGCCGCGGCGCGCCCCCGCGACGCGGGGTGGGGTCGGGTGGGGTCAGGCGACGCCGGGGACGGAGTTGGAGCGGGCGGCGCGTTTGGCGGCGCGGCCGGAGGTGAAGCCGAGGATCAGCTGGATGATGCCGAGGGCGATGAGCCAGAAGCCGGTGATCCAGACCAGCACGGTGAGCGTGATGCCGGGCCAGAAGAACAGGATCAGGCCGGCGGCGATGCTGAGCAGTCCCATCAGCACGGTGCCGATCTTCGGCCAGGTGCCGTGTGTGCGGGCGAAGCCGGTGACCACCTCGGCCACTCCGCCGACGATCCAGACCAGGCCCAGCACCACGGCGAGCACCTTGATCGAGTCGGCGAGGTGCCGCAGGCAGATGATGCCGACGACGATGTAGAGCACGCCCATCACGGCGATCAGGGCGCGGTGGCCGCCGCTGACTCCCTTGGCGGTCAGGCCCTCGGCGATCCGGAAGATCCCGACGACGACGAGCCAGACGCCGATCAGCGCCGCGATCAGCACGATCGTCTTCTCGGGCCAGAAGGTGAGCGCCAGACCCGCGGCGATGGAGATCAGGCCGCCGATGATCGACATGCGTTTGAACGAACGCAGGGCGCTGGCCTCTAGTTCGGCATCTCCGTACGGATCAATCATGGTGCGAAGATAACTCGCAATATCTGTGATTTCTCCCTTTTCGGATGAGTAGCCTCAGTCTGAGATGAAGGGGGCAGTGATGAAGAGGGGTCCGCTCGAGTTCGTGGTCGTCGAGTTCGCCGGCCGCATCCCCGGGCGCCGCATCGCGCCCGAGCTGCATCGCCTGGTAGACCAGGAGATCGTCCGCATCATCGACATGGTGGTCGTCGACCGGGCCGCCGACGGTGCGGTCACCTCGCACGAGCTGCGGGATTACCAGGGCGACGAGGACTTCGAGGCGATCGACCCCGCGATCCAGGCGGTCGACGGGCTCATCTCGGAGCGGGACGTGCAGGACCTGGCCGAGGCGATCACGCCCGGCGCGCAGGCGCTGGTCCTGCTCTTCGAGCACCGGTGGCTGGCCGGCGTACGCGCCGTGGTCGCGGAGGCCGGCGGCGAGATCGTGCTCGCCGAACGCATCCCCGCCCCGGTGGTCGACGCGGTCGAGGCGGTGGTGCATCCGGCACCGGTGGGAGGCTGACATGCTGCTACGACGTCCCGTGGGGACCCGGCGCGGTCCGGGCCTGCTCGGCTCGATGGCGCGCACCGCCGTCGTGGCGGGCACGGCGACCGCCACGGTGGGCGCGGTGCACCGCTGGTCCGAGCGCAGGCAGGCGGAGGCCGCCGAGGTCCGGGCCGCTCAGCAGGCTGTGCACGACCAGCAGATGCAGCCTGACGATCAGGTTCAGGCCGACCGACAGGTGGAGCAGGGTGAGCAGCGGGCACAGCCGCTCGGCCAGGCCCAAGCCGACCAGCGGATGCAGGGCGAGCAGCAGGGTCCGATCACGCGACCGGATGGCCGAGCCGGGGCCCAGCCGACGCAGGACAGGGCAGCGCGGGCCGGTTCCGTCACGCCTGGCGTGGACCTCATGTCGCAGCTCAGGCAGCTCGCGGACCTCAGGGCCGCGGGCGTGCTGACCGAGGCGGAGTTCACCGCCGCCAAGGCGAAACTGCTGGGCACCTGATGACGGAGCCCGAGGACCCGGCGCCATCCGCGTGGGAGCGGCGGCTCGCCGGCGCCGTCCACGACGTGCCCGAGCCGGCCGAGCCGGTGGCCCGGCGGCCCGGCGGCACCGCGCGCACGCTGCGCTGGGCCGGGGCGTTCGTGCTGGCGCTGCTGTCGGCGGTGCTGGTGCTGGCCTCGGTGACGGCCCGCTTCGCCCGCGCCGAGCTGCTCGACACCGACCGGTACGTGGAGACCGTCGCGCCGCTGGCCACCGATCCGCAGGTGCAGGCGGCGGTCACCGACCGGGTCACCGACGAGATCATGGCGCGGCTGCCGCTGGAGAAACTCGCCGGTGACCTGGCCGCCGCGGTCGACCTGCCGCGCGTGGAGGCGGTCATCCAGCTGGTGCTGCCCGCGGTCACCAACTGGCTGCAGGGCCAGATCCACAAGGTGGTGGGCGAGCTGGTCACCTCACCCCGCTTCCCCGCGGTGTGGAACCAGGTCAACCGCATCGCCCACCAGAACCTCGAGGGCCTGCTCACCGGCCAGGGCACGCCGATGCTGCACAGCTCCGGCACCGACGTGGTGGTGGACCTGGGCCCGGTGCTGGCCGCCGCACGGCAGGAGCTGGTCGCCCGCGGCTTCGGCCTCGCGGCCCGCATCCCCGACATGTCCATCCCGTACACGGTCGCGCAGGTGGATCAGTTGCCCGAGATCCAGCGCTACGTGCGCCTGCTCGACGTCAGCGCGAACTGGCTGCCGCCGCTGGCGCTGGTGCTGCTCGGCCTCGCCGTGTGGGCCGCCCCGAACCGGCGGCGCGGGCTGATCCTCGGCCTGACGCTCAGCGCGCTGATGCTGGTCGTGGGACTGATCGCCAACCAGATGGCGCGCGACAAGGTGGCGCAGCGGGCGACCGAGCGAGGCCTGGACCGCACGGTGACGCTGGACGTGTACGACACGGTGCTCCGGTTCCTGCTCACCGCCCTGGTCACGGTGCTCGTGGCGGCGCTGCTCGGGGTGCTGTGGGCGCTGCTGGCGGGTCCGTCACGGCCCGCGGTGCTGCTGCGGCGGGGCGTGAACGCCGTCGTCGACCGGGCCGTGCGGCCGCTGGCGCGGGAGCCGTGGGCGGTGCGGACCGGCGCGTTCGTACGCCGTCACTTCCGCTGGTTCGCGATCGTGCTCGGCGTGCTGGCCGGATGGTGGCTGCTCGCCCGGCCGTCGATCGCGACGGCGGTGTGGGCGTTCGTCCTCGCCGGTCTCGTCACGCTGGTGCTGACCATGGGCCGCCGCATGCCGGCCACGGTCCTGGAGCCGCTGCCCGCGGGCCCACCGGTCGGCGCCGACCTCGCCGCCGCCGAACCTGAGACCGCCGCCGGACCCGCGACCGTCGCCGAGGCCGCCGAGCGGGATCTCGCGGACGAGTCGACCCCGTGGGAGCTGTCGGAGCCGCTGCCCACCGAGCAGGCCGCCAAGGCCGAGGGCGATGAACCGGACTCCGCGCCGGAAGAGCCCGGCAAGCAGCGCGGAGCCGGCCCGGCCGGTCCGCCGTCGGCTTCGGACAGGTCACCGACAGACCCCACCGACCGAGCGGTCGATCCCTGATTGGCGCGACTACGGCATGCTGACCGGCATGACCGAGCACGCGTCGTACCCCTGCCCTCGCTGCAGAGCCGCTGCCACGCTGGACGGACCCTGCCCGGGTTGCGGCCGTGCGCCGGACCCGGACGCCGCGGCGGTGCTGGCCTACGACGCGCAGATCGCCGTGCTCGCGCCGCAGGTGGAGCAGGCTCGCAGCACGTACGAGTCGCTGTCGGGCCGGCTCTCGCAACTGCGCCGGGACCGCGAGGCGTACGCCACGAAGGTCCGGGTCGCGGTGGCCCGGGAGCAGTCGGCGCACCAGCCCACCCTGCTCACGCTGCCGCCCACCGCCGGCAGCACTCCGCCGGGGACCGTCCCGCCGGTCGCTGCCGCCGTGCCGGGCCGCGGGCCGGAGTCCTCGCCGCGCACCGTGCAGAACCTGCTGTTCATCCTGGGCGGGCTGCTGCTCGGCATCGCCGCGATCGTGTTCACCGCCGTGGCCTGGGCGACGTTCGACGTGGTCGGCCGGGCGCTCATCCTCGGCGTGCTCACCGTCGGCGTGCTGGCCGTGCCGCCGCTGGTGCGCCGCCGCGCGCTGACCGCGACCGCGGAGACGTTCGCCGCGCTGGGGCTGCTGCTGGTGGTGCTCGACGGCTACGCCATCTGGTACGTCAACCTCGGCGGCGTCGCCGACCACTGGGACCGCGGCTTCTACGCCGGAGCGGTGGCCACCTTCACCGCCCTGCTCGGCTACGGGTACGCGCGGGTCGTCGGGACGAGTGCGACCCGATTCGGCGCGCTGCTGGCGGCGCAGCCCGCGCTCCCGCTGTTCTTCCTGGAGTCCTCGGCCGACGTGGCGGGCTGGTCGGCGGTCTTCACCGCGGTCGCGCTCGGCGACCTGCTGCTCTACCGGGCGCTGCGGCCCGCCGCCCCTGCGCCGGAGGCCGGCCGGCCGGCCCCGGGTGAGGCGGACCTCGGCACGGCCGGGTCGGCCGCCTCGTCCAGCCGGCCGGACGAGCCATCGGTGGCGGCGGCGTCCGTGCCGAGGCAGTCCGGTCAGGACCTTCCTGCGGCCGGTCCGGCCGTGCCGCCGGTCGCGGCTTCGGCGCGGGTGGCGGCGGAGCTGCCGGGCAGGACCGGGCTGCGGGTACTGGCGCTGCTGGCGTACCTGGCGATGCTCGGGATCGGCGGCCTGCTGTCGCTGATCGCATGGCTGCTCGGGGCCGATCCGGACACCGCGGTCACCGGTTCGCTGGTGCTGCTCGCGGCAGCCGGGGTGCTGGCAGCGGGGCTCTGGCTGGCAGGCGCCGGCAGCGCTGCGGCGTTCGCCCTGCCGACGGCCGGCGGGGCGGTCACGGCGGCGCTCGCCGCGGCGCTGGTGCGGCCGGCGCTGGTGCAGTGGCAGCACTACTGGCTGCTGGTGATGGCGAGCGCGGCCGCGCTGGTGGCGGTGCTGGTGACCGTGCTCGGCGGCGCGCTGTCGGCCCGGTGGCCCGGGGTCCGCGCCGGGATGATCGGCGGCGCGGCGCTGGCGCTGAGCGTGCCCGCGCTGTGTTCCATCGGCTGGGCGCTCGGCGCGGGCTGGCAGTCCGTCGCGGACGCGACGCCGTGGTGGGCCGCCGATCCCGCGCCGTTCGACGGCTCGTACGGCTGGCAGTTGCCGGTGAGCCTCGCCCTGGTGGCCGCCGCGGCCTGGCTGCTGACCGGGCCGCCCGTGCCGGAGCCGGTGCGGGCCTGGGTCGCCGCCGGGGCGGTGCTGCTGCTCCCGCTGACGGTGCCGGGGCACCCGGCGCTGACGCCGTGGTCGGCGCTCGCCTGCGACCTGGTCGCGGTCGCCGTGGCCCTGGCCCTCGCCCTGCTGCTGCGCCGCCACGTCGTGCTCTGGGGCGTGGTGGCCGGGCTGCTCGCCGGACACGCCATGCTCGTCGGCGCGGGCAGCCGGGTGCTGTCGGCGTGGGCGCTGGGCGGCGTGGTGGTGCTGGGGCTGGCCGCGGCGGCGGTCGGCTGGCGCAGCGCCCTGGTGCCCGAGAGCGGCACGAGGAGCGTGGCCGGGGCTGGCACGGTGAGTACCGCGAGCGCGCTGCACGGCGTACGCGTGCTGGGCGGGGTGAGCGGCGCGGTGGCGCTGGCGCTGCTGCCGCCGATGACGCACAGCATGGTGGCCGCGGCCGGGGTGGACGATCCGTGGTCGCGCCGCGCGCTGCTGGCCGCCGCCCTGCTGTCGCCGCTGTGGGTGTACCTGTCGCCCGCCCGGTTGCGGGACTACGCCGTGGTCGGCGGTCTGGCGGGGGCGTTGTGGGCGCTGCCGGGCGGCCAGCCCGCGAGCGACTCCGCGGCGGTCTACGCCGCGCTGTGCACGGTGGCCCTCGCGCTGGTCGCGGTGCAGTCCCGCTGGGCGCGGGCGGAGCTCCCCGCGCAGGTCGTGCTGGCACTCACGCTGCTGATGTGCGCCGAGGCGCTCTACCTGATCTTCATCGGGCCGTGGAGCTGGCTGGGCCGCGTCTGGGCGGGGGACCCGGTCGGCACCGGCCTGACCGCCTATCCGAGCGACCGGCTCCCCTGGTCGTACGCGGTCGCGCTGCTGCTGCTCGCGCCTGCCGTCGCGCTGTGGTTCCGCCGGGGCGGGACGCGCCTGATGGCGGCGGCCGGCGGCGTCGTCGCCGGGGTCGCCGGGCTCGCGGCACTGGCCGCCGCACAGGCGCCCTGGCCGGCGATCAGCGCCGTGCAGCTGGTGCTCGGCGCGGCGCTGCTGGTGCTGGCCGGGCTGCGGCCGTACGGCGCGCTGACGCTGGCGGGCGGGCTGTTCGGGGTGCTGCTGACCGGGGCCGGTCTGGCCGGCTCGCTCGCCGAGAAGTGGTCGACGGTCGCCGCGCTCGCCCTGGTGACCGTGGTGCTGGCCGTCATCGCGGTGGGCGGACGGACGCGGCCGGTGCGCACCGCGGGCTGGCTGACCGGGGCCGCGGCGAAGGTGCTGCTGGCGATCGCCATCGGCGAGGCGGCCGAGCTGAGCTTCGAGTTCGTCGCCTACCTGGTGCTCGGGGTCGCGGCGATCATCCTGGGTCTGGCGTACGCGCCGTTCGCCCGGGAGCAGCGGGCCGCGGCGGAGGCGGCGGCTCACTCGGCGGCGCTCGTGGCGCTGACGCTGTGCCACGGATACCCCCGGTCGATCGCTCTGGTGCTGGCGGTGTGGGGGGTCGCGGTCGGACTGACCGTGTTGGCCGCGCCGCGCGGGCAGCGGGTGCTGCGTGCCGCCGCGGCCGCCGTGGCGGAGGGCGTCGCCTGGTGCGTGATCCTCGCCGCGCAGGGTGTCGGGCTGCTGGAGGCGTACACCCTGCCGGTGGCGCTGCTCGCGCTGGCTGTCGGCTGGTACGCGGCGCGGGCCCGGCCGGACCTGTCCAGCTGGCTGTTCGCCGGTCCGGCGCTGGCCGCGGCACTGCTGCCCAGCCTGGCCGGGGCGCTGACCGAGGAGTCGGGCACACCGCTGCGGCGGCTGCTGCTCGGGCTCGGCGCGCTCGCGATCACGGTCTTCGGCTCGGTGCGCCGCCTGCAGGCCCCCGTGCTGCTTGGCGGCGGCACGCTGCTGGTGCTGGCGCTGCACGAACTGCTGCTGGTGTCGCGGCTGCTGCCGACGTGGGTGCCGATCGCGGTCGGCGGGGCGGTGCTGCTGGCGCTGGCCATCACCTACGAGCGCAGCCGCCGGGACGTGGCCAGGTTGCGGGGTGCCATCGGCCGGATGCGGTAACCACCTCCCGCTGAGGCACTCTGCCCGCAAGAATGGGGGAGAGTGCCACATTAGGGGGGAAGATGGACTTCTGGGACGTCTTCTGGCTGTTGCTGATCTTCATTCCGCTGCTGCTGATCTGGGCCTTCGCGATCGTGGACATCTTCCGCCGCGACGACCTCTCCGGTTGGCTCAAGGCGCTGTGGATCGTGGTCGTCATCCTGCTGCCGTTCCTCGGCACCCTGATCTACCTGATCTTCCGGCAGCCCGGGGCCACCGCCCAGGAACGTCGGGCGATGGACCAGGCCAGCCGCGAGTTCGTCGAGAAGTACTCGCCGAGCGACTCGGCGCAGCAGCTCAAACTGCTGGCTGACCTGCACGACCGGGGCAAGCTGACCGATGCGGAGTTCGCCGAGGAGAAGTCCCGCGTGCTCGACTCCGCCCGCGCCCACGACGCCGTCCAGACGCGCGACACGTCGCCCGGCGGTGCCGTCGGCTCGCCGGCAGTCCCGGGCACCGGCGAGCCGAGCGGACCCGCCGCGCCGCCCCCGGCCACGGGCGGCAGCGAGCCGCCGCGCCGGCCCCGGGGCTTCGGCGCATAGACGGCAGGCTGTGACGCTGGACGTTTGCGGGTTGCGGCAGGTCGCGCACCGAACCTAGGGTCTTGGACTATGAGGTTCGAGGTCAGTCATGTGCTGGATGCGATCGAGCGGCGGCTGGGCACCGACCCGGCTCTCGCCGCCGGGGTGCTCGACGTGGCTGAATTGATCTATTGCGCCGACCTGGACGGCGGCCGCCCCGCCAACCTGGTCCGGCTGGGCATGGTGGTCGACGGGCTCGCCCGCCAGGTCGGCGAGGAGCACGTCTCGGCATACTGCGTCGTCGACAAGTCCCTGCTCTCCAACCAGGACCTGACGTCCAACGAGCGCATGGTCATGCGCCGCTGGGGTGACGACGGCATCGTCGAGGTCGTGGTCGGCGCGGCCGCTCGCGTCGTCGAGGTCTCCGAGCTCACCGGCCTGCCGATCGTCTCGCGCGTGCTGCCCGCGGTCTGGTCGCCGCTGCCCGGCGCGGGCGGTGTCGTGCTGCAGCCACGCGGACCCGTGCCGACCGGCCCGTCGCCGGTCGGCCGCCAGCTCACCGCGCGCTGGTGGCACTGCCCGGACCCGGACTGCGCCAACTTCGGCCCGGCCCGCCGCGGCAGCGGCCAGCCCGTGCCGCGGCTGCGCAACGGGCAGCCGATCTGCCCCCGGCACGACGCGCCGCTCGGCGACAACGGGCCGCGTCCGCCGCAGCAGGTGCTCGCGGTACGCGTCGACGGCGTGATCCGGACCCGCTTCGTGGTCACCGCCGCCGGCCCGGTCGTGGTCGGCCGCGCCCCCGACGGCGGTCAGGGCCAGGTCGGCGTGCAGCTCGGCCCGTGGCTCAGCGAGGACGCCCGTGCCAAGGTCAGCCGCGCCCACGTCTCGGTGTCGCTGAGCCCGCAGGGCATCTCCGTCACCGACCTCAGCATGAACGGCACCCTGGTCCGCCTCGGCGGCGCCGCGGACGGCGAACTCCAGCTCAGCCGTGGCGCGAGCCGCCAGCTCGGCGTCTCCGACATCGTCGAGCTCTTCCCCGGCGTCGAGATCGGCCGCATCGGCGCCCTCGCCAGCAGCCGCCCCCTCGACTCCGCCTCCGTCATGTCCGACGCCCCCACCATGACCTTCCGCCCCGGCTACTGAAAGGAAGGGCACCTTCTTATCGCTATGCGTAGAGGAAGGGCACCTTCTTAACGCAAAGGCGCTCCCTGCCAGGCAGGGAGCGCCTTTCGCTTGCCGGTGCGCGGTGGGTCAGGCGGCGCCGATGACTTCGGCGAGCTGGCGTACCGCCCAGGTGATCTCGTCTTCTTCGATGACCAGGGGCGGGGCCAGGCGGATCGTGGTGCCGTGGGTGTCCTTGGCGAGCATGCCGCGGCCCATCAGCTTCTCCGACGCCTGGCGTCCGGTCATCACGCCCGGGTCGATGTCGACACCGGCCCACAGGCCGCGACCGCGCACCGCGGTGACGCCCCGGCCGACGAGCGCCCGCAGCTGCTCGTGCATCATCGCGCCGAGCTGTGCCGAGCGCTGCTGGTACTCGCCGGTTTCCAGGAGCTTGATGACCTCGATGCCGACAGCGCAGGATAGCGGGTTGCCGCCGAAGGTCGAGCCGTGCTGGCCCGGCTTGAGCACGCCGAGCACCTCGCGGCTGGCCGCGACGGCGGAGACGGGCACGATGCCGCCGCCCAGCGCCTTGCCCATGATGTGCATGTCGGGCTTGACGTCCTCGTGGTCCACGGCGAACGTACGACCGGTGCGGGCCAGGCCGCTCTGGATCTCGTCGGCCAGGAACAGCACGTTGCGGCTGCTGCACAGGGCACGCACACCGGACAGGTAGCCGTCCGGCGGGACCAGCACGCCGGCCTCGCCCTGGATCGGCTCCAGCAGCACCGCGACGGTGTAGTCGTCGATCGCCTCGGCCAGCGCCTCCAGGTCGCCGTACGCGACGATCTCGAAGCCCGGGGTGTACGGCCCGAAGTCGGCGCGCGCGTCCTCGTCGGTGGAGAAGCTGATGATCGTCGTCGTGCGGCCGTGGAAGTTGTCCGCCGCCACAATGATCTTCGCCTGGCCGTCCGGCACGCCCTTGACCTGATATCCCCACTTGCGGGCCACCTTGATCGCGGTCTCCACGGCCTCCGCGCCGGTGTTCATCGGCAGCACCAGGTCCTGGCCGGTCAGCGCGGCCAGGCGCTGGCAGAACTCGGCGAACTGGTCGTGGATGAACGCGCGGCTGGTCAGCGTGAGCCGGTCCAGCTGGGCGTGCGCGGCGGCGATCAGCGCCGGGTGCCGGTGGCCGAAGTTCAGCGCCGAGTATCCGGACAGGAAGTCCAGGTAGCGCCGTCCGTCCACGTCGGTGACCCAGCAGCCGTCCGCCTCGGTGATCACGACGGGCAGCGGATGGTAGTTGTGCGCCGTGTACCGCTCCGCCGCGTCCACCGCGGACGGCGTACGGCTGTCGACGATCGAATTCATGACCGCAGCTCCAGGGTGCAGCACTTGGGGCCACCACCCGCCAGTCGCAGCTCGGAGACGTCGACTCCGATCGGCTCGTAGCCGGCCTTGCGCAACTCCTCCGCGAGGTGGGTGGCCTGGACCGGCAGCACGACGTTCTCGCCGTCGCTGACCGCGTTGAGTCCCAGCACCTCCGCATCCTCGATGTTAGCGATGACGGCGTTCGGGAACAGCTGACGCAGCACATTCTGGCTGCCCGGCGAGAAGGCCTCCGGCAGGTACGCGATGTTGGCCGGCTTGCCGTCGATGCCGGTCGACAGCACGGCGAGCGCGGTGTCGAGGTGGTAGAAGCGCGGGTCCACCAGCTGCAGGGTGATCACGGGGCGGCCGAAGATCTCCTGGACCTCGGCGTGCGAGGCGTGCGCGGTGCGGAAACCGGTGCCCGCCAGCACGTACTCGCCGGCCAGCAGGATGTCTCCCTCGCCCTCGTTGACGTGCTTGGCGTCGTGCACCTCGTACCCGGCGCGCTCGGCCCAGTCGCGGTAGGCGGGGCCCTCGTCGGCGCGCTCGGCGTGCCGGAACTGCGCGGTGAACATCCGGCCGTCGATCACCGTGCCGCCGTTGGCGGCGAAGACCATGTCGGGCAGGCCGGGGATGGGGTCGATGAGCTCGATCTGATGTCCCAGGTTCTCGTACGTGGCCTTGAGGCTCTCCCACTGGCTGATCGCCAGGGTGGTGTCGTACGGCGCGGCCGGGTCCATCCAGGGGTTGATCTTGTAGGTGACGGCGAAGTGGGTGGGCCGGCACATCAGAAAGCGCTTCTGCATGGCCCTAACGCTAGAGGGGAAGATCGCAGCATAACCATCATTCGCTCATGCTTATGACCTTGGTTTCTTGCGTAGTTCACCCTGTCGACCAACGATCCGTTGCGTCAACCCCGGCAGGCGCTTTCCGGCCGCCGGGCCGAGCGCTCGCTCCCGCCGACCGTAGCTCGCTTCGGCGCGGCGCGAAGGCGCACCATGATCGTTCGACTTGCCAGGCAGGTGGGCGAAAGCGCGGTCAAGATACGCACAGGTGCCCGGCAAGTCGGATGACCTTGGGCGGCGCGGCGTGGGGCGGCGCGCCCGGCGGTGTGGGGCGGCGCGCCCAGTGGTGCGGGGCGGTTCCGTGGGGCGCTGAACTGTCGTTAAAGTGCGGCGCATGACTGACAGCCAGAGAGTAGCGATCGTCACCGGTGCGGCCCGGGGCATCGGCGCGGCCACCGCCCGGCGGCTGGCCGCCGACGGGTTCGCCGTCGCCGCCGTAGACCTGACCGAGGACAACTGCGCGGACACCGTCGCCGCGATCGCCGCGGACGGCGGCCGGGCCATCGCGGTCGGCGCGGACGTGTCCGATTCCGCCGCCGTGGACAACGCGGTCGCGCACGTCGCCGCCACCCTGGGCGCGCCGTCCGTGCTGGTCAACAACGCGGGTGTGCTGCGTGACAACCTGCTGTTCAAGATGAGCGACAGCGACTGGGACACCGTCATGTCGGTGCACCTGCGCGGGGCGTTCCTGTGCAGCCGGGCCGTGCAGAAGCACATGGTCGAGCAGAATTACGGCCGCATCGTGTCGCTGTCCAGCACCTCGGCGCTCGGCAACCGGGGCCAGGCCAACTACGCCGCCGCCAAGGCCGGGTTGCAGGGCTTCACCAAGACCCTCGCCATCGAGCTGGGGCAGTTCGGCATCACCGCGAACGCGGTCGCGCCGGGCTTCATCGTCACCGAGATGACCGCCGCGACCGCGGCGCGCGTCGGCGTCGACTTCGAGGCGTTCCAGGCCGCGCGCGCGGCGGAGACCCCGGTGCGCCGCGTCGGCACGCCCGCCGACGTCGCCCACGCCATCTCGTACCTGGTGAGCGAGGGCGCCGGCTTCGTCACCGGCCAGGTCATCTACGTCGCGGGCGGCCCGCGCGGCTGACCCTGTAGACGGTGGCCTGTCTCATCGGCTATTCGTAGATCGAATTCGATGAGATAGGCCACCGTCCATTAAAAGCTACTCGCGGGTATTGTGATCTAGCTCACGGCGTGGTTACCTCTCGGTAACTTGTTCGAAGCAAGGCCGACACCCCCGTGAGGTCCGCCGTGAGGAAGCTCCCCTCCCTCCTGACGGTGGTCGTGCTGGCACTCGTCACCTGGGCCGCTCCCGCCCAGGCCGCCGCCCCGACCACCGGCTTCCGCTTCATCGACATCACCGTCCCCGACGGGACCGTGCTCAAGGCCAACGTCATCGAGCCCACCACCCCGGGCCGGCACCCCGCCGTCGTCTTCCCGGCCAGCTGGTCGCTCAACGACCTGGAGTACATCGCCCAGGCGAACGCGCTGGCCCAGGGCGGTTACACGGTCCTGTCGTACACCCCACGCGGCTGGTGGGCCTCGGGTGGCGAGATCGACACCGCCGGCCCGAAGGACATCGCCGACGTGTCCCGGGTGCTCGACTGGCTCGTCGCGAACACCACCGCCGACCCGTCCCGCATCGGCATGGCCGGGGTCTCGTACGGCGCCGGCATCAGCCTGATCGCGTCCGGCCACGACAGCCGGATACGGGCCGTGGCGGCGCTGTCCGGCTGGAGCGACCTGGTCGCCTCGCTGTACGGCGGCGACACCCGTCGGCTGCAGTCCTCGGCGCTGCTGGTCGGCTCGGCGGCGCTGCTCGGCGACACCAGCGACGAGTTCGACGCGATCATCGACGACTTCTACGCCAACCGGAACATCGCCGGGGTCAAGGAGTTCGCCCGGCTCCGTTCCGCGGGCACGTACCTGGCCGGCATCAACGCCAACCGTCCGGCGGTGCTGCTGGCCAACGGGTACGGCGACAGCATCTTCCCGCCGAACCAGCTGATCGGCTTCTACGGCGCGCTGGCCGGTCCGAAGCGGCTGGAGTTCGCCCCCGGCGACCACGCCATCCCCGAGTTGACCGGGCTCATCGGCCTGGACAACCACGTGTGGACGTCGGTGCGGCGCTGGTTCGACCGGCACCTGTCCGGCATCGCCAACGGCATCGACACCGAGCCGCCGGTGGTGCTGCGCTCGCTGACCGGCGGTCCGGCCGAGTCCTACCCGAACTGGGCGGCGATCAGCACCACGACCGGCCGGTACGGCCTCGGCGAGGTCAACTGGCTCACCGGCACCGGCAGGCTCGGCGGCGCGGCCACCACCGGCTGGTCCCGGCGGACCTGGTTCAACGACGACACGATCGCCGCGGGCGGCCTGGTGCTGCTGTCCAACGGCCTGCAGGCGCTGACCGGCATCCCGCCGACGGCCTGGCTGCCCGCGGTGGACCGGGACAACGCCGGGGTCTGGATCGGCGACCAGGCGACCGGCACGGTACGCATCCGCGGCAGCGCCACCGTGCACGCCCGCTTCACCCCCACCGAGCGCAGCGGCACCATCGTGGCGTACCTCTACGACGTCGACGCCCTCGGCACGGGAAAGTTGATCACTCACGCCCCCGTGTCGTGGCTCGACGCCACCGCGAACGCGGCCCGCACCGCCGACATCCCGCTACCCGCGACCAGCTGGGACCTGCCCGCCGGCCACCGCCTCGCCCTGGTGATCGACGGCCACGACGGCCTCTACCTGGATGAGAACGGCTGGCTCGGCTCCGTCCTCTTCTCCGGCCAGTCCTGGCTCGACCTCCCGACCCGCTGACCGCCGCCCCCAGCCCGCCCCTCCGCGCCGCAACTCTTGAAGGGTCGCGGCCTCGCAACGGTCCGAAAGGCGCGACTCTTTAAGAGTTGCGCCTTTCGGGCGGGCCGGTGGCCGGTGGCCGGTGGGTGGGTCAGTCGGCGGTGCTGCCGCGGGGTGGGACTACGAGGGCGTAGATGACCAGGATGCAGAGGCCGATGTTGATGAGGGACCAGAACGGGTACACCGGCAGGTAGAGCATCTGGAGCAGGGCGGTCGCGCCGGCCAGGCCGATGCCCGCGCCACGGGCCCACTCCTTGCCGGACCAGATGCCCGCGCCGACGGCGATCAGCACCGCGCCGAGCAGGACGTGCAGCCAGCCCCAGGTGTGCAGGTTGAACACGTACAGCTCACCCTGGGTGGACGTTGCGTACGCGGCGTACCGGTCGTTGGCGATCGCGAAGATGCCCTCCACCACGTTGAACACCCCCAGGAGCAGAATGAGCAGGCCGGCGAAGGACAGCCAGCCCGAGCCGATGCGCTCGGTCGCTTTCGCCACGGTCGACATAGCACCCACCTTCGTGCGAAACGGACGAAGCACCTTCACGTTAACGCCGAACGCTTCCCTGATCAGGGCGAACGACGGAAACAGCTCAGGCGGCGTCCGGTTCGGGATGGCTGTGCGGGTGGTCGGCCCGGTGCCGGTGTGAGCGGGCGACCGCCCAGGCGGCCAGCGCGGTCGTGATCGGAACCGCGGCGATGAGGCCGATCGTGCCGACCACACCGCGGACGATCTCGGCCGCCATCACCTGCGTGGAGAGCACGTCGCGGGTGCCCGTGCCCGCTGTGACCAGCAGCAGCATCAGCGGCAGCGACGCACCGGCGTACGCCAGGATGATGGTGTTGACCACGGAGGCGACGTGGGACCGGCCCACCCTGATCGCCGACCGGTACAGCTGCCGCGCGCTCAGCGTCGGGTCGGCCAGGGACAGCTCGCCGACGAGGGCCGTCTGGGTGATCGCGACGTCGTCCAGCACGCCCAGCGTGCCGATGATGATGCCGGCCAGCAGCAGCCCGCGCAGGTCCACCCCGGCCAGCACGTTGGCGAGGATCGCGGCCTCGTCGCTGCCGGAGCCGGTCAGGTGCAGCAGGTTCGTGGTGAGCAGGCCGAGCAGCCCGGTCAGCACCAGCGCGGCGAGCGTGCCGAGCAGCGCCATGGAGGTGCCCACGCTGACCCCGTGCGTCAGGTAGATCACCGCGAACATGATCGCGGCCGAGCCGACGATCGCCACCGCCAGCGGCGGCTCCCCGCGCACGATCGCGGGCAGGATGAAGACCAGCAGCACCGCGAAACTCACGACGAGGCCGACCAGGCTCGCCACCCCGCGCCAGCGGGCGAACGCGATCACCGCTGCCACGAACAGCGCGACCAGCGCCAGCAGCCAGCCCCACCGGTCGTGGTCGACCACCGCATAACGCTGCCCGCCCTCGGCGTCGACCGAGGCGATCAGCACGACGTCGTCGCCGACACCGACCGCGGGCGCGCTCGGCCCGGTCGGCACCACGGCGTCGACCACCTGCTCGCCGATGCGCACCTGAGCGGTGCCGCAGTCACCGCCAGGCTGGGCCGGGACCTCGCGCGGGCAGGCGGGCGTCGCCGACACGATCTCCCCGTGCAGCCGCTGCGTGGTGTCCGACGCCTGCTGCGGGCTCGGCCCGCGAGGCCACAGCACGATCAGCCCGATAAGGGTCGCCACGACCAGGGGCACGATGATCATCGTGACGATGCGGCGCAGGTCGGGCGGGGCAGGTGGCAGCGTCTCACCAGGCTCGTGACTGTGTCCGGCCCCCATGAGCCGAACCTAGCCGTCGAACCCCGCGCAGTAGGGGCCTTTGCCCGGGTTGGGCGGCCCGGTCACCAGCACGGCGTACCGCCGGCCACTGTCGGAGTACGTCACCAGCACCTTGCCGTCGCCGCTGGTCACCAGCGCGACGTGGAACAGGTCGCCGGTCAGCAGCGGCAGCGCCACCCGGCGGGCCCGGTCGGCCGAGCCGGGCGGGCAGTGCCAGAGCACCAGCCGGCCGGTGCCGTACTCGGCGGGGGCCAGCGGCACCGGGGCCGCCAGATCGGACTCCGTGCCCAGCACGTACAGGCCGGGGCCGCCCGCGCCGATCGCCACCGGCGCGTGGAAAGTGATCGCGTCGCCGCCCGCGACCAGCCGCGGTGTGCTGCCCGGCAGCAGCACGGCCTGGTCGGTGGCGCGTTCCGGAGCGCCGATCTCGGTGATTTTGGCGGTGTCGCAGGCGGCCGTCGGGCAGGTCGCGAGCCAGGCCCGGCGTCCGGCAGGGTCGCGCAGCAGCACCGTCGGCCGGTCCGACGCGTCGAGGGTGAGCTGCAGCAGCGGGGCGTACGCGGGCGCGGCCACCATGCCTTCGGGCAGCCAGGCGCTCAGCTCGACCTCGACCGTGCCGAGCACGTCCAGCGAGCGGCGGTTGCAGTGCACCGTGTTGCACCGGGTGACCGCCAGCTGGACCTTCGGCCGGGTTCCGCTGCGCACCTGGAGCGGGCGGGCCGTGGCGACCACGACCGAGCCGTCGGGCCCGGCCGCCACAGCCAGGTGTGCCTGGCCCTCGTTGCCGCCGCTGTGCCAGCGGGTGATGCCGTCCTCACAGCTGCCCGGCTTCGGTCGGGCGGTGGCCGGACCCCAGGGCGCGGTGCAGCGCTGCATCTGCACCGCGTCGTCGCCGTCGGTCTTGACCGCCTGGCTCTCCCGGCCGCGGATTCCCGCAGAGACCACGTCGCCGTCGGCGGTGATCGCGGTCGCGGGCATCGGCGCGCCCAACATCAGCGGTTCGGAGCTGCGCGATCGGACGGAGTGGCACCCGTCGTCGAGGCACCAGTGCGGGCCGTAGTCGGTGACCACGACCGGGTGGCGGCCCGCCGGCCAGGCTGTGGCCAGCACCTCGCCGCTCCACGAGACGCTGTGCCGGCTCGCGTGCGGGCTGTCCCACGGGTCGGTCGCCGCGAAGCCCAGCCCCAGCAGCGCCGGCAGCAGCAGCGAAGCCAGCGCCGCGACCAGCGCGGGACGGCCGGTCCAGGGCCGGCCGAGCGCGGCGTAGGCCCGGCCGAGCGCGGCGGCGGACCGGCGGAGTGCGGCGAGCAGCGGAGCGGGCAGGGCGAAACGTCCCGGGCGCGCCACCGCGCCGTGCCGTGGGCCGGTGGCCCGCACCGCAGCGGTGCGGGTCGACCTGGTGGGGTCGGTCAGGGCGTGGGCGGCCGATGCCTTCGCGCTGTCGGCCGAAGCGAGGGCGGTGAGGGACGGCGCCGCCGAGGGCACCGTGTCGTCAGCCGGGTCGTCTCCGGCGCGGGCCGGGCCCGCGGACGCGGGGGACAGCGCTGACAGCGTCTGGTCGACCCGGTCGAGGTCGGCCTCGGAGCCGCGGCTGCCCGCCGGGCGGCGCTGCAGGTAGACGGTGACCAGCACGGCGGCCTGGACGGCGGGCACGATGACCCCGGCCAGCGCGGCGAACAGCAGGGCGAAGGCCGGTTGTGCCTGCGTCAGGGCGGCCGCGCCCATGCCCACCAGCGCCGGGGCCACCACCACGCCGGTCGCCAGCGCGCCGCCGGTCGTCAGCATCCGGCCCGCGGCGAGCGCGTGCGCGTGCAGCAACCAGGAGACCGCGCCGTCGCCCAGCACGATCGCGGGCACCGACAGCAACCGGCTGGCCAGCACGACCAGCGTCAGCACAAAAAGGCCGAAGACGGCCGCGGTGGCCACGTCCTGCGGCAGGGCGATGTCGAAGAAGGCGACCGCGACCAGGGTGAGCACCTGCAGCCCGACCGCGGCGACGGCGATCAGCAGCAGGGCCGGCACCAGTGCGGGCAGCCGGCGCAGGGCCAGTAGCAGCGCGGCACGCGGATCGACCGGGATGCCGCGCAGGCCGCCGGACGCCACCGCGATGCCCGCGACCAGTGCCACGACCCAGCCGAGGCCGAGCGCGACCAGTCCCGCCCCGCCGGCGGCCGCCGCGGGCGCCGGGGTGAACGTCCCGTCCACCACCGTGGCGTTGGTGTTGAGCGCGAACAAGCCGATGACCTGGCGTGCCAGCAGCGCCGGCACGAGCGTGGCCGCGGCGACCACCAGCAGGCCGCGCCACTGCCTCAGGGCGAGGTCGGCGGCGTCGCGCAGGATGGCCGGCAGGCTCCGGCTGGCGAGGCGGTCGGCGTTCGGCACCGGCGCAGCGTACCGGCGACACGCGTGTCACGCCTATGG
The DNA here is from genome assembly GCF_040648455.1 of Catellatospora sp. NPDC049133. Taxonomy (NCBI): domain Bacteria; kingdom Bacillati; phylum Actinomycetota; class Actinomycetes; order Micromonosporales; family Micromonosporaceae; genus Catellatospora; species Catellatospora sp. NPDC049133. The sequence goes on from NZ_JBEZDT010000003.1 coordinate 270,352, forward strand.
CTGAGACGTCCTCCGAAAAGTCGGCACGGGCGACAGGTCAGCTCGTACCGGCCACGGCGGTGTGCGCGGGGCCGAGCGTGATCGCGCGTACGTGCTCGATCAGGGTCACCAGCACCTCCCGCCCCGAGCGGCGGTCCCGCACGTCGCACATCACCACGGGCACGTCCGGGTCGAGCGACAGTGCCCCGCGCACCGCGTCCACACCGAACGGCTGGTGGCCGTGGAAGCAGTTCACCGCGACGACGAACGGGATGCCCCGGCGCTCGAAGTAGTCGATGGACGGGAAGCTGTCCGCCAGCCGCCGGGTGTCGGCCAGCACGACCGCACCCAACGCGCCGATCGCCAGCTCGTCCCACAGGAACCAGAACCGGTCCTGGCCCGGTGTGCCGAACAGGTAGAGCACCGCGCTGTCGCCGATGGTGATCCGGCCGAAGTCCATGGTGACCGTGGTGGTGCGCTTGCCCTCCACCCCGGACAGGTCGTCGGAGTCGGTGCCCGCGGAGGTGAGCACCTCCTCGGTGTGCAGGGGCAGGATCTCGCTGACGTTGCCCACCATTGTCGTCTTGCCGGCGCCGAAGCCCCCGGCGACCAGTATCTTGATCGCCGTGGGAATGGACCGGGCACGCTCGTCACGCATGACGGAGGCCAAGGATCACCGCCTGGAGGATGTGGTCGTCCGGAATGTGGCCGGGGGCCACTGCGGGTGCCATACGGGTGACGGCGCCCTCGTCGAATAGGTCTGCGAGGAGTACCCGGACCACGCCGAGGGCAAACCCGGCACGGGAGGACAGCTCGGCGACCGAGATGGGTTCCTGAGCGAGGGCGAGGACCGCCCGGTGCTCGGGTTGCAGGCGGACGGCGTGGCGGCGTTGCCCCGCCGGTGTCGCCACGACATAGGTGAGCAGGTCGAACGTGCTCGCTCCGGGGCGTGCCCGGCCGCCGGTGACCGCGTACGACCGCACCAGCGGCCCGGCTTCGGCATCGAGCCACTCGTGCGCATCGTCTTCGTCGTCAGCGCGCATGGGTGGAGGTGGGCCGCGGCTGCGTGCCGAGGCTGTGGCCGATGCGCTCGACGACCATCGCCATCTCGTACGCCACCATGCCGATGTCGGATTCGGCGTCGCTCAGCACCGCGAAGCAGCTGCCCTGGCCGGCGTCGGTGACGAGCAGGACGGCCTCCTCCATCTCGATCACGGCCTGGCGCACCGGGCCGGCCTTGAAGTGTCGGCCGGCGCTGCGCGACAGGCTGGCGAAACCGGCCGCGATCGCGGCCATGTGATCGGCGTCGGCCTGGGACAGGTCGCGGGACGCGCCGAGCAGCAGCCCGTCCACGGAGAACACGACGGCCCGCAGCGCCGCGGGTATGCGGTCCACGAAGTCGTCGAGCAGCCAGTCCAGGCCCGCGGGATTGCTCATGATGTCGACTCCTCAGGCGGTTCGGCCGCTGCCGGGGTGTCAGCGGGAGGGGCGGGGACGGTGCTCACCGCGGCCGCGGACCGGCCCCGGTGCGCGCCCGCGAGCAGGGACGTCAGGATGCTGCGGGTGCGCTCGGCGGGGCGCACCGGCGAGGCGGGCCCGGTGCCGCCCGGCTCGCCGTCGAGCACGATCACCGGTTCCTCGCGCAGGGGCGCGGCGAGGTGGGTCTGCGGCGCGCGTACCGGCAGTTCGGCCTCGGTGGTGGGGCCGCCTTCGAGCACGTCGGCGGGAACCGGTGCGGCGGCCGGCGCCGTCGGAGAGCCCGTGGTCAGGGCCGCGATCGGGGTGGCCAGGGCGGGCGGCGCGGCCGGGGCCTGCGCCGGGGTGCTCGTGTTGCCGTCGACGACCAGTTCGCGCGGCAGCAGCACCACCGCGGTGAGGCCGCCGTACGGGGAGGGGCGCAGGGTGACCTTGACGCCGTGCCGGGCGGCCAGCTTCGCCACCACGAACAGGCCCAGCCGGGAGCTGTGCGCCGGATCGAAGTCGGGCGGGTCGGCCAGGCGCTGGTTGGCCTCGTCCACAGCGGAGGCGGGCATGCCGACGCCGCGGTCCTCGATCTCCACCGCGTACCCGTTGGGCAGCAGTTGCCCGGCGACCGTGACGTGGGTGTCGCGCGGGGAGTAGGCGGTCGCGTTCTCCAGCAGCTCGGCCAGCAGGTGGATGACGTCGCTGACGGCCCGGCCGCGCAGCGCCAGCTCCTGCGGCGGCACCACCGTGATCCGGGTGAACTCCTCCACCTCGGACACCGCCGAGCGCATCACGTCGTGCAGCGGGACCGGGTGCCGCCAGCCCCGGCCGGGCTTGGCCCCGGCCAGGATCACCAGGTCCTCGGCGTGGCGGCGCATCCGCGCGCCGAGATGGTCGACGCGGTACAGGTCTTCGAGGTCCTGGGGGTCGGTGGTCCGCCGCTCCATCGCGTCCAGCAGGGCGAGCTGACGGTGCAGCAGCACCTGGCTGCGCCGCCCGATGTTGAGGAAGACCTGGTTGAGCCCGTTGCGCAGGGTCGCCTCCTGCACGGCCGAGGCCACGGCGGTGCGCTGCACCTGGGCGAACGCGTTCTCCAGCTCGTTGAGCTCGTCGTCGACCGCACCCGGCGGCGGCACCTCGGCGTCCACGTCCACGTCCGTGCCCGCGCGGAGCCGGGCCACCACGTCGGGCAGGCTGTGCTCGGCGACGTGCAGGGCCTGCGCGCGCAGGGCGTTGATGCGGCGGATGATCGAGCGCGCCACCCGGAACGAGACCAGGGCCAGCACCACGATGGCGATCAGACCGGCCCCGCCGGCCAGGCCGAGCCGGACCAGGATCGCGGTGGCCGCGGGCATGGTCGCGTCGATGGTGCGGGACGCGGTGGCCGACTCCAGCTCGTACAGCTTGCCGTCGACGGTGGCGTAGTCGGCGGACCACTGCTTGGCGTCGATCGCGGGAGCCGGGCGGCCGAGGTCGGCGAGCCGGTCCTCGACGGCCCGCATCCGCAGGTAGGCCGCGCTGTCCAGGATGGCCGTGTAGTGGACCGCGTCGTCGGGGTGCAGGTAGCGCGTCGCCGTGTCGTGCGCGCGCCGCTGCAGGCCGATCAGCGACACCGCCTCGGAGCGTTCCGCCGCGGACATGCCGCCACCCGCGATGGCGGCGCTGATCAGCGCGTTCTCGCGGGCGTAGAGTTCGCGCGCCTCGGTGAGCGCGATGACCGTGCCCGCCTGCCGGTTCAGCTCGTGGTCGTCGAGGCCGGAGACCGAGCCGTACAGGCCGAAGGTCTTGTCGATGATCCCGCTGTACAGCCGCATGATCTGCACCCGGTCGTACTGCCGGGTGTCCACCACGGCCCGGCCCAGCGGCAGCTCCTCCAGCGCCTTGCCGACCGCGGCCAGGTGCTGCCGGGTGAGCGGGCTCGCCGCCGACTCGGCGTCGTCGCTGCCGGTGAGCCGGCGGAACTCGGCCAGCGCCATGTCGGTCTCGGCCCGCTGGGTGCCCAGTTCGGTCGCCACGACCGGGCCGCCGCTGAGGAAGCGCATGGACAGGGCCCGCTCGGCCTGCAGCTCGCTGACGAGTTCGTAGGCGGGTGTGCCGAACATGTCCACGCCGGACTTGACGTCGAGCAGGTTCGCCGCCGGGCCGACCGTGACGGTCGTGCTGAACAGCCACATGCCCAGCAGCGGCACCAGCGGCGCCAGCAGGAGCAGCATCACCCGTGACCTGATCGACCAGCTCTGCTGGGAGAAGAAGCGTCGGGGCATAAACGACCTCATAAGCGCACCGGGGGCGGGACCACGCGAGGGAAACGTGGAAATACTACTGATCTCACGGCCCCGGCACACCTTTCGGGTGTCGCCAGTTCACCAGGTAGGACGCCGAAAACACGATGACCGGCACCGATGCCGGCGCCGGTCACGTGCTGACGTAGATCGTTTTATGCCGGGGCGAACCAGACCGCGCCGTACGGTCCGACCGCGACGGCGGCGTTGCCCTCGGCGTCGGTGCGGATGCGGCCCATGTTGCCGACCCCGGAGCCGCCGTACACCTCGGCGTCGGTGTTGAGCACCTCCAGCCACGCCCCTGTGCGCGGCAGCTTGATCCGGTGGTCGTGCAGCGGGATGCCCGAGAAGTTGGCCACGCAGGCCAGCAGCTTCTTCGAGGTCTTGCCGTGGCGGACGAAGGAGACCGTGTTGCTGCCCGAGTCATGCGGGTCGATCCAGCTGAACCCGCCCGGCTCGGTGTCCCGGGCCCACAGCGCGGCGCTGTCCCGGTAGATCCGGTTCAGGTCGCGCACCAGGCCGCGCACATCACCGTGATAGTCGGCGTGCGCCCAGTCCAGCCCGAACTGCTCGCTCCATTCCGACTCCTGGGCCAGCTCCGCGCCCATGAACAGCAGCTTCTTGCCGGGGAAGGCGTACATGTAGCCGAGCAGCCCGCGCAGGCCCGCCAGCCGCTGCCAGCGGTCGCCGGGCAGCTTGCCCAGCAGCGAGCGCTTGCCGTGCACCACCTCGTCGTGGCTGAGCGGCAGCACCCACTGCTCGTCGAAGGCGTAGCAGCTGGGCCAGGTCAGCTGTGCGTGGTGGTAGCTGCGGTGCGCCGGGTCCTTCTTCAGGTACTCCAGCGTGTCGTGCATCCAGCCCATGTTCCACTTCATGCCGAAGCCCAGGCCGCCGAACTCGACCGGGCGGGAGACGCCCGGCCACGCCGTCGACTCCTCGGCGATGGTGAGGATGCCCGGCTGGTCGGCGTACACGGCGGTGTTGAGCTCCTGGAGGAAGTCGACCGCCTCCAGGTAGGTGTTGCCGCCGTACACGTTGGGCGTCCACTGCCCGGCCTGGCGCGAGTAGTCGAGGTAGAGCATCGACGCGACGGCGTCCACGCGCAGGCCGTCGACGTGGAACTCCTCGCACCAGTAGCGGGCGTTGGCGATGAGGAAGTTGCGCACCTCGCGCCGGCCGTAGTTGAAGACCAGCGTGCCCCAGTCGGGGTGCTCGCCGCGCTGCGGGTCCTCGTGCTCGTAGAGCGGGGTGCCGTCGAAGCGGGCCAGGGCCCACTCGTCCCGGGGGAAGTGGGCGGGCACCCAGTCCAGCAGCACCCCGATGCCGGCCTGGTGCAGCCGGTCCACGAGGTGGCGGAACTGGTCCGGGTCGCCGAAGCGGGCGGTCGGCGCGTAGAACCCGGTGATCTGGTAGCCCCACGAGCCGCCGTACGGGTGCTCCATCACCGGCAGGAACTCCACGTGGGTGAAGCCCAGGTCGGTGACGTACGCGACCAGCTCGTCGGCCAGCTCCTTGTAGGACAGGCCCGGCCGCCACGAGCCCAGGTGCACCTCGTAGGTGGACATCGGCCGGGCGTGGTGATCGGCGCGCTTGGCCCGCCCGGTCATCCAGGACTCGTCGTTCCAGGTGTAGGCGGAGGAGAAGAGCACCGAGGCGTTCTCCGGCGGGCACTGCGCCGCGACGGCCAGCGGGTCGGCGCGGTAGGTCCAGCGGCCGTCCGCGCCGTGCACCCGGTAGCGGTAGCGCTGGCCGGCCACGGCGTCCGGCACGGTCGCCGCCCAGACCCCGCTGCCGCCCTGCGGGCTCATCGCGATGCCGTCGCCCGGCCACCAGCCCGAGAAGTCGCCGATGACCTGCACCTCGCGGGCGTTGGGTGCCCACACCGCGAAGCGCCAGCCCTGGCCGTCGGGCTCCGGGTTGGCCCCGAGCACCTTCCAGAGCCGCTCGTGCCTGCCCTCGCCGATGAGGTAAAGATCAAGATCGCCGATCAGGTTCATCGCTTCTCCTCGCCGTTCCGGTTGCCCCGTTGACCAACGAGCCGACGCCGTATCCGCACCGTCTTCGCTGCTCATCGCTTCGCTTGCGGTAGGGGTGGGGCGGGCCTGGCCGTCGGTCGGGCCCGCTGCGCGCGCGCTCATCGCGCCGCCTCCGGCGTCGCGATGAGCCAAACGGTGCCGATGATTCGCTCGCTCCGCTCCCTCATCGCGCCGCCTCCGGCGTCGCGATGAGCCAAACGGTGCCGATGATTCGCTCGCTCCGCTCCCTCATCGGAGGAGGTTTCCGTCAGGCACGATGATCTGGGGACGTTCACCGCCGGCCTGCTCGGCCAGGCGCTCGACCTGGAACGCGGGTTCCTGCGCGATGGCGCCGCGGTAGGTCTGCACGGTGCTGGCCGCGATGGTCTGCCAGCCGTACCGCTTGGACACCATGGTCAGCGCGCGCTTGGCGATCTGCTTGGCCTTGACCGGCTCGGCGAGCAGCGTGCCCACGGCGCCGGCCAGCGCCTCGGGGTTGCTGTGCGGGAAGGTCATGCCGGTCACGCCGGGCTCGACGATCTCGGCCAGGCCGCCGGTGTCGGCGACGGCCAGCGGTGCGCCGGCCGCGGCCGCCTCCAGGGCGACCATGCCGAACGGCTCGTAGAGGGACGGCACCACGGTGGCGTCGGTCGCCGCGAGCACGGCGGGCAGCTCGCGCTCGGACAGGAAGCCGATGAAGCTGACCTGCTTCTCGATCTTCAGTTCGTGCGTGGCCTCGACCAGCTGCTCCCGGTAGGGGCCGTCGCCCGCGATGACCACCCGCAGGCCCGGGTGCTCGTCGGCGAGCTGCGGCACGGCGCCGACCAGGTGCTGCACGCCCTTCTCGTACACCAGCCGCCCGGCGAAGCCGACCAGTGGACCGTCCCCGGCGAACCGCGAGCGCGCCTCGCGCACCGCCTGCGCGGGGGCCTTCCAGACCCGGCCGTCGACGCCGTTGGGGATGACGTCGACCTTGCTGATGGGCAGGTTGAGCAGCCGGGTGACCTCCCAGCGCATGTACTCCGAGCAGACCAGCACCCGGCAGGCGCGGTGGCCGAGCCACCACTCGACGGAGTGGATGCTCTTGTTCAGGTCCTCGGGCAGCCACCCCTGGTGCCGGCCGGCCTCGGTGGCGTGGATGGTGGCGACCAGCGGCTTGCCCAGGTGCTCGGCCAGGGTGACCGCGGTGTGCGTGACCAGCCAGTCGTGGCCGTGGATCACGTCGTAGTCGTCGGACTCGGCGGCCCGCAGCGCCGCCCGGGTGAGCGTGTGGTTGAACGCCATCGTCCAGGCCAGCAGCGTCGGGGTGGCCAGCGGGAACAGCGGCGGGTCCTCCGGCGCGCGCACGACGCGCACACCCTGGAAGCCCGGCGCGGGCGGAGGTGCGTACTCCTCCAGCGGGGCACCGGGCGCGTGCCGGGTGACCACGGTGACGTGGTGCCCCGCCAGCACCAGCGAATTGGCCAGCGCGTGCACGTGCCGACCGAGGCCGCCGACCACAACCGGCGGGTATTCCCAGGAAAGCATCATGATCCGGAGCGGCTTCGCTGCCGTCGACGGACCCGATGGAACGGGAAGGTTCATGGTCATGCGGCCCCCTCGCAGACTCCCGGGCATACGGAACTAGGCACCGGACACTCGGTGCCGTACGCCATTGGGGTTGTACAAAGTCTGACTGATACCAATTTCGAGCTGGGGACCTTGTGTTTCGTGTCTGTTACGCTCTGCTACTACTCAGTAGACGTGAGGTGAGCACGCAACGTCTCGGCCACGCTCCACGCCTGGAACGGGCAGCCCGTCGCCCCGTGCGGCGCGTCCCCGTCGGCGGTCTCGCTGACCGAACCGAGACCGAAGTCACCCAGGTGCGCCAGCAGGCCCGTCAGCACCTCCCGGGTCGGCAGCCCGGCCTTGCGCCGCGCGTCGGCCAGCGGCCCGATCAGCCACGGCCACACCGTGCCCTGGTGGTACGCGAGATCGCGCTCACGCAGCGAGCCGCCGTGCCGCGGCCGGTATGCCGGATCGGCCGGGTCCAGGCTGCGCGGCCCGAGCGGGGTGAGCAGGGCGTCGGTGATCCGGCGCAGCGCCACCGGGTCCGGCTCCATCGGGGCGTACGGCAGCGACCAGGCCAGCAGCTGGTTCGGCCGCAGCGCGGCGTCGTCCGGGTCGATCACGTCGTAGAGGTGCCCGTCCGGCGCGGGGAAACGCCGCCGGAACGCCGCCTCCGTCACCGCGTGCCGCCGCCGCACGTCGTCGCTGTGCCGCCCGGCGCGCTCGCGCAGCGCGGCCAGCGCCGCCAGCCCGTTGCACCACAGCGCGTTGATGTCGACGGCCTTGCCCGACCGCTGGGTCACGCCCATCCCGTCGACGCGGGCGTCCATCCAGGTCAGCGCCTCGCCGTCGGCGCCCTGCACGAGCAGCCCGTCGCTCTCGTCGACCTTGATGCCGTACCGGGTGCCGCGCAGGTGCGCCGCCAGCACCTCGTCCAGCGCGGGCACCAGCTCCGCGGCGAGATCGTCGTCGTCGGTCGCGCGCACGTGCCGGTCGATCGCGTGCAGGAACCACAGCGTCGCGTCGGCCGTGTTGTGCCCGACCGCGCCGCCGTCGGCCGTGTTGGCCAGCATGCCCTCCGACAGCGTCGCCGCGTACGCCCGCAGCAGCTCCCGGCCCAGCGCGGCGCGTCCGGTGATCAGGAACAGCCCTTCGTAGGAGGTCATGGTGTCCCGGGACCACGCGCCGAACCACGGGTAACCCGCCACGACGTCCGGTCCGTTCGCCGTGGTGACCACGAACGTGTCCGCGGCCAGTGTCAGTTCCGCGGTCGCGTCGACCGCGCCCGCGGTCAGGATGCGCCGGCGGTCGCGTTCGGCGTCCACGATCGCCGCAGCGGGCGGCGGCTCGACGGCCAGGTCACCGGCCCACGCGGTGATCTCCAGCGCGTCGCCCGGCTCGGCCAGCCTCGCGGTGAAACGGCCCGCCAGCAGCAGGTCCTCGTTCGCCACATAACCGCGGGCGGCCTCCATACGATGGTGCACGTTCAGCAGCCAGGCGCCGTCCGGAGCCCAGACCGCGTCGGCCTGCCGCTCGACCCACGGCCGGGTGTCGGGCGGCCCGGCGGGAGCCGTCGCGGCACGGCCGCCGCTCGCCAGGCGGCCCCGCAAGCGGTACGCGTCGGCGACGACCGCGCCGCCCGCGACTTCGCGCACCGGCAGGTCACCCGCACGGCGCTCGCCGTGCTGGTCGCGCCAGGTGCACAGGGCCTCCAGCGACAGCTCGACCGGGCCGCCACCGATCAGCCGGTCGACCACGGCCACGCAGGACGAGCCGTGGCGCATCGCGAGGGTGCGTTCCAGGACGGTCGCGCCGATCCGCCAGCGCCACCGGGGCAGCCCGTCCACCAGGGCGAACTCTTCCAGGAGCAGGTCTCCGCGGGGAGCGAGCGTGCCGTCGGCCCACTCGTGGGCGCCCAGCCGCACGACCCGGCCCTCGGGCAGGCGTACCACCGGATCCAGGGCGGCGAGGCCGACGTGCCGCGACGCCGGAGTGTCCCCGGCGACCACCAGCAGCCCGTGGTAGCGGCGGGTGCGCAGCCCGCTCACCGTGCCCATCGCGTAGCCGCCGCGCCCGTCGGCCACCAACCACTCCCGCGCCGCGCCGAGGGCCGGCTCACCACATACCTGGGTACCGAATCGCATGCAGCAACTCTGTCAAAAAACCGGGGCAATCGGGATGGTGATCGCGCGACTCCGCCAAAGTTACGCAGACCCGTAACAGACGCAGGAGACAATCACGGGGTGGGCGGCAGAGCGAGGTCAGCAGGTGGCGGGGCGGTCATGCGGGTGACGGGCGGAGCGAGGAGCACGCGTGAGCGAGCGCTGCGAGCGAACCAGGTGGCAGGCGCACACGCGGGTGACGAGCGTAGCGAGGAGCACGCGTGACTGACGCGGAGCGCGGACGGCTGGCCGATGCGGACGCCGGGGCGGAGCCGTGGCGGATGTGGGGGCCGTACCTGTCCGAGCGGGCCTGGGGCACTGTGCGCGAGGACTACAGCGAGCACGGCACGGCCTGGGAGTACTTCCCGCACGACCACGCCCGCTCGCGTGCGTTCCGGTGGAACGAGGACGGGCTGGCCGGCATCTGCGACGAGCGGCAGACGTTCTGCTTCGGCCTCGGCCTGTGGAACGGGGCCGACCCGATCCTCAAGGAGCGCATCTTCGGGCTGACCGGCAACGAGGGCAACCACGGCGAGGACGCCAAGGAGTACTGGTGGTACACCGACTCCACGCCGACGCACTCGTGGATGTCGTGGCGCTACCACTACCCGCAGCGCGAGTTCCCGTACTCGGAACTGGTCGCGGTCAACCGGCAGCTGGACCGCTCCGAGCCGGAGTACGAGCTGGCCGACACCGGGGTGTTCGCCGACGACCGCTACTGGGTCGTCACCGTCGACTACGCCAAGGCCACCCCGACGGACCTGTGCATGCTGGTCTCGGTCACCAACCGGGGCGCGGACCCGGCGTCCCTGCACGTGCTGCCCACCCTCTGGTTCCGCAACACCTGGTCGTGGGGCCTGCCGGGCCGGGACGACAAACCGGAGATCGTCGCGGAGCGGGTCGACGGCGGCGGCGAGCTGCGCGCCCAGCACCGCATCCTGGGCCGGCTGACGCTGCAGGGCGACGGCGCTCCCGAGCCGCTGGCCTGCGACAACGAGACCAACGCGGCGCGGCTGTGGGGATACGAGGAGACTCCCGACTATCCGAAGGACGGCATCGCCGACCACGTGGTGCACGGCCTGCCGACGGTCAACCCGCGGCGCACCGGCACCAAGGCCGCGCTGCACTACGTGCTGACCGTGCCGCCGGGCGAGACGGCGCAGCTCAGGCTGCGGTTGACGCAGATCGCCGCGCCGGGTGGCAAGGCCCGCCCGGCGCCCTCGCTCGGCGCGGAGTTCGACCACGTCATGGCCACCCGCAAGGCCGAAGCCGACCAGTACTTCGCCTGGCTGGTCCCGCCGGGCACCCCGCCCGCGCAGGCGCAGGTCGTGCGCGAGGCCGTCGCCGGGCTGATGTGGGGCAAGCAGTTCTACCACTACGACGTCGCGCGCTGGCTGGACGGCGACCCGGCCTCGCCCGCGCCGCCGGAGGGCCGCCGGTTCGGGCGCAACAGCGCCTGGCGGCACATGACCAGCTTCGACGTCATCTCCATGCCGGACCCGTGGGAGTACCCCTGGTACGCCGCCTGGGACCTGGCCTTCCACTGCGTCGCGCTGGCCCGCGTCGACCCGCACTTCGCCAAGGAGCAGATCCTGCTCCTGCTGCGCGACTGGTACCTGCACCCCAACGGGCAGGTCCCGGCGTACGAGTGGGCGTTCGGCGACGTGAACCCGCCCGTGCACGCCTGGGCGGCACTGCGGGTGTTCGAGATCGACGGCGGGCGCGACTACGCGTTCCTCGCCCGCGTCATGCACAAGCTGCTGCTCAACTTCACCTGGTGGGTCAACCGCAAGGACACCGGCGGCAACAACCTGTTCGAGGGCGGCTTCCTGGGCCTGGACAACGTCGGCCCGTTCGACCGCTCGGCGTCGCTGCCCGTGCCCGGCGTGCTGGAGCAGTCCGACGGCACCGCGTGGATGGCGATGTACGCCCTCAACCTGCTGGAGATCTCACTGGTCCTGGCCACCCACGACCGGGTGTGGACCGACATAGCGACCAAGTTCCTGGAGCACTTCGCGTACATCGCCAACGCCGCCTCGCACCAGGGGCTGTGGGACGACGAGGACGGGTTCTTCTACGACCTGCTGCGGCGCACCGACGGGCGGGAGGTGCCGCTGAAGGTCCGCTCGGTCGTCGGCCTGCTGCCGCTGTGCGCGACGACGACACTCAGCTCGGTGACGCTGGTCCGGCTGCCGGAGATCGCGGCGCGGCTGCGCTGGTTCCTGACCAACCGGCCCGAGTTCACCGAGGTCGTCGGGGCGCGGCGGATCTCCGACGGGGGTCAGCAGCAGCGGCTGCTCGCGGTGGTCGGGCCGGAGCAGTTGCGGCGGATACTGAGCCGGATGCTGGACACCGAGGAGTTCCTGTCGGACTACGGGCTGCGTACGCTGTCGCGGGCTCATCTCGACAAGCCGTACACGATCCGGCTCGGCGGGCACGACTACACGGTGGGGTACGAGCCGGCCGAATCGACGAACGGGCTGTTCGGCGGCAACTCCAACTGGCGCGGGCCGATCTGGTTCCCGACGAACTACCTGCTCATCGAGGGCATCCGGCACTACGCCCGGTTCTTCCACGACGACCTGCTGGTGGAGTATCCGACCCGGTCGGGGCAGAAGCTGACCCTCGACCAGATCGCCGACGACCTGTCCGACCGGCTCATCGCGCTGTGGCTGCCCGACAAGGACGGCAACCGGCCGTACCTGCCGAAACATCCGATGCTCGGTGACCACCCGGACTGGACGGCGCACCTGACGTTCCCGGAGTTCTTCCACGGCGACAACGGCATGGGCCTGGGCGCGACCCACCAGTGCGGCTGGACCGCCCTGGTCCTCGACCTGATCCTCACCCGCAACCGCCCCGGGCGCTAGCGCCGCGTTCAGAAGGGCACCTTCTTATACGCGGAGCGATAAGAAGGTGCCCTTCCTTTGCTCGGGGTCAGGCGAAGCGGCGGGGTTGGCCGGTGGTTTCGAGGACGGACATCCAGAGGTCGCCGGCCGGGTCGACCTGGTTGCGCTTGCTGATGGCGAGGGCTATGGGGACGTGGACGAAGCGGCCGCGCCAGCGGCCGACGACCATCGCGGTGCGGCCGGCCATCGCGGCGTGCACGGCAGCGTGGGCGAGGCGGATGCAGTACACGCTGTCGTACGGGTTGGCGGGCACGCTGCGGATGGCGTAGCTGGGGTCGATGTACTTGAGGCTGGTCTCCATGCCGTGCGCGGCGAAGTCGTCGGCGATGCGCCGGCGCAGGTAGAGGCCGATGTCCTTGAGTTTGCGGTTGCCGGACTTGTCGACCTGGCCGGGCTCGTCGGACTCCAGGTATTCCTGCCCGGCGCCCTCGGCGGCGACGACCACGGCGTGCCCGCGCCGGTCGACGCGGCGGCGCAGGTGGGCCAGGAAGCCGTCGTCGCCGTCGAGCTGGAACGGCACCTCGGGGATGAGCACGTAGTCGGCGTCGTTGTTGGCCAGCGCCGCGTAGCAGGCGATGAAGCCGGAGTGGCGGCCCATGACCTGCACGAGGCCGACCCCGTTGGGCACCGCGCGGGCCTCGACGTGGGCGCTGCGCAGCGACTCGGTGGCCTTGGAGAACGCGGTCTGGAAGCCGAAGCTCTGGTCGATGTACGGGATGTCGTTGTCGATGGTCTTCGGCACGCCGATCACGGCGATCTTCAGGCCGCGCTCCTTGACCACGTCGGCGATGGTCAGCGCGCCGCGCATGGAGCCGTCGCCGCCGATGACGAAGAGCACGTTGATGCTCATCGACTCCAGGCAGTCGACGATCTCGTACGGGTCCTGGCTGCCCCGCGAGGTGCCGAGGATGGTGCCGCCGTACTCGTTGACGCCGCTGACCGCCTCGGCGTCGAGGTCGATCGGCGGGTGGCCGTACTTGGCGATGAAGCCCTGGTAGCCGTTCTGGAAGCCGTAGATCTTCGTGACGCCGTAGTGCGAGGTCAGCTCCAGCACCAGGCCCCGGATGACGTCGTTGAGGCCGGGGCACAGGCCGCCGCAGGTGACGATGCCGACGCGGGTCTTCGACGGCTGGAAGAAGATCTTGCGGCGGGGTCCGCCGGGCTCGAAGCCGGGCAGCGCGTCCAGCTTCGCCTTGCGCGCGGCGACCATGTTCACGGTGTCGTCGAACAGCACCCGGTCGTTCTCGTCGACGTAGTGCTCGGTGCTCTCGGTCGAGGCCAGCAGCGGTGCCAGCGGTGATTCGATGCGGCAGTCGCCGAGCGTGCGCACGGTCAGGTCAACGGACTCGGGAGCCATCGCCGTCCTCCAAGCAGCTGCCGCAGCAGGGGCGAGCAGCCTATCGAGACAATGTTTCGCCAGGTGCGCGGCTGCGCCGCCACGCACTGGCAGGTGGATCATCGCTCAGAAAAGCAGCCAGGTCGAGAAGAGCATGCCCATCGGCAGCGCGATCACACCCGCGACGGCGGCGTACGGCCACAGCAGGCGGGCGGGCAGGTGCCGCAGCACCAGCAGCGCGGGCAGCAGCAGCGTGTGCGACCGGTACTGCGACACCCCGGGTCCGGCGATCAGCGGGCCGACGAACATGGCCACCGCGTACAGCGCGAGCCCGGCGTCGTACGGCCGCAGCCGCCCGCGGCCCGACGCGACCACCGCGGCGGCGACGGCCAGCAGCGCCAGCGCCAGCGCCCACCACAACTCGGCGTCGGTGAACGTGTGCAGCACCCAGAGCAGGTCCTGCCGCGGCTCGGCGATGACGATCACGGATGGCTCGATCGCCAGCTTGGCCAGCGAGTGCAGCGGGTTGTGCACGCCGTTGCCGTAATGATCCTGGATCAGCAGGTACGCGTTCCAGTGCCCGAGCATCAGGTGGTGCAGGCCGAACACCGCGCCCAGCCCGGCCAGCGGCAGGCCCACCACGGCCAGCCCGGCCCGCAGCGCCGCCCACGATCGCAGCTCGCGGCGGCCGATCAGGGTCACCACCGCGCCGAAGCCGATCGCGGCGACCGCGACCCCCATCGGGTACGCCGCGGCGACCAGCGCGCCCGCCACTCCCGCCAGGACCCACCGGCGGGCCGCCACGAGCGTGACGCAGCCCAGCAACAGTGCTCCGGCCAGCGCCATCGGGAACACGGCGTGCAGGTAGACACCGGCCGGCAGCAGCGCCGCCAGGGCGAGCACAGCCACGGCGACCGGCCGGCGTGTGTCCCGCAGCAACCGCCACAGCAATACGAACGACAGCAGCAGGCTGACCTCGGTGATGATCAGCGCGGCCGGGTAAGCGCCGAGGCCGGTCGATGTCAGCAACCGGATGAGACCGGGGTAGAGCGGGAACCAGCCCGCGGTGCCGCACCACGCGCCGGGCGCGAACTGCGGGGCCAGGATCGGATCGCTGTCGCACAGGAACAGCTCGTACCCCTGCTCGGCGATCTTGACGTAGAGGCCGGAGTCGGCGCGGACCCGGCCGGTGATCGGCAGGAACGGCTCGGCGACCAGCGCCCCGGCCACCGTGTACACCAGGTGGCCGACCAGGTATGCCAGCACCGGCGGCAGCAGCGCCAGTCCTCGGTCGCGCCACGTCGGCGTGCCCCCGGGAGCCGTCGCCGGTGCCTCGGGTGTGAGGACGGCGGCGGGCACTGAGGACATGGACAGAATCCTCCCCGGACCCCGTCCCCGCCCGCAGCCCGGGTCCCCGCCCGGCGGCCGCCGTCACCCAAGGTCATCCGATTTGCCCGGCAGATGTGCGTATCTTGAGGTCGAATACCCACAGGTGCCAGGCAAATCGGGCGATCATGGCGGGCGACGGCGACGCGGCCCGCGCGGTCACGGCGGGTCAGGGGCGGTTCACCAGGCGGAAGCCGAGGTGGCAGGTCGAGGTGTCGACGGCCTGGGGCATGCGGGCGGCCGGGCGGTAGCGGCGGCAGTAGTTCGGCGCGCAGAGGAACGAGCCGCCCTTGCTCACCCGGCGCGGGATGCGGACCTCGGGCGTGGCCGGGTCGTAGCTGGCCTGCTCGGCGTTTCCGCGCGGGCGCGCCGGGGCGCAGCAGGCCTGCTGCCTGGCGGGGTCGTGGAGGCCGTACCAGTCGGACGTCCACTCCCACACGTTGCCGATCATGTCGGACAGCCCGAAGGCGTTCGGCGGGAAGGAGCCGACGGGCGAGGTCGCCTCGTAGCCGTCGGCGGCCAGGTTGAGCACCGGGAACTCGCCCTGCCACAGGTTGGCCAGGTGTTCGCCGCCCGGGGTCAGCTCGTCGCCCCAGGCGAACTCGGCCGGCTCGCTCGCGCCGCCGGACGCGGCGTACTCCCACTCGGCCTCGGTCGGCAGGTCGCCGCCCGCCCAGGCCGCGTACGCGGCGACGTCGGCCCAGGCCACGTGCACGACCGGGTGGTCGTCGAGGCCGCGCAGGCCCGAACCGGGGCCGTACGGGTGACGCCAGTCCGCGCCGGGCACCAACTGCCACCAGTGCCGTATCTCGCGCAGGTCCACCCGCCGGGACGGCCTGACGAACACCACGGACGCGGGGACCAGCAGCGCCGGGTCGGCTCCCGGATAGTCGGCCGGGTCGGGGGCGGTCTCGGCGACGGTGACGTGGCCGGTCTGCCGGACGAACTCGGCGAACCGCCGGTTGGTGACCTGGTGCCGGTCGATCCAGAAACCACCGACCCGAGCCTGGTGGGCGGGGGCCTCCTCCGGGTAATGCGCGTCGGAGCCCATCCGGAACGTGCCGCCGGGCAGCCACACCATGCCCGGCCGGGGCGGCGGGCCCGGGGCTTCGCCGTCCCGGCCGGGCCGGGTCAGGGTGATCGGTTCCGTCACGCGGTGACCACCGTGCCGCCGGGGCCGGACAGCCCCTGCTCGGCCTTGTGCTTCAGGTCGCGCATCCGGAACGCCATGATGAAGTCGGTGATGCCGCGGGCCAGGCAGATCGCGCCGACGAACACGATGAGCAGGAAGAACGAGCGGGTGAACCTTCCTGCGGCCCAGAAGCCGAGCAGGATCTCGATGATGCCTACGACCAGGCCGAGCCACCAGCCGTCGTGCTCCTTCTTGGTGAGGAAGGCCAGCACGATGTCGGCGGCGCCCTTGAACAGCAGGTACCAGCCGATGAACGCGGCGAGCCAGAACACCGTGCCGCCGGGGTTGATCCAGCAGATGAAGCCGGTGATCAGGAACAGCACGCCGAGGATGGCGTGCAGCCAGCGCCAGCCGGGCGCGGTGAACGCCTGGAACAGCTCGAAGATGCCGGCGACCAGCACGACGATGCCGGCCAGGGTGGCGACGACGCCGATGCTGCGTACCGGTGACTGGTTGAATGCCAGCACGAACCAGCTGACGATGATCCAGCAGACGCCGGTGATGAGGAACAGCCACCACGGCACGCGGGACGCGGGCAGCGGTGTGGCGCCGCTGAACATGTCGCCGGTCGCCGTCGTGCCCGGTGGGACGGGACCGGGCCTGGTCCCGGTGGCGGCCGCTGCGGTGCCGGTGGCCACGCCCTCCTTCGCCGCGTGGGCGCCGGCCGCGGCGGCCTGGCCCGGCTTACCCGTGCCGGGGCTGCTGGGCGATGCGGTGCTCATGCCTTCTCCTCACTGCGTTCGACGGCCGTTGGAGCCGACCGCGTCAGAAGTGCTCGCAACGCCTGCTCATGCGTACCGCCGGAAGTAAGAGCCATCCGGTTGCAGACTATGCACCGTCTCATTCTGATATGAGGTGATTCAGTAATTCTGTGCCGACATTCGGCTAGTCCAGGGCCGACAGCGCGCCGGCCACCGCGAAGCCGAGCACCGCCAGCAGGCCGGTCGCCTTACCGCCCTGCCGGTAGGCCTCCGGGATCATCGAGTCGGCCAGCATGGTCAGCACCGCCCCGGCCGCGAACGCCTCGACGTAACCGCCGTCGGCCCGCGGCACCACCCGGTACGCCAGGTAGCCGAGCGACGCGGCGAGCGCCGACGCCGCCACGATGGTCCACCAGACTCGGTACGCCTGGGCCTTGGTGTGACCGTGGGCGCGCATGGCGGCGGTCGCGCCGAGGGCCTCGGGCAGGTTGGACACGAACACCGCGACCAGGAAGGCCACCGCGACCTCGCCGCCCATGGCCACGCCGACGCCCAGCACCAGCGACTCCGGCACGCCGTCCAGCAGCGCGCCGATCACCAGGGACCGCTCGGCCGAGGCCGCGCCCATGCTGCGGCGGCCCGCGACGACCGCGTCGGCCACGAAGAAGACGACCGCGCCCAGGCCGAACGCGGAGAACAGCAGCACGTCCTGGTGGAACCCGGTGGGCACCAGCTCGTACGCGATCGCCGCGAGCATTGCGCCGGAACCGAAGCCCATCACCATGCCGACCCGCGACGGGGGCACCGGGGTCGGCCGGTACGCCAACCACGCCCCGATGACCAGGGAGAACGCTGCGAGCGTTGCCCACCCGGCCGCGGCCAGCACGCCCATGGGACCTCCATCGTCTGCATCCGACGGTATCAACGCATTCCGTCGATAACGGAAATATGGTTCGCATCTCCGGAATACTGGACCGCGGTATCCGTGTCTCTGGGAGGCGACATGCCGCGTACGCAGCCGACGGCGAAGAAGGTCCCCGCGAAGAAGGCGGCGGCGAAGCGGGCGACCGAGAAGACGACGGCGGCGAAGCAGGCCACCCCGGTGAAGAAGGCCGCCACGAACGCGCCCGCACGCAAGTCCGCCACCACGGCGAAGGCGGTGCCGACGGCGAAGGCCGCACCGGCGAAACGGGCGCGCGGGACGACCGCGGCCGCGGGCCCGTCGTCCGGCGGCCCGGCCGCTCGCAAGGCGGGGCCGGGTAAGAAGGCCGTGGCACCCGTACCCGCCAAGAAGGCCCCGCCCTCGCGCGCGACCACCCGCACCGCGGCGGACCGCGGCCCGGCGCGCAAGTCCGCGCCACGGTCCGCGGCGGCCGGCGCGGGTGCCGGCCGCAAGCCCAACATCCTGGTGATCTGGGGCGACGACATCGGCATCACCAACCTGAGCTGCTACAGCGACGGGCTGATGGGCTACCGGACCCCCAACATCGACCGGATCGCCGACGAGGGTGTGCGCTTCACCGACTACTACGGCGAGCAGAGCTGCACCGCGGGGCGGGCCGCGTTCCTGACCGGCCAGGCGGTGTTCCGCACCGGCCTGTCGAAGGTCGGCATGCCCGGCGCGGACCTGGGCCTGCAGGCAGCCGATCCGACCATCGCCGAGCTGCTCAAACCGCACGGGTACGCCACCGGCCACTTCGGCAAGAACCACCTTGGCGACCGGGACGAGTTCCTGCCGACGGCGCACGGCTTCGACGAGTTCTTCGGCAACCTCTACCACCTCAACGCCGAGGAGGAACCGGAGCAAGAGGACTACCCGGACCTGCGGCGCTTCCCCGATTTCCGCAAGAACTTCGGCCCGCGCGGGGTGCTGCACAGCTGGGCGCTGCCCGGCGGCGGCCAGAAGATCGAGGACACCGGCCCGCTGACCCGCAAACGCATGGAGCTCATCGACGACGAGGTGTTCGAGCACGCCTCCGACTTCATCCAGCGGCAGGCCGACGCGGACACGCCCTTCTTCGTCTGGTTCAACACCACGCACATGCACTTCAAGACGCACCCGCGCCCGGAGATCAAGGGGTGGGCCGGGCCGTGGCAGTCCGACTACCACGACGTGATGGTCGACCACGACCGGATCGTCGGCGAGCTGCTCAACCTGCTCGACCAGCTCGGCATCGCCGACGACACCATCGTCATCTACGGCACGGACAACGGCCCGCACATGAACACGTGGCCCGACGCGGGTATGACACCGTTCCGCAACGAGAAGAACTCCAACTGGGAGGGCGCCTACCGGGTGCCGGCGATGCTGCGCTGGCCCGGCCGCATCCCCGACGGCTGGGTCTCCAACGAGATCGTCAGCCACCTGGACATGCTGCCGACGCTGCTGGCCGCCGTGGGCGATCCCGACATCGTCGAGGAGCTCAAGGCCGGGCACGAGGCCGCGGGCAAGACGTTCAAGGTGCACCTGGACGGCTTCAACCTGCTGCCGTTCCTCACCGACGACGAGCCGCACAGCCCGCGCGAGGGCTTCTTCTACTTCTCCGACGACGGCGACCTGACCGCGATCCGCTTCGACAACTGGAAGCTGGTCTTCATGGAGCAGCGGGCCCCTGGCACGCTGCGGGTCTGGGCCGAGCCCTTCACGGTGCTGCGGGTGCCGAAGATCTACAACCTGCGCACCGACCCGTTCGAGCGCGCGGACGTCACCTCCAACAGCTACTACGACTGGCTGCTCGACCGGGCGTACCTGGTGCTCGCCGTGCAGAAGCTGGCCGGCGACTTCCTGGCCACGTTCCGGGAGTTCCCTCCACGGCAGGAGGCGGCGAGTTTCACCATCGACCAGGTGGTGAAGAAGATGACGGAAGGGATCGGGAGTCACTGATGGCGTTCCTGCCCTCCTGGCGGCCGGGCCCCGCCCGCGACGCGATCACGTCGTTCCTGGACGAGTCGCTGGCGCTGCCCGCGGAGCAGCGGGTGGCCGTGCTCGACAACGACGGCACGCTGTGGTGCGAGAAGCCGGACTACATCCAGTACAGCTTCCTCGTGCGCACGCTGCACGACGCCGTCGAGCACGACCCCGGCCTCGGCGAGCGCGCCGAGTACCGGGCGCTGCTCGACAGCGACCACGCGGCGCTCGGCGAGCTGGGCCTGCAGCGCATCGCCATGGCACTGCTGGAGCTGTGCGCGGGCTGGACACCGGACGAGTTCACCGCCCGGGTGCGCGACTTCATGGCGCAGGAGAAGCACCCGGACCGGGGCGTGCCCTACCCGAAGCTGGTCTACCAGCCGATGCTGGAGCTGCTGGACGTGCTGCGCCAGCACGACTTCGATGTCTTCATCGTCACCGGCGGCGGCACCGAGTTCGTCCGCGCGATCAGCCGGGAGCTCTACGGCGTGCGCCCCGACGACGTGGTCGGCACGCTGGTCGAGTACCACCACGAGCAGCACGGCGACGGGCCCGCGCTGGTGCGCACCGCGCAGGCGCAGGGCGAGGTCAACGAGGGCTGGGCGAAGGTCGAGCACATCCAGACCCAGCTGGGCCGCCGCCCGATCTTCGCGGCCGGCAACAGCGCGGGCGACAGGGAGATGCTGGAGTACGCCCGCGCCGCCGGCATGCCCAGCCTCGCCGTGCTCATCGACCACGACGACGCCGAGCGCGAGTACGCGTACGCCTCGGCCGCGGTGACTCTCGCCGACACCGAACCGATCACGACCACGGCCCGCCGTCTGGGCTGGACGGTGGTGTCCATGCGCGACGACTGGTCGACCGTCTTCCCGCTCTGACCCGCACTAAACTCACACCAGCACCGACAGAGCACGGAAGGGCATCGTCGGCTCGCGTCAGCGAGACGAGCGGCGGCTCGGCACATCGCTTTGCGTCGTGCAAGGTGCCCTTCCCCACCGGAGGAGCGCTGGCATGCCTTACGACCTGCTGTTCGTGGGCGGGCGGGTGATCGATCCGGACGGTGGCCGCGACGGCACGGCCGACGTGGCGGTCGCCGCCGGGCGGATCGCCGCGGTCGGCGCGGACCTGCCCCGCGCGGCCGCCCGCGAGGTCGTCGACGTGACCGGACGCCTGGTCACGCCGGGCCTGGTCGACCTGCACACGCACGTGTTCCCCGGCGCTACCTACTGGGGCATCGACCCCGGCCCGGCCGCCTGGTGCTCCGGCGTCACCACCTGGGTCGACGCGGGCTCCGCCGGGGCGTACGGGCTCGACGCGCTGCGCACAGCGATCCGCGGCTACCGGGTGCGGGTCCCCGTGCTGCTCAACATCTCCGCGGTCGGCCTGACCGGGCTCACCGGCGAATCCCGCGACCTCACCGCCTGCGACACCGACCTCGCCATCACCACCATCACGGCCAACCGCGACCTGGTGTACGGCGTCAAGGCACGCATCGACGCCAACACCGTCGGGGCGAACGGGCTGGAGCCGCTCCGCCGGGCGATCACCGTCGCCAGGGCCTGTGACCTGCCCGTCATGGTGCACGTGGGTATCGCCCCGCCCACCGTCGCCGAACTGCTGCCGCTGCTCGGCGCGGGCGACATCGTGACCCACTGCGCCAGTGGCATCGCCCTGGGCCGGGGCGGCCTGGACCCGGCGCTGCGCCGCGCGTACGACGCGGGCGTGCTGTTCGACATCGGACACGGCTCGGGCGGCTTCGCGTACGACGTGCTGGAAGCCCAGCTCGCCGCTGACATGCCGCCGCACGTCGTCTCCACCGACCTGCACGCGCGCTCGCTGCACGGCCCGGCCTTCGACCTGCCGACCACGATGGCCAAGCTGCTCGCGGTGGGCCTGCCGCTCAAACAGGCCGTCGCGGCGGCGACGTGTGCGCCCGCCCGCGCCCTGGGGCTGCCCGTGGGCACCGGCACGCTCGCCGTCGGCGCGCCCGCCGACCTGGCGGTGTTCGCCGTGGAGCAGGGCCGCTTCCCGCTCGCCGACGTGCACGGCCAGCTCCGGAGCGCGCCGATGCGGCTGCGCAACGAGGCGACGTACGTGGCCGGGCGGCTGCTCCCACCGAGCCTGCCCGGCCCGCCGCCGCCGTGGATTCCACTCACCGCCGCCCAGCGCGACGCGCTCGCCCGCCGCGACCGTACGATCCGCGACCTGCTCACCACACCCCTGGTCACCCCCGCCGGCCTGGCGGAACAATTCCCGCGCGACTCACAGCCTGGGCAGATCTAGAAGAGTTGTGGTCGCCCCAGTCTTCCCGGACCTGAACACCGGCAACAACACGTACAAG
>NZ_JBEZDT010000003.1:292584-328354 GCF_040648455.1 Catellatospora sp. NPDC049133
GCGGCACTCTCCACCCTCCCCCCTCTCCTCTCCCTCTTGTTTTTTTTTTTGTTTTTTTGCCCCCCCCCCCCCCCCCCCAACTCTTCTAGATCCAGTACTGGTCAGCGGGGCGTGGCCGGGGTGCCGGAGGCGGCGCCGCAGATGGCGATCATCTGGTCGGAGAGGGCGTCGATGCGGGTGACGTCGAGCTTCTGCAGCGAGTTCAGGTCGGTGAGGCTCTTGCCCTGGGCTTCGAACTCGTCGGCGAGCTGGCCCAGCGTGGTCTTGACGTCGGCGGCGTCCGCCGTGGAAGCGTCGGTGCGCAGGTTGGCGGCGAGGTCGACCAGCTCACTGCCGGCAGCCTTGACGGACTGGTCGGCGGCGGCTGTGTTGCCGGAGTCGGCGGCCTGCGTGACCTTGGTCAGCTCCCGCGCGAACTGGCTGAGGCCGTCCTCGACGGTCTTGGCGGTCTTGGTGCAGACCTGCGGCGTGGGTTCCGCCGCGGCCGGCACGGCGCTGAATCCGAGCGCGGCGAGGATCGTGGTGGAGAGGATGCAGGCTGCACGTGAGAGGCGTCGCATGACGTCCTCCAATCGGGGCCGCGGGCCCGGCTGGGAGAGCCGACCCAAGATGACCATTGTCCGCCCGCGTTCCGCAGACCCGGGCGAACTCCGCGAACAAGACAACCGGAGGGGCGTTATTGCGTACGATATGAGATCTTTGCCCTTTACCGGGTTGCCGGAGGCCGGTCGGCACGGGGTGCCGGATGCGGGGTCAGGGCTTAGGCTCCTGCGGTGCGTTGGCGTTCCAGTGTTGCGGTTGTTGCCGGTGCGTTGATCGCGCTGCTGCCGGCGGGGTGCGGTTCGGAGGCTGCCCCGCAGCAGCCGCAGGGCGAGTGGGTGGCGGCCGGGGCCAGTGCCGCGCCGTCGTCGGCGGCTCCGAGCGCCGCGCCCTCGTCGCCCGCGCCTGCCACGGTGGTGGTGGGCAACCCCAAGGGCCGGGCTTCCGTCCCGGCCGAGGCGAAGGCCGTGGACACCTCGCGGCCGACCCGGGTGATCGGTGACGGCACCCCGGCGAGCTGCACCTCGAAGGCGGTCGTCGCGGCGGTCGCGGCGGGCGGCGTCATCACCTTCGACTGCGGGCCGGACCCGCTGACCATCACCATGGCCGCCACCGCCAAGGTCAGGAACGCGAACGGCCCGAAGATCGTGCTCGACGGCGGCGGGAAGATCACCCTCAGCGGCGGCGGCAAGCGGCGCATCCTCTACATGAACACCTGCGACAAGGCCCAGGGCTGGACCACCTCGCACTGCCAGGACCAGGACCACCCCCAGCTCACGGTGCAGAACCTGACCTTCGCCGACGGCAACTCGACCGGCGAGACGACGGAGGGCGGGGGCGGCGGCGCGATCTTCGTCCGCGGCGGACGGCTCAAGGTGGTCAACTCGCGTTTCATCCGCAACCGCTGCGACAGCACCGGGCCGGACCTCGGTGGGGCGGCGATCCGGGTGCTGAGCCAGTCCAAGGGACTGCCGGTGTACATCGTGAACAGCACCTTCGGCGGCGGCAAGGGCCTGGGCGGCCGCTGCTCCAACGGCGGCGCGCTGAGCAGCATCGGCGTCTCCTGGGTGGTGCTCAACAGCGTGCTCACCCACAACAGCGCGATCGGCAGCGGCGCGAACCCGGCCCGCGCGGGCAAACCCGGCGGCGGCAGCGGCGGGGCGATCTACACCGACGGCAACCTGTTCACGGTCCGCATCGCCGGTTCGATCGTCACCGACAACCACGCCGAGGAGGGCGGCGGCGCGGTCTTCTTCGTCAGCAACGACCGCACCGGCACCATGACCATCGAGTCGTCCACCCTCCAGCGCAACCCGAGCGACGGCTTCGAGACCCAGGGCTTGCCCGGCATCTTCTTCCTCGGCGCCCGCAACCCCACCGTCAAGTCCTCCACCCTCCGCCGATAAGGAAGGGCACCTTCCCATCGGTATGCGTAGTGGAAGGGCACCTTGTTAACGGTCCGGTGCCGCGAGCTGCGGGGGAGCGGCGCGGGGGAGTGAGCGGCGGGTGCGGGCGACTGGCGCGGGGCTTGCGGAAGCGGGTCAGGTGGTCGCGGACCGGGGTGCGATCGGGGCCGCCGCGCCGGGACGTAGCGCCGTGGCCGCCGCCGCGACGAACAGCGCCAGCACGGCCGGCACGGCCAGCGCCGCGGGCAGCCCCACCAGCTCCGCCAGCGCGCCGATCACCAGGGGGCCGACGACGAAGCCGAGGAAGCCGAGGCTCGCGACGCGGGCGATGGCCTGCCCGGCCCGCGCCGGGTCCTGACTGCCGGCCGCGGAGAAGACCTGCGGCGCGATGCAGGCCAGACCTGCGCCGAGCAGCCCGAAGCCCGCAACTCCGGCGACCGGGTGTCCGATCAGCAGGGCGATGCCGAGGCCTGCCGCGGCGAGCAGGCCGCTGAAACGGACCAGGCGTACCGCGCCGAGCCGGGCGGTGAGGCGGTCGCCGACGAGACGGCCGGCCATCATCATGATCGAGAATGCGGCGTACGCGGCCGCGGCGAAGCCCGCCGTGCTGCCGAGGCTGTCGCGCAGGTAGACGCTGCTCCAGTCGGCCGCCGCGCCCTCGCCGACCAGGCAGCAGAACACCAGCACCCCGAGGAACGTCACGCCCGGCAGCCCATCCGCTCCCGACCCGGTCTCCGCCGCCGGGACGGCCCGCGGAGCGAGCCGCCAGCGGGCGGCCACCAGGCCGGTGCCCGCGACCACGGCGGCGACCAGCAGGAACGTGGTCGTCGCGGCCAGCCCCGCGTACGCGCACAGCCCGCCCACCGCCGCTCCGAGGAAGCCGCCGACGCTGTACACGGCGTGGAACGAGGACATGATCGGGGCCTGCCAGGCCCGCTGCACCTCGACGGCGGCCGTGTTCATGGTGATGTTGAGCAGCCCGTGCGCGGTGCCGAAGGCCAGCAGGCAGCCGGCCAGGACCGCCAGGTTCGGCGCGAACGCGGGGGAGACCAGCAGCACCCCGTCGGCGAGCACGACGGGCAGCAGCAGCCGGGCGGTGCCGTGCCGGTCGACCAGCCGGCCCGCCGCCTGCATGCCGATGATCGCGCCCGCCGCGAAGGCCAGCAGGCCCAGACTGAGCGCGCCGTCGGTCAGCCGCAGGCCATGCTTGATCGCCGGGATGCGGGCGGTCCAGGTGCCGAGGATCACGCCGTAGAGCCCGAAGAGCAGGCAGACGGCGACCCGGGCCCGGTGCAGCGGGACACGGTCGAGCGGTGACGAGGTCATGGGGTCCGTCTCCGAAGGGGTGGTCACGAACATCATGAATGTATGCGCCCTCCGTGCCGCCCGCAGCCCGGCCGCCCGCGCGCGTGAGCCTGTATGCTGCGCAGTGCCCTGGCCAGGCCCTGGGTTCGAGCGGCGGTCCCGCTCGTGGCCGGCCGGGAGCTGACTAGTGCCGGTCGAGAACTGCGGGAGCCGAGAATCATGTCGAACGAGACGCTGCTGGTCACCGGTGGTGCCGGCTTCGTGGGGACACACCTCATCCGGGCGCTGCTGGACACCCGTCCGACCGCGCGGATCGTGTCCGTCGACAACTACTTCACCGGCCGCCACGACAACGAGATCGTCGACGAGCGGGTGACGTACCTCGACGGCTCGACGGTGGACATCTTCAAGATCTGGGCCGAGCACGGCTACGAGTCCCCGAAGATGGTGTTCCACCTGGGGGAGTACGCCCGGATCGTGCAGTCGTTCGACGAGTTCGACCGCACCTGGGAGTACAACACCCACGGCACCAAGGAGGT
Organism: Catellatospora sp. NPDC049133; assembly: GCF_040648455.1. Taxonomy (NCBI): domain Bacteria; kingdom Bacillati; phylum Actinomycetota; class Actinomycetes; order Micromonosporales; family Micromonosporaceae; genus Catellatospora; species Catellatospora sp. NPDC049133. Next base: position 296,375 of record NZ_JBEZDT010000003.1, read on the forward strand.
CATCCGCTTCGCCGCCCAGCACGGCGCGCGCCTGGTCTACTCGGCGTCCAGCTCGAAGTTCGGCAACGAGGGCAAGGACGAGCACCTCAACCCGTACGCCTGGACCAAGGCCAAGAACGTCGAGCTGATCAAGAACTACGGCGAGTGGTACGGCCTCGACTACGTGATCACGTACTTCTACAACGCCTACGGGCCGGGCCAGATCAGCGCGGGCACCTACGCGACCGTGATCGGCATCTTCGAGCGGCAGTACCTGGCGGGCGAGCCGCTGACCGTGGTGTCCCCGGGCACCCAGACCCGCGACTTCACCCACATCTCGGACATCATCTCCGGCATCCTGGTCTCCGCCGAGGGCGGCAAGGGCGACGGCTACCTGCTCGGCAACGGCCGGGAGTGGGAGCTGGTCGAGGTCGCGAAGATGTTCGGCACCGAGCACGTGATGATCCCGGCCAAGCGCGGCGAGCGCACCCACGGCCGCGCCGACAACACGAAGGTCCGCGATCTGGGCTGGGAGCCGAAGGTGGCGCTGGACGCGTACATCGCCGAGTTCGTGCGAAACAACCCGCGCCCGTGAACCGCGCGGCTGCGGGCCGCGTCCACGAGCTGGAGCGGCCCGCAGCCGCGTTCTGCCGGCGGAGCGTCAGATCCAACCGCGCCGGGCCGCGATCGCGCCGGCCTGGAAGCGGTTCGCCGCGCCGAGCAGCTCGTACAGGCGGCTCATGCGGCGGCGCATGGTGCGGACCGACCAGTCCAGCTGGCGGGCGACCGCCTCGTCCTTCAAACCGCTGACCAGCAGGTTCAGAAGTGCCCGGTCCTCCTCGGACACCGGGTCGTCGACCGGGGCGAGCAACGGCACGGCCGCGCGCCAGCACAGCTCCCAGTAGTCGATCAGACCGTCGAGCAGCGTCGACGGCCGGATCACGGCGGCCCGCACGTCGGACAGGTCCAGCGACAGCGGCATCAGCGCGATGCGCCGGTCCGCGATGGCCAGCTTGATACGCAGTCCGGGCAGCACCCGCGCCTGCTCGCCGTGGCTGATCAGCTCGCGGATGTCGTCGAAGACACCGGGCCACTCCAAGGCTTCGGGCGCGTAGACGGCCCGGTACGTCACGCCCCGTGCGATGCCGGTCTGCTCGATCGGGTTCGACGTGGTCAGCGCGTACGGCGGCCGGTCCAGGGTGATGACCTCCTCGCGGGCCTCCTGCTGGATCTGCACGAACCACCGGCCCAGCGCCTCGCTGCCGGTCACGATCTCGATCTCCTCGCCGGTGCCGGAGTGCGCCGCGGCGAACAGCATCGACAGCTGCGCGGCGGCGGCCTGCACCCGGTCCAGTTCGGCGGAGCGGGCCCGGACCAGCGCGGACACCCCGGCCTGCGGCTCGATCGCGGCATACCGGCGGCGGGCCCCGGCCAGCCGCCCGACGAGCCCGTGCTCGCGCAGCCGGTCCAGGGCGCGGGCCGCCCGGTCGACGGAGCAGCCGAGCTCCTCGGCGAGCTCGGCCGGGGCGGCGGTTCTGCGGACGAGGATGGCGCGGTAGACGGCCTCGTCGAAGGGGTCGACACCGGCGGGGGTGAGGTCGGAGGGCATGGCCCAGATCTTGGCCCAAGAGTGCCACCGGCAGCAACGGGCCAGCTGAGATCATTGCGCCGATCAGCCGAGGGCCAGTAGACCGCTTAGCTATGAAACTCCCCCCTCGTTTCTTAGCGGCCGGGCTCTCGGCCGTGGTCGTAGCCGGGACGCTCTCGGCCTGGTCCCCGGCCGACGCGGCCACCCCAGCGCAGCAGCGGCGCGTCATCGTGCTGCTGGCCGGGGACGCGGCGGTGGCATCCGCGCCGGCCGGCTCCCTGCGTGACGCCGCGGGCGCGGCACAGGTCACCGGCGCGCGCAAGGCGGTGCAGGACCGCCAGCGCGCCTTCCTCGACGGAGCACGCGGCAAGGGCCTGCGGCTGACCCGCGAGCGCCCGCTGGGCCTGCTGGTCAACGCGGTCGCCGCCACCGTCCCGGCGGACGAGGTGGCGCGGCTGTCCGCGCTGCCCGGCGTGCTCGCGGTCGTGCCGGACCAGCCGGTGCGCGCGTACACCGACGTGAGCGTGCCGCTGATCGGCGCGACCGAGGTCTGGCAGCGCCAGGACGCCACCGGCACGCAGGTCAAGGGCCGCGGGGTGACCGTCGCCGTCATCGACAGCGGCGTCGACTACAGCCACCCCGACCTCGGCGGCGGGCTCGGCGAGGGCTTCAAGGTCGTCGGCGGGTACGACTTCGTCAACGGCGACGCCGACCCGATGGACGACAACGGTCACGGCACCCACGTCGCGGGCATCATCGCGGGCAAGGCGGCCACGCCGGGCGGCATCACGGGCGTCGCGCCGGAGGCGAACCTGCTGGCGTACAAGGCGATGAACGAGTGGGGCGAGGGTTACACCTCCGACATCGTCGCGAGCATCGAGGCGGCCGCCGACCCGGCGAACCCGCACCGTGCCGACGTCATCAACATGAGCCTCGGCGGTTACGGCGACGGCCTCGACCCGCTCGGCCTGGCCGCGACCGCGGCCACCCGGGCCGGTGTCGTGGTGGTGGCCGCGGCGGGCAACAGCGGGCCGGGCCGGGACACGGTCGGCACCCCGGCCGTCGCCGACGGCGTCATCGCCGTCGGCGCGTCCACCAGCAACATGGTGCTGCCCACCGCGTACGTCGGCGGGGCGCGCCTGCAGACGTACCGCGGGGTCCTGTCGGCGAACCCGGCCGCCAAGCCGGTCACCGGCCGGCTGGTCGACGCGGGCTACGGCAGCCCGGAGGAGCTGGCCGCGGCCGGCGACCTGCACGGCAAGATCGTGCGGATCACCGGGTTCGCCGCGCCTGTGCTCGACTACCTGACCCAGTGGGAGCTGGACCTGGCCAAGGAGCTGGAGCGCCGCGGGGCGCTCGCGGTGATCTCGGGCCAGGACGACTCCGGCCCGGTGGTGGCCGCCGCCGACGGCTCCGTGCCGGTCGCGCCGTCCACCTCGGTCAAGGGCCTGCCCAAGAACCTGGGGAGTATCCAGGCCTCCGGCGACCTGTACCGGATGGACCGCCTGGTCGTGCTCGGCATGGACGGCACCCAGCACGCGGAGCTGACCGCGCGGCTCGCCGCCGGGCCGGTCTACGTGACACTGAAGGGCGAGGACGTCACCGACCGGATCGCCGCGTTCTCCTCGCGCGGCCCGTCGCTGCGCTTCGGCCTCAAGCCCGACCTGGTCGCGCCGGGTGTCGGCATCCGCTCGACGGTGCCGACCGGGCTGTTCGCGCCGGGGCAGTACCTGATGTCCGGCACCTCGATGGCGGCCCCGCACGTCGCGGGCGCGGCGGCGCTGCTGCGCCAGCTGCACCCGGGCCAGGAGCCCGCGCAGGTGCTGGCCGCGCTGACGGGCACGGCCAAGCCGGTGGGCGGCACGCCGACCGCCTACGGCGCGGGCCGGCTCGACGTGGCCGCGGCCGCGCGCGCCGTGCTCACCGCCGACCCGGCGTCCGTCTCGTTCGGACTCGCCGACCTGGGCGGCTCGACCGTGGGCGGCAGCAGGACCGTCACCCTGCGCAACTCCGGCAGCCGCGCGATGACCGTGCGCCTGCGCGCCGACAGCAAGGCGGTCACCGTCAAGCCGGACCGGGTGACCGTCCCGACCGGACGGACCGCGAAGGTCACCGTCACGCTGCGCGCCAAGCGGCCCACCGGGGACACCGAGCTGTCCGGCGTGATCACCGCCGACGGCGGTGCCGGCCGGGTCGCCCGGGTGCCGTACCTGCTGGTGGTGCGGCCGCTGATCGTGGCCGCGACGCCCGACCCCAGCGACGGCCACAGCACCGTGTGGATCGGCGCGCCGACCGGCCTGGCCGCCGCCCCCGTCGTCACCGTCGACCGGCCGCGCGGCGGGTCGTACACCGTGACGGCGACCCACCGGTACGACGACGTGTACACCGCTGACCTCACCGGTGAGCAGGCGGGTACGTACCGGGTGAGCGTGCGCGCCACCGCTGTATCCGGTCAGCGCCTGATCGGGTCGAGCGGCTTCGAGGTGCTGCCCGAGGACGTGCGGCGCAACAAGTGGCAGCCGGTCGGGCCGTACGGCACCGGCGGGCAGCTCGCCCTCACCCCGGCCGACGGCGCGGTCGGTGTCATGAGCACCGACTACAAGGCGGGCCCCTGGCTCACCACCGACCACGGCAAGAGCTGGAGCCAGCTCAACCGGCTCCCGGTCGCCGGGAACGCGGGCGTCGGCACGGCCGTGCTCGACGCGAAGAACGCCTCCCGCTGGTGGTACGCGGTCAACGACCCGCAGAGCGGCGGGAAGATCCTGCGCACCACCGACCAGGGCCGCACCTGGCAGACGCTGCCCACCCCGGCGGGCTGGGTCGACGAGCTGGTCGCCGACGCGCAGACCCGCGTGCTGGCGGCGGTCATCTCCGGCGCGCTGTGGACCAGCGTGGACGGCGGCGACACCTGGACGGCACAGCAGTCCGGGCTGCCCGGCGAGATCCAGCACGCGGCGATCGGCGGCGACGACCTCTACCTCGCCGACTTCGACGGCGTGTGGAAGCTGTCCGGCGTCGTCTCCGGCACGCCCGCCGCGGCCGTGCGGGTGTACGACAGCGCCTCGAAGTTCGTCGCCTCGCTGACCGCCGACGACGGCGTGGTCGCCGCGGTGGTGTGGAGCGAGGGCGTGGTCGGCTCGCACGACGGCGGCAAGAACTGGTCCACGCTGTTCAACCGCGAGTTCGGGCTGCACACGATGCGCGCCTCGGGCGGCGACCTGTACGTCGCCACCCTGTCCGGCGAGGGCCTGGTCGGCCGCGACCACGGCCGCACCTGGGACACGGTCGCGCTGCCGGCGCACGACGCGCTGGTCACCGACTACGACCGCTGGGCCGACGGCACGGCCACCACGGCCACCTCGGCGGGCCTCTACGCGACCGGGCAGGACGGCTACCGGCGGCTCGGCGTGCAGGGCACCACCGTGCACGACCTCGCGGTGGTCGGCGGCGACCTGCTCGCGGGCACCGAGAACGGCCTCTACCGCACGGCGTCGCCCGCGGCGGGCCCGGACTGGGGCGCGGCCGAGGGCGAGGGTTGGGTCGGCGCGGGCGCGGAGTTCGTCGCCGTGTCCCCGGCCGACGCGAACACGGTCTGGAAGATCCGCCGGGCAGCCTGGGGCGACCAGTTCATGTTCGGCCGCAGCGACGACGGCGGCCGCACCTGGTCCGAGGTTCACACCGGCACCGAGAAGCCGACCACGCTGCTGATCCACCCCGCCGACCCGAACCGGGTGTACGCCGGTTTCGAGCGGCTGTCCGGCCAGGGCCTCACCGTCACCCTCGACGGTGGCCGCACCTGGAAGAACCTTTACCTGGACGAGCGGGTCAACGCGCTGGCCGGTGACCCGGCGAACGCGAAGCGGCTGTGGCTGGGCATGAACAGCGGCCTCTACCGCTCCGACGACGGCGGCACCACCCTGACCAAGGTCGCCGACGGCCAGGTCACCGCGCTGCGCGTGGACGGCAAGCGGCTCGTCGTCGGCGGCCCGACCATCCGGACCAGCACCGACGGCGGCCGGACCTTCCGCACCGCCGACACCGGCTCCCTGGACCTGATGGTGTCCGACTTCGCCGCCAAGGGCGACATCCTCTACGCGGCCACCACCACGTGGTCCGCGTACGGCCTGGCCAAGGGCGGCCGGGGTGTGCTCCGCAGCGTCGACGGCGGCCGCACCTGGCACAACATCTCGTCCGGCCTGCAGAACCTGGATGTCACCACCCTCGCGGTGAGCCCCGACGGCGACTGGCTGTTCGCCGGCACCCTCCGCGGTGGCATCCACCGCCTCCCCCTTTAGGAGAAAGGAAGGGCACCTTCTCCATCGCTCCGCGATGGAGAAGGTGCCCTTCTTGACATCCACGTCGTGTCGGGCAGGTGGGAGCGTTGCTTCCGGGTCTCGGGCCGGGCTCAGCGGCTGTCGCGGCGCCGGGCGGCGTACCGGCTGAGCACGGCGGCCAGGGCCAGCGCTCCCGCGACGGCCGCCATCGGCAGCGGCCACAGCGTGCTCTCGTCGGTCGCGTAGCCCTCGGCCGTGGCCAGCCGGACCGGGTCGGCCGGATCGCGGAACACGGTGATCCGCGTGCCGGCCTCCAGCGTGCCGTGCCAGGTGCCGTACAGCCTGGCGCGGTGGGTCGCGCCGTCCAGGCGATAGGCGACGTCCGACGAGTCGGCCCAGCGGCTGTCGTGTGTGGCGACCACCGTCGCGGACACCGACTGCCCCTGCTCGACGATCCGCCCACGCTCCTGCGCGCCGAGCCAGTACACGGCGAACGCCGAGAGCCCCAGCAGCGCCGCCGCGCCGAGAACCTCCATCATGCGGCGGAAAGTCCAGGTCATGAGCGTCTCCAGGGGCGGGAAACGATCATTCTAAGCACCGGTCGTCAACTCTTGCCGACTCGCGGCCTCACGACAGTTCTGAGGCCGCGAGTCCGAAAGAGTTGCGCGTAGGGACCACGGTCGGACCCCGGCGGGCGTCGGACTGCGGGCTGTGCGTCAGTGGGAGTCGCGGGGGACCTCGGAGCCGCGGCAACCGGTGAGGAAGTCGAAGTCGGCGCCCAGGTCGGCCTGCTGCACGTGCGCGCGGTAGAGCCAGCGGTAACCCGAGCGGTCCGCGGCGGCGGTGTGCTCGGTCCAGTTCGCGGCCCGCTCCGCCAGTTCCTCGTCCGTGACCAGCAGGTCGAGGGTGCGCGCGGGCACGTCGAGGCGGATCCGGTCGCCGGTGCGGACCAGGGCGAGCGGGCCGCCGACGGCCGCCTCCGGGGACACGTGCAGGACCACGGTGCCGAAGCCAGTGCCGCTCATCCGGCCGTCGCTGATCCGTACCATGTCGGTCACGCCTTGGCGCAGCAGCCGGGTCGGGATCGGCACGTTGGCCACCTCGGGCATGCCCGGGTATCCCTTCGGCCCCGCGCCCCGGACCACGATCACGTCGTCGGCCGCCACGTCGAAGTCCTCGTCGTCGCAGACGGCGTGGTAGTCCTCGGGGGAGTCGAAGACCACGGCCCGGCCCTCGTGCGCCAGCAGGTGCGGCGAGGCCGCCGACTGCTTCAGCACCGCGCCGCGCGGGCACAGGTTGCCGGTCAGCACAGCGGTGCCGCTGCCCGCGGCCTGCAACGGCTTGTCCCAGGGACGGATCACCTCGTCGTTCCAGCAGCTCGCGTCGGCTACCTCCGCGCCGATCCCGCGGCCGGTGACGGTGACCGCGTCGCCGTGCAGCAGCCCGGCCTCGGCCAACCGCCGCAGCACCACCGGCAGCCCGCCCGCGTAGCAGAAGTCCTCCATCAGGAAGCGCCCCGACGGCATCAGGTCGACCAGGGTCGGCACCTGCCGGATCAGCCGGTCGAAGTCGTCGAGGCCCAGCCCGACCCCGACCCGCCCGGCGAGCGCGAGCAGGTGCAGCACCGCGTTGGTGGAGCCGCCGATCGCCGCGTTGGCCCGGATCGCGTTCTCGAAGGCGGCCCGGGTCAGCACGGCGCTGGGCCGCAGGTCCTCCTCCACCATCGCGACGATGCGCCGCCCGGCGGCCTGGGCCGTCTCGTACCGGCGGGAGTCGACCGCGGGCCAGCTCGCCGAGCCGGGCAGCTGCATGCCTAGGGCCTCGGCCAGGCAGGCCATGGTCGAGGCGGTGCCCATCGTCATGCAGTGGCCGTTGGAGCGGGCCATGCAGCCCTCGGCGACGTGGCACTCGTCGACCGTCATCCGGCCCGCCTTGACCTCGGCCTCGAACTTCCAGACATGCGTGCCCGACCCGACGTCGCCGCCCTGGTACTTGCCGTTCAGCATCGGGCCGCCGGTGACCATGACGGCCGGCAGGTCCACGCTGGCCGCGGCCATCAGCAGGCCCGGGGTGGTCTTGTCGCAGCCGGACAGCAGCACCACCCCGTCGAGCGGGTTGGCCCGGATCAGCTCCTCGCCGACCATCGCGACCAGGTTGCGGTACAGCATCGCGGTGGGGCGCATCAGCGTCTCGCCGGTCGCCATCACCGGGAAGACCAGCGGGAAGCCACCGGCCTGCCAGACGCCGCGCTTGACCGACTCCGCCACCCGGTCCAGATGAGCGTTGCACGGGGCCAACTCGGACCAGGTGGAGGCGATCCCGATCACGGGTCGGCCGTCGAAGACCTCGGGTCCGTGGCCCTGGTTGCGCATCCACGACCGGTAGACCATGCCGGACCGCCCCTCGGCCCCGAACCAGTGCCGGCTGCGCCGTGTCGGCCGCGCGTCCATGTCCACCTCCGGTCGTGCGCCGGTCAGCGGTGGCCGCTCCGGTTCCGCGCTGGGATTACGTGTACCAGCACACTAGGGTCTGCTGACATGTCGGCACCACACTTCGCGGCGCACATCGTCAGGTACCGGGCGGCCGGTGCGCCGGAGGTCCGCATCGGCCTGCACACCGACGGCGAGGTCAGGCAGCTGCCCGGCGTCGCGTCGCTCGCGCAGTTGTGGCGGCTCCCGCTGGCCGAACTGCGCGACCTGCTGACCCGGCCCGCGCCGGGTCCGGCGCTCCCGCTGGCTGACGTACGCCTGCTCGCGCCCGTCGACGGCACCACTGAGGTATGGGCCAGCGGCGTCACCTACCGCGTGTCCCGCGAGGCCCGGATCGAGGAGAGCGAGCGGGCTGCCGACGTGTACCAGCTCGTCTACGACGCGGCCCGCCCCGAGCTGTTCTTCAAGTCGGCGGCGTGGCGGGTGCGCGGCCCGGGTGAAACCATCGGGGTGCGCGCCGACTCCGAAGTGGACGTGCCCGAGCCCGAGCTGGCTCTGGTGGTCAACCGGTTCGGCGAGATCGTCGGGTACACGGTCTGCGACGACGTGTCCTCGCGCACCATCGAGGGTGAGAACCCGCTCTACCTGCCCCAGGCGAAGATCTACTTCGGAGCGTGCGCGCTCGGGCCGTGGATCACGCCGGTCTGGGCGGTGGCCGACCCGTACGACCTGGACATCGCGCTGGAGATCACGCGTGACGGCGGCACCGCCTGGCGGGGCACGGCCGGCACCTCGCAGCTGCACCGGCGGCTCGACGACCTGGTCGGCTACCTGATGCGCGGCGACGTGCACCCGGACGGCGTGGTCCTGTCCACCGGCACCTGCCTGGTGCCGCCCGCGCCGTTCAGCCTGCGCGACGGCGACACCGTGCACATCACCGTCGGCGCGATCGGCACGCTGGCCAACCCGGTCCGGCGCGGACTGCCCGCGACGGACGAGACGGTACAGGCCTGACGTGACCGAGCCGAGCCCGCAGGCCGATCAGGACACGCTGCACGACGGGATCCGCCGTCTGATGGCCGCCGCGCCGATGCCCGCGGTGGCGGTCAGCGTCTTCGACCGCGCCGAGACCCGCTTCAGCGCGGTGACGGGCACGGCCGACCTCACCACGGGCAGGCCGGTCGGCCCGCACGACTGGTGGGACCTCGCCAGCGTGACCAAGACGCTGGTGACGCTGCCCGAAGTGCTGGCGCACCTGGACCTCGACAGCCCGCTCGCCGACGCGTGGCCGCCCGCGCGCCCGTTTCCGGTCGGCCGGGCGACAGTCGGCCAACTGCTCTCGCACCAGGCGGGCCTGCCCGCAGTCCGGCAGTTCTTCCGTACGGCGGCCACCCGGGACGAGATCGTCGCGCAGGCCGTGGCGACCCCGCTCGTGCGGGAACCCGGCAGCGGGGCGGAGTACAGCGATCTCGGGTTCCTCCTGCTCGGCGAGGCGGTCCAGGACCACACCGGGCTGAGCCTGGCCGAACTCGCGCAGCAGCGCAGCGGCCTGCGGTTCGGGCCGGCGCCCGGTCCGGCGGTCGCCACCGAACGGTGCGGCTGGCGCGCCAGGGTCGTCGTCGGCGAGGTGCACGACGAGAACGCGCACGCCATGGGCGGGATCGCCGGCCAGGCCGGTGCTTTCGGCACCCTCGCCCTGGTCACCGCCGCGGCGCAGGCCTGGCTGGCCGGGACGGTGCTGCCCGCGCACCTGCACCGCGCCGCGACCCGCTGCTGGGCGCGCAACGCCGCGGACGAGCGGTTCGGCCTCGGCTGGTGGCTGCCACCGACCCGGGGGATCGGCGGACCCGCCACGGGCGAGGGCTCCTTCGGCTGCTCAGGCTTCGTCGGCAACCGGATCTGGCTGGAGCCCGCGCGCGGCTACGGAGTCGTGGTCCTCAGCAACCGAGTCCATCCCTCACGCGACAATCCGGAGCCGTTCCGGCAATGGTGCGCCGACCTGCTCGAAAGCGTCGCCACCGAAAGGAAGGGCACCTTCACAACGCATAGCGATGTGAAGGTGCCCTTCCTTCGAGCCGGGCTCAGAACGAGCAGTTGACCAGGTGGCATTCGGGGGTCAGGGCGACGTCGAACATCGCCTCCACCCCGTCGCGGATGTGCGCGGCGAACTTCAGCACGTCGGCCGTGGTCGCGCCGCCCCGGTTGGTCAGCGCGAGAGTGTGCCGGGTCGACAGCGAGACGGTGCCGTTGCCCCACTCGGTCCCGTAACCCTGGCCGAATCCGGCGTGCTGGATGAGCCACGCGGCGTGCAGCTTGGTGCCCTTGGCGTCCGGCTGGCTGGGGCATTCGCGAGCCCGGTCGGGCACCTCGGCGAGCACCGGGTTGAGGAAGAAGGAGCCGACACTCCAGGTGTCGTGGTCGGCGGCGTCCAGGACCATCTTGCGCTGGCGGCGCTGGGCCAGGACGGCTTCGCGTACGTCGGCCGGGTCGGCGGTGCCGCCGACCGGCACCCCCAGCCGCTCGGCCACCGCGGGGAACGTGATCGGGGCGGACTTCCCGCGGCGCAGCCGGAACGTCACGTCCAGCACGATCCAGCGGTCGCTGTGCTTGAACACCGACTGGCGGTGGCTGCCGAACCCGCACCGTTCCGGCGTCCAGACCTCGACGTCGCCCGTCGTACGGTCGTACACGGTGACCGACTCCAGCACGTCCGAGGTCAGCGTGCCGTACGCGCCGACGTTCTGCACAGGCGTGCCGCCGACCGAACCGGGGATGCCGGACAGCGCCTCGACCCCGGCCAGCCCCTCGGCCAGCACGGTGCGGACGAGGTGGTCCCACTCGACCCCGGCGGCGGCCGTGACCAGCTCACCGTCGATGTCGAACTCGGCCGACTCCATCTTGAGGACCATGCCGTCCCAGCCGACGTCGCCGACGACCAGGTTCGAGCCGCCGCCCATCACGAGCAGCGGCTCGTCGGTCCCGTCCGCGTCGCGGAGCAGTTCGATCGCATGCGGCGTGCTGCGGGCGACTTCCAGCCGCGCTACCGGGCCACCGACCCGCATCGTGGTCAGGTCAGCAAACGTGATGGTCACGGGCAGGAGCCTACCGAGCGAGCGGCGTACGCCGACCAGCGGTCACCGGACGGGCCCTCGCGACCTCGGCATGCGTGACATCATCTGGAGTCCATGACCCCACTTCACCCGACGCAGACCGGACGGCTCACCGTCCTCGCGCTGATCGCGCTGCTCACGGGCATTCTCGGCCTCGTCATCCTGGGCAACCTCGACCGTGACGGCGAGCACCTGGCACCCGCGCTGAACTGGCTGGTCGTCATCTCGTTCGCGCTGTTCGTGGTGATGTGCGCGGCCGGGGCCTTCGGGTGGATCCTCCGGGAGCACGAGGTGTGGCGGCACGCGGGCGGCCCGGCCGAGGGCGCGGCGCGGGCACGCAAGCGGGCGGAGGCCGACGCGGGCAACGCGTCCCAGATCAGGCCGCAGTACCGGGACGACGTGGTCGGGAACGCCGCCGCGGACGACCAGCGCCAGGACTGACGCCGGGCCTTCAGGCCCGGGGCGTTCTGGGCTGGTTCAGCCGGATCATGTTGCCGGCCGGGTCGCGGAACGCGCAGTCGCGTACGCCGTACGCCTGGTCGGCCGGCTCCTGGAGCACCTCGGCACCGGACGCGCGGATGTGCTCGAAGGCGGCGTCGACGTCGTCGGTGGTCAGGATGAGCCCGCGCAGCAGGCCCTTGGCGAGCAGGTCGTACTGCTTCTGCTTGTCCTCGGCGGACGCGCCCGGATGGGACTCGGGGGTCTCGATGGTGATCTCAAGATCGGGCTGGCTCGGCGGCACCACGGTCACCCAGCGCATGCCCTCGTAGCTGACATCGGTGCGCACCTCGAATCCGAGCACGTCACGGTAGAAGCCGAGGGCCTTGTCGTGATCGTCGACGATGAGGAAGCAGTGTGAGACCTTGATGTCCATGCAGCTCACGTTACCGACGACGGTCGGGTCCGGGATGTGCCGTTCTGAGTAGCCGCACAGACGGCTGAAGCCGCCGATCTGCTTTCGCAGGTCTGCGGCTTCTTTGTGCTGCTGCCCCCGGCCGGATACATCCCAAAACTTCTCCCCATTGGGTCGGCTGGTTACAGCGGCTGACCTGTCGATTGGATAACAAAAGAGTCATCGGGCGCTACGCAGGGTCTTGACTCTGATCTGGTCCGGCGCCAGGCGCACTATCGCGGAGGCTCAGGGGCGACCCTGGAACGTTGTGTCATCGACCGCCGTCTCCATCGCCGGCCCAGCTTCACAACGAGCGCCGCGCCGGTCAGTACGATGAGCCCCAGCACGACGTAGGCCCAGTTCTGCGCTTGCCATGGCGACGGCGTCAGCTGTGGGCCATCGAGTGTCCACTGCTCCAGTGCATTGCGGGGATAGCTCGGGCACCCGTACCCAGCCGCCCGCAGTGGCAGGGTCTCGGGGCTCTGGCCGGCCGGGAGACGCACGATGGCGCATGAGTTGTCCGCGTCGTTGGTAACCGACAGGACCGGAGCGCCTTGCCGCCACGCGATGAGGTTCGGTCGATCTTGCCGGCCACGGACCGCCTCGTCCGTGACCGTTCCGGTGTCGACATCGAGATGTTGTAGGTGGAACCGCTGCCGGGCCGGCCGGTCAGGGGTGGGCCCGTCGCAGGACGGCGACGTAATGCATTCCTCGATGAATGTGAGGATCAGTTGGTTGCCATCCGGCGACCAGGCGGCGCTGCCCGCGATCTGCTGCCGCTCGCCGAGCGGCACCGCACGTTGCACGGCGCCAGTCGCAACGTCCAGGATGAGCAACTCCTTATTTTGCGCGTCGCGGCCGACGGTGATGGCCACCCGGGTGCCGTCAGGCGAGAACGCCGCCCGGAAGACGTCTGCCTCAGCCACGTGGACGACCCGTAGACTGCCGTCCGGCACGCTAACGATGACGATGTTGTCCAAGCGCGTCGAATCGTTGATCCGCTCACCGTTCGGGCCGGTGGTTGGCACTACGTCGTCCTGCCCGATAACGGCGACGGCGCTTTGGCTGTCGGGCGACCACACGGCTGGCCAATGTGACGAGACGGCAGGACTGAGCTTGCGGGACTGCCCGGTGACCAGGTCGACAAGGTTGTCGCCCAGGAGGTAGCGGCCGTCTGGCGACAAACTGCCCATCAACTCGCCGGGGTCGAGGTAGACCAGCCGGAAGGAGTCGTCCCGGCCCACGACCACCAGCGACGTATCCAGATCGAGACTGTGCCCTGTCTCGAACACAAGCTTCGCCGGCCCGTTCGGATCCTCGCTGAACGTCTGCTGCCACAGGTAGGGCTGGGCGGCCCAGGCCGGCAGCGTACGGTCGTCAGTACCTGCGAACTGCGACCCGGTCGCATTCGGCGACGGCAGCCACATCGCGGTCATACTCACCAGCAGGCAGGCAAGAATCCCTGCGGCCCGGCGCCGCCAGCGGAGGCGACGTCCGCGCCGCCACAGGTCCTCCGGCATGCGCACGCTGGGCGCCTCGCCGGCGAGATCAACCAGAACTCGATGCAGCGTTGTAGTCATTTCGACACCTCCTGCAGGTCAGCCAGTTCGGGGGCGACGGCACGTAGACGGGCCAGCGCATCACGAGCCTGGCTCTTCACGGTGCCCGTCGACACACCCAGGACCTGTGCCGTCTGCGCTTCGGTCAAGTCCTCGAAGTAGCGCAGCACCAGCACGGCCCGCTGTTTGGGGGCCAGCTTGGCCAGCGCCTGGCGAACGGCGATCGCCGTCGTCGTCGGCCCGTGGGGGTCCGCCCCGGCGACCTCCGGCACGGCGGCGACCGGCAGCGGCTCCCGTCGCCACCTTCTCCACCAGGAGACATGCTGGTGGTACAGGACGCGCCGCACGTAGGCGTCCGGGTTCCCGTCCGCGACGATATGTTCCCAGCGGGAGGCAACCTTGGCCAGCGTCTGCTGAACCAGGTCCTCCGCCAGATACGAGTCGCCGGTCAGCAGGAACGCCGCACGCACAAGCGTCCCCAGGCGCGCGTGCACGTATTCCCGGAACGAATCCGCAGGACCGGCTGTCATCACTGGCACATCAACATCACTGGCACATCTCATACACGCGCAGAAGGCGACCGTTGGAGGGGCGGCTTGGATGCTTGTTGAAACGCCGGTCAGCCAAGGCCGCCGGCAGGTACGCGGCGATCACTGCCCGTTCAGCGCCGGGGCTCGTCCTCGCCGCAGACGGGGCATCGCATCGGCCCGCGGACCGACCAAAGCCCAGTTGACTGTCGCAACCAGCTAGCCGAAGTACCTAGGTTTCTGGCGTGGCCGTGGATGTGGTCGAAGGATTCGGCGTGCGCCTGAACCACTCCAGAATCTCCAGAATGGATTCTGCTTGCGCTGTCGCCAGACGCCGTGCCCGCTCGCCGTCAACGACGGTGATGTCGTAGTCACACTCCAGCTCAGCTGGCTTGCTCACATCTCAGTTCATCACGAATCGGGATATCGGCGACGTGACACGCGCATCGGCGAACTGGGCACAGTCGCGGCCTGCTCCCTGATCAACTTGCCAAGCGATGATGTTTCCGCAGCTCAGCTGCGCAGTAAGCGCGATCCAGAAATTGGATATTAGCTACTTACTAGTACAAAAGAGTGCCCCCGGCAGGATTCGAACCTGCGCCCCCGCCTCCGGAGGGCGTGCCGAGTGAACTGATCAGAGTGCCAACTAGCTGGACAAACGCGGCGCTCATCCCTCATGGATACCTAACTTCGGAACGTCCTCGGAAATCCGGACTCCGAGCAGCCTTCCTGTGGACCGTGCCCTTCGCCTGCGTGTCGGTGCCGTGTGTGATGCTGCGCCGATGACACCGCTGGACCTGATCGAGACCGAGCCGGGCCAGTACTCGCTGCTGCTGGACGCCGGCACCACCAGCGTCGATGGGCTTGTCGAGGAGCTGGGGCACGAGCCGAACGGGTACTTCTGGGAGGGAGTAGCCCAACTGCTCGTTCGGCACGAGGCGGCGGCGCTGGACGGCCGGTTCAGCTCCGACCCGGAGGGCGGCATGTTCTGCGCGTACGGCACGGACCGCGCCGCGCTGGAGGAATTGGGCGCACGGATGGCGGCCGTCGCGAACGACCCGGACCGCATGCGTGAGCTGATGACGCTGGCGGCGGCGACCGGGTTCGAATTCGACGACTGAACCTTGGCTGATCAGCACGCTTTCCAAGTCTGCTGACGTCTGTTCGGCACGGTGCCCGGCAGGACTTGCGGCATGTCACGGTGCCAGTGCGGGCCGTGGCGAACGACCCCAGACGGCGCCGAATGAGACCAAGACTGAGACCGGCCCACCGCCGAGCGCGTCCTTGGCTGATCCGGATCAAGGCTCCGTGGCCACTCCGGTGGTCACGTCTTGGGAATGGGTTGTTCGGGTGGTGTTGCGGCGTTGATGGCCGTATATAAGTTGCGTGGGTGGCCGGTCGTCAGTGGTTCAAGTACGGGTTGATCGTTACGGCGTGCTGCGTGGGTGCCGCGGCGGTGGTGTGGTCTCTGGTCGCTGATGACAAGCCGCCGTTGGTGGTGGTATCTACGGCAATCGCAGCTCTGATCATGGCGTTTCTGCCGGATCTGATCAGTGCGCTGCGGTCTGGCCATAACCCGGTCGATCCGGCAGTGGCGAGGGAGTTGTCGCGAGTGGTGGGGCAGGTGCCGTTGGCGGCGGCGCATTTCCAGGACCGGTCGTGGGAGATGAAGGCGTTGCGGGCGGCGGTAGGTGGCCGCGGTCGGGTGGCGTTGGTGGCGCTGCCGGGTGAGCGGGGTGCGGGTAAGACGCAACTGGCGGCGGCGTTCGCGCGTGAGTGCGATACGGCGGGGTTCGATCTGGTGGCGTGGTTGAACGCGGAGTCGGGCGCGGTGGCCGGGTTGGCGCAGTTGGCGCGGGCGCGTGGGTTGGGGGGTGCCGATGACGCTCCGGAGGTGCTGGCCGAGCTTGTGGTGCGGTGGCTGGGTGAGGGTGGTCGGGCGCGACGGTTGGTGGTATTCGACAACGTCGACGATCCGGCGGCGCTGCGAGGGTGGCTGCCAACGCGGGGCGGTGTGAAGGTGCTGATTACGTCGAACCGGCAGGAGTTTCTTCGGATGGACGGGGTGGCCACGGTCAAGGTGGGGATGTTCACCGAGGCTGAGGGGCGGCGCTTCCTGCGGGAGGTTACCGGGCTGCCCGACGGCCCGGACGCGGTTGCGCTGGGGGAGGAGCTGGGGTGGTTGCCGCTGGGATTGGCGCAGGCCGGGGCGTACGTGGCCCGTAACAGCCAGACCTACGGGGAGTATCTGCGGTTGCTGGGGTCGCAGCGTTTGGACGAGACATTGCGGCAGGAGGCGGGGGCGTCTCATCCGGGGGTGGTAAAGGCGACGGCGCTGAGCATGGCCGGTGTCGGCGAGGCTGACGGGTCGGGGGACGCGCTGCGGGTGCTGGGGGTCCTGTCGGTGCTGTCGGCTGATGGTGTAAGCCGGCGGTTGTTGGTGAGCGGCGAGTCAGGGCTGGGGTTGTCTGGTGGGGTGCTGGCGGCGTTGGACGTGCTGGCGGCCTGGTCGCTGGTCACTCTCAGTGGGCGGTCGTACGATGCCGGGGATGGGGTGCTGGTGATAGTGCACCGGCTGACGGCCCGGATGGTGCGGTTCCATGCCTCGATCGACGGTGCGAGTCCCAGGTTGACCGATGCGGTTGACGCGGCGTCACGGCTGCTCGACGTCCTGACCGATCATCTGCCGCTTGCCGAGGTGGCCCAGCGGCGGGCCGAGGTCGACGAGCTCGCCCGACACGTGATGGCGGTGCGTGAGAACGCTGGCGGCAATCCTCCGGCGTTGTTGCTGGTCCAGGCTGACTGGATGGGCCGAGCGTTACGTGAGGCGGGTGACCTGACACGGGCCATCGTGCTCCTGCAAAACAACGTCGCCGACCGTAGGCGTCTGCTGGGTGAGGACAATCCGGGCACGCTGACCTCCCGTAACAATCTCGCGGGTGCTTACCGGGCGGCGGGGCGGGTTGGCGAGGCGATCACCATGTATGAGCAGGTCCTCACCGACCGTAGGCGTGTGCTGGGTGAGGACGATCCCGGCACGCTGGCCTACCGCAACAATCTCGCGGCCGCCTACGAAGCCTCAGGGCGGGTTGGCGAGGCGGTCACCATGTATGAGCAGGTCCTCGCTGAGACCAGGCGAGTGCTGGGTGAGGACCACCCAGGCACGCTGATCTGCCGCAACAATCTCGCGGGTGCCTACGAGACGGCGGGGCGGGTTGGCGAGGCGATCACCATGTATGAGCAGGTCCTCACTGATACCCGGCGAGTGCGGGGTGAGGACCACCCCGACACGCTGACCTCCGGCAACAACCTCGCCTACACCTACGAGACGGCGGGGCGGGTTGGCGAGGCGATCACCATGTATGAGCAGGTCCTCACCGACCGTAGGCGTGTGCTGGGTGAGGACCACCCCGACACGCTGACCTCCGGCAACAATCTCGCGGGTGCCTACGAGACGGCGGGGCGGGTTGACGAGGCGATCACCATGTATGACCAGGTCCTCACCGACCGTATGCGTGTGCTGGGTGAGGACCACCCCGACACGCTGGCCTGCCGCAACAATCTCGCGGGTGCCTACGAGACGGCGGGGCGGGTTGACGAGGCGATCACCATGTATGAGCAAGTCTTCACTGAAACCCGGCGAGTGCTGGGTGAGGACCATCCCGACACGCTGGGCTGCCGCAACAATCTCGCGGGTGCCTACGAGACGGCGGGGCGGGTTGACGAGGCGATCACCATGTATGAGCAGGTCCTCACCGACCGTATGCGTGTGCTGGGTGAGGACCACCCCGATACGCTGGCCTCCGGCAACAACCTCGCCTACACCTACCGGGCCGCGGGGCGGGTTGGCGAGGCGGTCACCATGTATGAGCAGGTCCTCGCTGAGACCAGGCGAGTGCTGGGTGAGGACCACCCGGGCACGCTGACCTGCCGCAACAATCTCGCGGGTGCCTACGAGACGGCGGGGCGGGTTGACGAGGCGATCACCATGTATGACCAGGTCCTTACCGCGGCAAGCCGGCTTCTATCCCCGGACCACCCATTGGTGGAAGCGGCGGCGGCCAACCTGGAAATGGCGAGGAGGCAGGGCTAGACCCGGCTGATTTTGAACGGACACAAGCCGCTGCCATTGTGATTTTCAAGACCAGATAGCGAGCCCGTGTTGAGCTGCGATAACGCTGCAGCGCGGGAGATTCTGTCCGTGCATTGTCCAGCGCGCCGCGCGAAGAGCCACACCCCACCGCATTTATAACCAAGTTGATTAAGTATCCTCCTGTGCTCTGCTCTCGCGGTAACGAGCGCCCGAACCCCTTTGCTGAAACACAGAGCCGTCGCACCAGCTGGGTGCGACGGCTCTGTGTTTCAGCGACACGTCCCGCGGTTCAGCACCCCGTGTCGTGCTGGGCTGCTAGTCGGATGTGCCAAAGCTAATCATGTACTGCTTATGGAAGTCGCCCTTTAGCGCATCAGAAATTCTGGCCATCGCAGCACTACGCCGGCTCTCGTCCATCTCGTCTGCGTCTTTCACGTCCTGCATGATTTTATGGAACGCATCCTCATCCATGCGTTTTGATAGCCGTATACCCAGTGGTGTCGGGAAGACATTAGAAAATGCCCTCCGGGCGTCGGCGGCAGCAGGAGCGAACGTCATGAAGTTGAGCAAGAAGTCTGGTCGCATCATGTACTTTTCATTCTGGTTGGCCCGCCGCAATTCGTAGGTATGGCGAAGAATCATGGTTTCGTTCGTGAGCCACCACGTCTGGTAGCCGAATTCCGTGATAGCCGATTCCTCGCGCTTTACCCTACGACGGCCAAACACCGCGCAGGCCAATAGCGCATCGTTCTCCGCGAGCCTGCGGTCTTTCCTGGGCTCAAGATCGTCAGCGATCTTCGCAACCGTATCTTGATCCACTAGGTTTTGAAGGTCCGCGGTTGTCCGATACTCCATGCCGAAGGCGCTTTGTAGATACCTACGCAGGTCTGCCCTTGCCTCGTTCTTGTGAAGCGTGGAGTAGGTGCAGAACTGGTTCAGGAAGTTTTCCCAGCTTCTGGGACCGCGTTTATTTTCCTTGAAAGCACGGTGGGCATACATGTACGTGCGCACGAGAATCTTAGGCGCATTCATCGCCAGTTCCTCGGAGGCCTCGTCCGCAACGTGTCGGAAGTAGCTGCGGTATTCGTTATCTGTGGCCCGGATGTGGCTTAGGACTTCTCCCAATACGGGCTCGGTCAGAATTAGTTTTGCGCCTGCCCGAGCAGCTAGGAGCAGAGTGTTTTTGGTGAGCTGATCTGGCACGTCGAGATAGTGCTCACTCAATGCGCGCACAAGCATGTCCGTGCCCACGTACAGATAAAAGTCGGCCGTCATGTCTTGGAAATATTGAACCAGGCGCGGTTCATTATTCAGCGTAAAAAGCAATGCGTACGTTCGAGCCAGCTTGCCAAGGTAAAGGCGTTCCTGAGGGGAGGACTGATAGAAGCAAGCGCGGGCAGCCGAGAGACAGATTCGTGCCATAGTGACTGAATCGGCACCGTAGATCTTGTACTCTGTTATGGCATCTCGTACGGCGTCACTGACTGCCGGAGGCTCCTGGCTGGAGCCGCCATCGATGAAGTGGGCAAACTCTAGACCCTCCCTCTCAAATACTAGCTGGAGAGCGCGCAGGGAAACCTCCGCAGACAGCCGAAGCCTCTCCTCGTCCTGGTCGGTGTTCTCGCGCGCAGCGCGGGCATACAGAGAATTCAGCACGTGCAGCCGAAGTGCTTCGTCTTCTAGATTCTCTGACTCAATACGCTCACGGGTTTCGAGCGGAAGGCAAAACTTATCCTCTTTCTTGTGCCAATGTGCTTGCCGGCCTCCCGGATAGCTCTTGGCTGACAGGACTTGCAGGCGTCGACCTACGCGGTCCTTAATAATCGCTTTTGCTGACGGCACGGTATCGAGAATCTTCGACTCGACCTCGCCTGCTTTCATGAAGATGCCGGCGTCAGGGTCGGTCCCTTCGAGCGCCCAGAGGGCCAAACTGTCAATCACCGAGTTAACCAGCGAATCATTGCCCGAACGCCGGTCAAGTTCCTGCCGAAGAAACACGAATACGGCAGGAGACTTGACATGTTTTGAGCTTGGCACGATCGACGAAGATCCGACATGCTTGAGGTAGTCGGTGTAGTGCCTAAGGTGGTGATCAAAAGCGGCTTTCGTAGCTGCGTCGTTATTGACATGGCTGCCGATGTACTTGCCATCGAAGATGCGCAGCGAAACGCCAAGCTCAATGCTCAGTGTCTCTTCTTCATTGTCGATGTACTGAATAGTCCGAGAGGTGACGTAATTCAGCTTGCGGGGTTCGCGTCCGAACTTGCGAAGGGTACGCACTGTATCGCGAATCTTTGCGCGGAAGTCCTGTTGGATGCTCGCCTGGTAGAAGATCTCCGCATTTCCGGCGCGCTCGTGCACAGGATCACCGCCGAAGGCATCCGCCCCTCCGTCGTGGTTGCCACCGAGAGGTACGTACGTGTGCCCGGTGATTGCGGGCAAGAAGCTGTTAACGAAGCGTTCGAATGCAAAGCCCTCGACTTTGTCAAGTGCTACCGCCACCACGTCAGGGTGGATCATCACCCGGTCGACCACCTTACGTATCACGATTGTGTAAACGAGGCGTCCGAGCTGGACGCTCACTTGATCTTCAAAAAGTTGCAACCCTGGAAATCCGGTACGCGACTGAGTCTCTGGTTTAGCTGGTAGAGCGGCCTCAGCGCAATATCAGAACGGTTCGTTGTAGAAGTTCCGACGTTTTAGGCCGCCGGGGTGGCCGTCATGGTGGTCGATGTTTCGGTGGGCAGCCGTGCCACGGGTTGCCGTGCACCGGCAGTACCTCTGGGTTGTGCTTCTGGAGAGCGGCGCTTCTGCGGGAGCAGAGCGCGGCTCTAGCAAAGTCGCTTCGGCCTAGCCGGCCCAACGGACGAAGGTGCCATCGGGGATCTCGTAGCAGCACTCGGCGCCGACGCTGCGAATGAAGTCAAGGAGGTCCGCGGAGGGGCGTTTGGGCACGAGAATGACCAACCGAAGGTTATCTACTTTGATGTGGCGGCGGTAGTCAAGAAGTTGCCCGACAGCCATGCGGATCGCTTCCCGCGTTGCCGACGCCTTGGCCTCGTACAGCTCGTTTGCGGTTCGCTCGTAGAGATCTGTGTACAGCGCTTTGAAGTGACCGGGCGGCACGATCTCGTGGCGCGTGAAGATGTGGTTGGGTCCCATCCATGCCTTGAAGCGGGCAACCAACTCAGCTTCGCGCTTCTGCGCGATCGTGGGTGGGGTTGCCGGTACTGCGACGGTTGTCAAGTTCGTGGCCTCCAGAGCTACCTCCCGGACCGTCGCGCCGCCCGGCGCGTCCACGACGGCGCTGCGGTCGGCGGCCCGGTCGAGATAGTCGCCGGCTGGCAGAAGGCGGAATACGAAGACGTTCCGCATTGGTCCGTTGTTCTGGCCAGGTGCCCGCTCAATTGTGTAGGGCAGCTCGGGATCAATCTCGAACTCACCGAGGTAGCGGTGGTTCTTCGTGGTGCCAGTCGTGACGCCGTCGGCCACGAACAGTCGCACGACACGCCCGGCCCGTCTGTGGTCAAGGAGGGCGAGGTTGCCGGAGGTCATCTGCTGGTCGCCTTCGGGACCCTCGCCGGTGTAGAGGAAGACTTCCTCGTCGGGGTCCCATCCGTCGAAGGTGTAACCGTAGGTTTCCCCGCGGGAGGGGTCGGAGTAGATGAAGACGTTGGGGCTCTTCGCGGAAGGCTCCATGCCGCCGTACATGCCGCCGCCGTACATCGCGACACGTTCAGCGCGAGTGAGATAACCGCCTACTGGGGTGGTCCAGGGGATCGACATGGACGAGAGCGTAGCGGCGCCGGGCGACATGATGGGCAGGTGACCTCACGATTGCGAGGGTTATCCACGGGCTTGTGAGCCGTCGCTCCCAGCTGGTGCGACGGCTCTGTGTTTCAGCAAGGTTGAACGCTGAGCACGAGTTTCCGCCACCGACCGCGCAGCGTCCACGGGAGTGAGCCTCGCGAAGCGAGTCGCACTTAGCCCTTCGGCACCGCCGGAGGCGGTGACAGCGGTGACACGGTGACAATCGCCCCAGCGCACCTCCATAACCGCAGGTCAAGACCGGTAGAAAGCTGTCACCGCCCGGCGGTGACAAGCGGTGACAACGGTGACAGGGAAGATCAACGTGAGCTACCTCAACTAGCCGCCGCGAGCTGCAAGCACTAGGCAGAAGTGACCTAGTTGCTTATGATGGAAAGGCGAGCCATGGGAGAGACAGTGCCCGCCCTCGTTGAGGGCGGGCACTGCTCGTTTCATGTCGCAGTCAGCCGAAGGTTCGCAACATGCGTTGGCCATCCCAGCGGGCAACCTCTTCGCGAGCCCGGCGCACCGAGTTCACCCTGATCAGAGTGGCGTCTCGGAGCGCGTCGATAGCCGCAGCGAGGCCCTTCTCGGACGTGGAGCTGGAGGACCAGTGCTCGCCCAGAAGCGGCTGGCTGGCGTCCAGTAGTTCATGCAGGGACGCGGCGGCTCCGCGAGCGACGAAGAAGTCCCGCGTCTCGCGGATCATCTCGGCGCGCTTGTGTGAGTACTGGTTGGCAGTCGGACGTTCATCGAGCCACCATGAGTCGAACCACCACCACACCGCGATGAAGGCCACCCGGATGCCCTCGGCGAGCTGATCGTCCGTGATCTGCGCCTGCGCCCTCGTGTACTCGTTCGGACCTTCGTATCCACGTTGCATGTCCGGCACGGATCAAACATACGTTCGAACGAAGGGCACCGGTCAACCCGCCCCGCCGCTTACGGCATAACGCCCCGATCCTCGACCCTGATTGGGTTGCGTACGTCGATGCTGGCGACCTTCCGACCACCGAACGGCACCTGCTCGGCCGTGACCACCCATGTCTCCGTGCGCTCTCGATCGCGAACCGGCGGTCACCCGGCCGATGGCTAGCTAGGCGGACGTTTGATGAGCGCCTGCATGATCTCCTCCATGCTCGTCACCACGACGTCCGCCCCAGCCGCGGCAAAGCGGGTTGCCTTGTGTCGACGGTTGGCGTAACCGATCACCGCTACGCCAGCCGCGTGGGCACCCTCGATGTCTGCGATTGAGTCGCCGATGAGAACGCAGTCCGCTGGCTCGACCGCAAATGAGCGCACAGCCTGAATAATCGGTGCAGGGTTGGGTTTCATCAGGCCGGGGTCAGCGAACGCCCGACCGACAATCGAACTAACGTAGGCATCTAGTTGATACTTTTCGAGATATGCATGTATCGCACCCGCTGAGTTGTTGCTCACGATCGCGATCCGCAGTCCGAGATCAAACGCAGCAACTAGCACCTCGCGGGCAAATGGAGTTGCTTCCGCTGACTCGACTGCCTGCAGCTCAGCAGCACAAAGTGCTTCCTCTACGGTGCGAACTTCGGTGGGCGCACCATTCGCGCCAACCCAGCGAAGAACCTCCAGTGGATCACTCTCTTTTGCTAAATACTCCGGGGCGATCAGTGTCATCTGGCGGACCAGCGATACCAGTTCGCTCGCGATGACGGGTGCTGTATACCCGGCGAAGATGCTGCACACTGGCCCGTCAAAGTCCAGCAGTAGCAGCCGCCGACTCGGCGCAAGCAGGCTGTCGAGCCCGCTCGACCTCGTCATGCGAGGTACTCGTAGGCAATGGTGCTCCACATCGAGTCGAACCACGCCTTGGATGACTCCACGAACTGCGTTCCATGTGAGGCGTCCTCATCCGTGACCGCGTAGTGGAACAGTGGCACGTCCTTGCCCAACAGATCGAAGATCGAAATTGGCTCGCCCTTAATCGCGACAGCGCGCTCAACCACGGGGTAGTAGCCGAAGAACACCTCGTCTGAGTTGAGTACGTAGAGCTTGAAGAGCGGCGCTGCGCCGTGCATCCGGACTTCCACAGTGGCGGAGCGAACAAGCCCGAGGTCACGGATTTCGGTTACTTGTTCCACTATCGCGTCCACAGCGCGCCTCGTGATCCGCTCCGCACGTTCGCGTACCGCGGGATCATCTGCCTTCGTCTCGGCGCGCGCAGGCAGGGCCATGGGCACGCTCATATCAGGGATCAGTAGCCGAACTGCGATCGTCTCGGGCGCGATGCTGCCATCACGGATCTTGTCCAGCGCTCCGGCGATGGCGTTTCGTAGGGTTTCGCCCGAAAACCCTGCAAAGTCCACGGTCACATGCGGCCCGCCGAAGGCTTCCTCGATATGCGGTCCAAGTTCCCTTGCCTTTTGCGTCTGGGCACGCACATAAGCGCCGCTGCCCTGCCGGCTCACGATCAAGCGTTCGCTGCGCAAGATCTCCGTCGCCCGCTTCACGGTCTCCCGGGCCACTCCGTAGTGCACTGATAGCTCCGGCTGAGACGGCAGCTTGTCGCCGGGTGTTAGGCGACGGGTGAGGATCGCGGCCCGCAGCTTGTTAGCGATCTGCTGCGACGACTGCGTGGGGTCGTCAGGGTCCAGCTCGCCGAGAAAGTCAAGGTTCTTCGCCACCCGAGAACCATAGCGCTGACTAGCCAAGTTGGGAAAGTTGGAGTGCAAGGCTTGACTTGGCTAGCCAGGTCCACCTACGGTTCTTCTTGACCGACCTGGCTAGCCAGGTTGCTCGCTAGCTCGGCAAAGTCCGGACTGCGGGGTGGCTTCGGCTGCGCCGTGCGCGACGACTAACCGCGGCGATTGTGCCTTGAGAATTTCATAGCGACAGGAAAAGGCGCTGGCCACGGCCGCTCCGAGCATCCCTGCCTTGAGCCACACGGTGGCCGACCCCGGTAGATCCCAGGCGAGCGGGGCGAACGAGCAGTCCTGGTTGGCGCTATTTGCACAGATCATCTGGCCGCTTGTCGGCCCGAATGATTCGCGCCGGGCGCGGTCCATGTTGGCCGCGCCCGGCTGGCACCTGCTCCTGACCGCTACTGACCTGGAAGAGGTGGACGTGATGAGCCTCGCCGCATCTGTTCGTGTCTCGATCCGTTCGTCGGCCGCGTGGCGTGAGTGCGCGTGTGGCCGGCTGGTGGCGCAGCCCCCAGATGACGGCTGCTGCAACGACTGCCGCAAGCCGGCCCGGTCACGCCGGGCTCGTCTGCGCTGACGGTTTCCGTGCGGCTCTGGGCATCTGCCCGGCCCGCGCGGTGGCCGCCAGACGGCGGACAGCAAGCGACCCCGGCGGGATTGGCCCCCGCCGGGGTCTTTCGCACCCCGTCCCACCTGTTCAGAGAGGAATCACGATGCCTACCCAGGCTATCGCGTCGGCCCCTGCCGACGAACCGGGCGCGGCCCGGCTGACCATCGCCCACCCCCTGGCTGCGGTCGCGGCCCGCAACTGCGCCACCCACGGCCACGACCTTGCCGACCTGGTCGGCGGTGTCGCCTGCGGCGCAGCATGGACACAGGCCCTGCACGACGACTTCATGTTCGCCCTGGAATGCGGCCTGCCCCTCGACCTGGAGGCGGACCCGTCCTACGTCGATGAGGTCGCGGTCCGCCGGGCGATGCGCGGTGAGGTGCTGGAGCTGACCGACCTGGAGCGCGCCGAGGTGCGCCGCCGCCTGGCCGCGATCTGTGACCGCCGCAACCGGCCCTACCGGTTCGCGTGTTCCCGCGCCGCCGCCGCCAGGCGGGAGGCGACGCGGTGAGCCTGTTCGCCGGGCAGCTCGACCTGTTCACCGGCGCACCGGTCGAGGTGCCGGCCGCGCCGGTCAGGGTTCGCCCGGCCGCGCCGCCGCCGCTGGAGCCGGGCCAGGTCCGCTACGCCACGTTCCGCGGTCAGCGGGACTGCGAGGACTGCGGGCACGCCCAGGCCGCCGCGTACGAGGCGGGCCGACCGGTCCCTTCGCGCCGCCGGGCCACCTCTTCCCGCCAGACCGCGGCCGGTCGCACGTACCTGTGTGAGCTGCACAAGACCGACCGGCAGGCCACCGACACGGAGGTGGAGGTCTGATGGCGCGCACCCGTGTTGGCCGCGCAATCGGCGACATCGCCCGGCGTGCCGCCCGCGGTGAGCTGTCCGCCGCCCAGGCTGCCGCGCTGATCGCGCGGCTGCGCGCCGGGCAGCGGCACGCCCTCTACCGCGCCGCCCTGGATTCCCTGGCCGCGCCGGGCGAACCGGTGCAGGTGCGGCTGATCGGCCCCGCCGCTGACGTGGCCAACCTGCTGACCGTCCTGGACGACGCCACGACCTTGACCGGCGTGTCCGACCCCTACCCGACTTCCCGGCCCGGCGTGGTGCGCGTGTACGCGACCGCCGAGCGCCGTCACCCACTCACTGGAGGCTCGAAATGACCGCACCCACTAGCGTCTACCCGCCCGCCGTCGCCGCCCTGGTCGACGACTTCAAGCTGTGGGCTGCCGAGTTGGGCACCGCCCCGTCGCGTAACGCCACGATGAAGCGGTTCCGGATCGGTGACGAGAAGGCCAAAGCGCTCCTGGCGACCCTCGCCGCGGCCGCGCCGGACGAGCGCCTGACCTCCGGCCCGGCCCCGCAGCAGCAGCCCGACCCGACGGGCCCGGACCTGGTGCCGGAGATCACCGCCGCGCCGATCACGGACACGCCGTCGCCGCTGACGGCGGTCGACGTGGCCCCGGAGCCGAAGATCACCGCCGCGCCGGTCGAGCGGCCCGCCGCCGACCCGATCCCTGTCGCGGCACCGCCCCTGCCGGTCGCCGCCCCGGCCCCGGTGCCTGTGGTCGTGGCCGTACCGGTCCGGCGCAAGCCTCAGATCCGGACCTGGCCGATCCTGGTCGTGGGGTTGGGCGCGTTCATCGCGATCTGGGCCGGGTGGGTCGAGCTGGGACGGCTGACCGGGTTCGGTGTCGTGCACCCGCTGCCGGGCATCTGGGACAGCTTCAAGATTGACACCGCGATCACGCTGCCGCTGGGCATGGACGCCTACGCCGCGTTCGCGCTGAAGGTCTGGTTCACCCCCGGTATCTCCGCCCGCGCCCGCCGCTTCGCCCGCTGGTCCACGATCGTGTCCCTGCTGGTCGGCATGTGCGGGCAGGTCGCCTACCACCTCATGGAGGCACAGGGCATCACCACCGCCCCGTGGCAGATCACCACTGCCGTGTCCTGCCTGCCCGTCATCGTGCTCGGCCTGGCCTCCGGGCTGGTCCACCTGGTCCGCGCCGACCAGGAAGAGACCGAGCAGTGACCGGGCTCGACGACTACCACCCAGACGACACCTACCCGGACCTGCGCCCGGACGACGACCTCGCCGGGCAGTTGCGGTCGCTGGCCACGTGGGTGGGCGAGCGGCTCAACGACGAGCACGCCGACCGGCAGTACGCCCTTGAACGGGCGCACGACTACCTGACCTGGCTGGCCTACCGGGCCGAGCAAGTCAGCCAGCAGCGCGGCATGCGGCTGGTGCCGGTACGTCCGGACAAGCGCATCCTCCCGGCGCGCGGGTACGCCCGCGTTCCACTCCCGCAGTTCCCTCGACGCTGACCGCTTCCGTGCGGGCCGGGCTCATCACCCCGGCCCGCGGCGGTGGCCGCCAGAGCGGCGACCAGTTCACGCGGGACACGACCCATGGCCTGAGAAACCGCGCCGTGTCCCGCTACCCCTCACAGAAGGAGCGCACCCAGTATGACCAGCACAACCGCCCCGGCCTGCGGGGGTGGCGTGTGAGCGAGCAGCAGCCGTGCGGGCAGTGCCCGATGCTGCACGCCGAGATCGTCCGCCAGCGTGCCCTGATCGATCAGCTTCAGCAGATGTGCACGTGGCTGTCCAACCGGCTCGCCGAGCTGCGCGGCGCGGTCGCCGCTGCTGAGGCGCTGATGCGCAGTGAGGCTGAGCGGCCCACGATGCCGCGCGGCCGGCTGCTGACCCAGTTGCACGAACGCCTGATCACCGCCCTGTTCGACGCAGACCGGAGGTAGACCGATGGCCTTGACCCCTGTCGTGTTCAGCGACGACGACGAGCCCACCCGCGTCACGGTGCCCGCCCCGGGCGGGCCGGTCGACGCCGAGTCGTACACCGTCTACAAGCCCGGCGCGGGCGCGCCCGTCGACGCGCCGGACAGTGCGGCCACGCTGACGTGGTCGGATGTGGCCAGCGGCGACGCTCGCCGCCGGGTGCCGCTGGTGCCCGCGTGGCTGCTGTCGGCGCACACCCGGCGCGCGACGCTGCGCGCCCTGGCCGA
This sequence comes from Catellatospora sp. NPDC049133, assembly GCF_040648455.1. Lineage (NCBI taxonomy): Bacteria > Bacillati > Actinomycetota > Actinomycetes > Micromonosporales > Micromonosporaceae > Catellatospora > Catellatospora sp. NPDC049133. The sequence goes on from NZ_JBEZDT010000003.1 coordinate 324,941, forward strand.
CAACGTCGGCTACTTCGCCGCGTTCCACGCTCTGCGCGGCCCGAAGTACGCCATCAAGACGGCGCTGTACGCCCCGCGCGGCGCGGCCCGGCTGGTCGGCCGGGCGCTGTGGTGGGCGAGTGCGGAGGAGGGCAACTGGGGCCTGCGCCAGCACGCCGCCGACCACAACGACGCCTACACCTGGCAGTCGCTCAACCGCACCCGGTCCAAGGAGTCCAAGCCCCGATGGATGCTGGTCGGCGCTGCGGCGCTGGCCGCGTGCGGTGGGGGTTCGGCGCTGGCGGTGTCGGATGCGGTGCCGCCGATCGGCTGGTACGCCGCCCTTACCGGCGCGGTGCTGCTGGCGGCGCGGGTCGGCCGACCGGCGGACAAGCCGATCACCGACCGCGTCAGTACGTCGCCGCGGTTCACCCGCCTGACGGCTGACCAGGTGCGGGCGGCGCTGGTGTCGTTGCGCCTGCCCGGCCTAACGGAGGGTTCGCAGGTCGAATTCGTGCACCCGGGCATCCACCGCGACGGGCCGGGCTGGCTGGCACGGGTGAACCTGCCCGCCGGCATGGAGGCCGTGCGGGTCCTGGACCGGCGAGGCAACCTGTCCTCGGCGCTGCGCCTGCCGGTTGACCAGGTGTGGCCGGGCGCTGGCCCCGACCACGCTGGACAGCTCGACCTGTGGGTCGGCTACCAGCCCGCCTCCAAGATGGGCACCCCGCGGTGGGCGCTGGTCGCCTCCAACGCGCAGACCAGCGTGTTCAAGGAGGAGGAGTTCGGCTCGGATGAGCGTCAGCGGCCGGTCAAGACCAGCCTGTTCGCCCGGTCGTTCCTGATCGGCGGGCAGCCCGGTTCCGGCAAGTCGTACGCGGCGCGGGCGCTGGCGCTGATGGCGTCGCTCGATCCGACGGTGGAGTTCAAGATTGCCGAGTTCAAGGGCACCGGCGACTTCATCGACTTCGAGCCGCTGTGCTCGACGTACGTGTGCGGCGTGGACGACGACGCGATCCGGCAGGGCAGCGCGATCCTGTCATGGGCGCTGGGTGAGGCCGAGCGGCGCGGTAAGCGCATCCTGGCCGCCAAGCAGGCCGGACACGCCCCGGAGGGCAAGGTCACGCCCGAGCTGGCGCGCAAGCGCGGGTCCGGGCTGCACCCGATCGTCATCGTCATCGACGAGGCGCACGAGCTGTTCGCCGCCGACAAGGATGCCGCCGATGCGGCAGAGCGGCTGATCAAGCGGGCGCGGGCGCTGAACATGGTCGTCATCCTGGCGACCCAGATCCCGGACAAGACCAGCCTCCCGCCCAACATCACCCGCTGCGTCACCAACCGCTGGTGCCTGTCGGTGGCGGGCCAGGTCGAGAACGACATGATCCTCGGGACCGGGGCGTACAAGCGCGGGATCACCGGCACCGTGTACCGGCCCGTGGTCGATGCGGGCTGGGGCGTCATGACCGGCGGGTCGGTGCCCACGGCGGTGCGGTCGCAGTACCCGAGCCACGACCAGGCCGCCGCGATCCTCGCTCGGGCGCTGCTGCTGCGCGGCGGCAACCGGCAGGCCACCGGCGAGCAGGCACCCGCGCGTGACCTGCTGGCCGACCTGGTCGACGTGGCCGCCGGCAACGGCCAGCACTGGACCGCCGCCGCACCGGCGCTGGTCGAGCGGTGGCCTGAGGCCTACCCGGGGCTGACCCCCGACGCCCTGTCGGAGATCGCCCGCTCTTTGGGTGTCGCGTCGGTGGACGTGAAGGTTGGCGGAAAGGTCCTCAAGGGCTACCGCCGGACCGACATCGGCAAGATCCTCGCCGCGCGAACCGGCCCGGACGGCCGGTAGCGCGACAGGTAGCGGCACACGACCGGGTAGCGCTGGCGCTACCCGGTCCGCTACCCCTCATCCCGCCCACTACCTGCGACGACGCGAACAGGTAGCGGGTAGCGCCATGCCCGAAACCAGCCCCGAATCGGCCTGGGGAGGCCCTTCATGACACCGGAACTCGCCGCTACCTTGATCGCCACCGCCGCTATAACCGTCTATGTCTTGCTGTGTTGGGCGCTGCCGTTCGGCCGCTGCCATTGGTGCTCCGGAACGGGCACCGGCAAGACGCTGATCATGCGCAGGCTCCGTTCCTGCCGGATGTGTGGCGGCTCCCGCAAGCGCCTGCGCATCGGACGCCGGATCTACAACGCCGTCCACAACGCCAACACCGACGCGGCCCGCGCGGCACGTGCCAAGGACGGGAACGCGTCATGACCCGCGCACTCACGACCGGGCAGCGCACGATCCGCCTGGATAGCGAGCGGCGCTGCCCGGGGTGGTGCGCCCGCGCGCACCACTGCACGGCGCGCCGCCTGCCTGGCGGAGAGCACGCCTCCATCCCGGAGGTGTGGGTCACCGACGTGGGCCGGTTCGTCGCTACCCGCTACCGCGACCAGGCGGGACACGACCGCGTAGAGCTGCGCGTGGTGCTCGGCCTGGCCGACGACGAGGACACAGCGCAGGCCCAGGCACGCCACCTGCTGGCCGTGACGCGCGTGGTTATCGATCGGGTGTTCGGCCCCGGTGACCTGGCCGCCGGAGGTCCGCGGTGAGCGCGACGCGTTACGCCGTGGCGGAACACGACGCGTCGCGCCCAGCTGGACATGACGCCTACGAGCCGTCGCGTGTCACCGGCGACACGCGACGGCTGTGCGCCTGGTGCCACCAGCCCATCCCGCCGGCCGCGCGGCGGGACGCGGTGTGCTGCTCGACCAGGTGCCGCCAAGCACGGCACCGGTTCGCCCGCACGGTCGGCGCACCCGGCGTAGCCGTCGACCCCGGCCGCCCGCTACGCCTCGCGTACGCCGACCCGCCATATCCGGGCAAGGCCTGGCTCTACCGCGAGCACCCCGACTACGGCGGGGAGGTAGACCACGCGGCGCTTATCGCGCGGCTGACCGGCTACGACGGGTGGGCGCTGTCTACCTCCGCCCGCGCCCTGCCCGCCGTGCTGGCCCTGTGCCCGCCCGGCGTGCGGGTCGCCGCCTGGCACCGCGGGGAACGACCCACCGCCAGCCGGTGGCCGCTCAACGCATGGGAGCCGGTCATCTACCACGGCGGACGACCAGCCGACCCCGACGACCGGCAGGCCCGGCGTACTGACTCGCTGGTGCACGGGGTCGCGCCGATGACGACGCTGCCCGGACGCGTGATCGGCGCGAAACCGGCCGCGTTCTCCCGCTGGGTTTTCGACCTGCTCGGCGCGACACCCGGCGACACCTTCGATGACCTATTCCCCGGTTCCGGCGCGGTCGCCCGCGCCTGGACCGCCTACTGCGACCCGTCGCGCGTCGACGCGCGACGGCTACCCGGCGAGCCCGATCGGAAGAGCGGCGGGTTGGGTAAGAGTGTGTAAGCGGCAGTGGAGATATCGGGGGTGGGCGGATGAT